>DASQIP010000023.1:0-13502 GCA_035631515.1 Steroidobacteraceae bacterium
GTCACGATCGACGAGCGCATGCGCATCGAGGTGGACGGCTCGACGGTGCGCGAGTGCTTCGCGCCCTACGACCTGGTGAAGACCATGCGTGCGTCGATCCTGGTGCTCGGCCCCCTGGTGGCGCGCCACGGGCGCGCCGACGTGTCGCTCCCCGGAGGCTGCGCGATCGGCGCGCGTCCGGTGAACATCCACGTGGCGGGGCTCCAGGCGATGGGCGCCGACATCACCATCGAGGGCGGTTACATCCGCGCGCGCGCCCAGCGCCTGAAGGGCGCACGGCTGGTGCTCGATACCGTGACGGTCACGGGAACCGAGAACCTGATGATGGCGGCGACGCTCGCCGACGGCGAGACCGTCATCGAGAACGCGGCCCGCGAGCCCGAGGTCGTCGACCTCGCCAACTTCCTCATCGCCATGGGGGCGAGCATCCACGGCGCCGGCACCGACAAGATCGTGGTACACGGGGTCGAGCGGCTGCGCGGCACGACCTACGAAGTGCTGCCGGACCGCATCGAGAGCGGCACCTATCTGGTCGCCGGCGCCATCACGGGCGGCCGCGTGCGGGTGAAGAACACGCGCCCCGACCACCTGGATGCAGTGCTCGCCAAGCTCGAAGAGGCGGGCGCGAAGCTCGGGGTGGGAGACAACTGGATCGAGGTCGACATGCGCGGCCGCGAGCTCAAGGCGGTCGACGTGCGCACCGCCCCCTATCCGGCGTTTCCGACCGACATGCAGGCGCAGTTCGCCGCGCTCAACACCGTGGCGAAGGGCGTCGGCACGATCACCGAGACCATCTTCGAGAACCGCTTCATGCACATGCTGGAGATGCGGCGCATGGGAGCGGAGATCCGCCTCGAGGGCAATACCGCCATCATTCACGGCGTGGAGAAGCTGACCGCCGCGCCCGTGATGGCCACGGACCTGCGCGCCTCCGCGAGCCTGGTACTGGCCGGCCTGGTGGCGGAAGGGCGTACCGACGTCGAGCGCATCTATCACATCGATCGCGGTTACGAGGCGATCGAGGAGAAGCTGGCGCAGCTCGGCGCGCAGATCCGCCGGGTACCGAACTAGCCATGCTGGAAATTCCGGGCGCCCCGTTCATCGACAAGGCGCGGCTCATCGGCGGCTGCCTGCGGCTGCCGCTGCGCGTCGATGCCGGGCGGTTGCAGCAGGAGGTGGCGGCGCTCCCCGCTGAGCTCTGGGGTACCACCGGCGGGAGGGTCGGCGTTCACCGGCCGGCCGAGGCCCTGTTCCTGCGCGGCCATGCGCCTGCCGAGGGCGACAAGCCGATCGAGGAGCGCCCGCCACTCGCACTGCTGCCGTACGTCCGTTCGATCATCGAAGTGCTGATTCCGGCGAGGCCGTTGCGCTGCCTGCTGGCGCGGCTGCCCGGCGGCGCCAGCATCGCGCCGCACGTGGATCGGGCGCCGTACTTCGCGCAGACCATACGCATCCACGTGCCGGTCGTGACCCATGAGCGGGTGTTCATGGTTGCCGCGTATCGCACCTATACGATGCGGGCGGGCGAAGTCTGGGCGCTCAACAACAGCGGCCCGCACGCGGTATGGAATGCCGATCCCGACGCGCCGCGCACCCATCTGATCTGCGATTTCCTGCCCGATGCCGCGCTGCTGCAATTGCTGGCAGCCGGTGAAGGTGCACTGGGGCGCGTGGATGCCGCCGTCGACCGGCATTTTGCCTTTCCCGCTCATCAGGTCGCGCACGCCGACGCATGATCGTTACCGGTCGCTTCGTGTTCCTGCATCTGCACAAGTCAGGCGGGACCTTCGTCAACGAGTGTCTGTTGCGCTTCGTTCCGGATGCGCGCCAGGTGGGCTATCACCTGCCACGCTCGCTGGTGCCGGCCGGGAGCGCCGCACTGCCGGTACTTGGCCTGGTACGCAACCCGTGGAGTTACTACCTGTCCTGGTACGCGTTTCAGTCGCAGCGCCGGCAGCCCAATGTGCTGTTCCAGCTGATGAGCGCGGACCGAACCCTGGATTTCCGTGGTACAGTGCGCAATCTGATCGAGCTCGGCGATAATCCAGCGCTGTTGGATCAGCTGATCGCCGCGCTGCCACCGGCATATGTGAATCGTGGCATCAACCTTCCCGGTTTTGCGCTCGAAGCAATCCGCGGTTCGGGGCTTGGGTTCTACAGCTACCTCTATCGGTATATGTACGAGGGCCCGGGCACCCCGCACATCGGCTGCATGGAGCGCATGCGCTCGGAGCTTCAGTCCATGTTTGCGTCCGTGGGGCAGCCTGTCGATTCCCCGATGGCTGCCTACATTGCCCGGGCGCCGGCACAGAATGTGTCGGAGCACGGCCACTACCGCGACTATTACGATGCCGCGCTGCGCCGGCTGGTCGAGCAGCGCGACAGCGCCCTGATCGAGCGTTTCGGTTACCGCTATGGAGACTAGTCTGATGGCCGCAAGTCCCAGGGAGCGATCGCTGCGGACATCGGCCTGGTATGGAGGCGTGCGATGCAGATCGGCATGATCGGACTCGGGCGCATGGGCGCCAACATGGTGCGCCGCCTCGCGAAGGGCGGTCACGAGTGCGTGGCCTACGACCGCGGCGCCGAGAGCGTCAAGGCCGTCGCGGGATCCGGCGTGCGCGGCGCGCATTCGCTCGCGGAGCTGGTGCGCTCGCTCAAGAGCCCGCGCGCCATCTGGATCATGGTGCCGGCGGCGGGCGTCGACGCCGTGATCGGTGAGCTGCGGCCGCTGCTTGTGCCCGGCGACGTACTCATCGACGGCGGCAATTCCAACTACCAGGACGACATCCGGCGCGCCGCCGAGCTCACCGCCGCCGGGATCCACTATCTCGACGTCGGCACGAGCGGCGGCGTGCTCGGCCTCGAGCAGGGTTACTGCCTGATGATCGGCGGCGAGGCCGCGACGGTCGCGCGACTCGAGTCCGTGTTTGCGACGCTGTCGCCGGGCGGGCGGCTGCCCGCGGGCGCCGACGCCGGCCGCGCTGCCGGGCTCGGTGCGGCGGGGCTCGGCTACCTCCACTGCGGGCCGCACGGTGCCGGGCACTTCGTCAAGATGGTCCACAACGGCATCGAGTACTGCCTGATGGCCGCCTACGCCGAAGGGTTCAACCTGCTCGCGCACGCCGACGCGGGACTCGACAGCGCCGCGGCGCGGCCGGATGCGGAGACGGCGCCGCTCGCCAATCCGCGCCTCTATCAGTACCGGCTCGACCTCGCGGCCATCGCCGAGGTCTGGCGCCACGGCAGCATCGTCGCCTCGCGGCTCCTCGATCTCACCGCCGCGGCGCTGACGCGCGATGCGCGGCTCGAGGGCTTCGCCGGACGCGTCGCCGATTCGGGCGAGGGCCGCTGGACGGTGCAGGCCGCCATCGACGTAGGCGTGCCCGCCAACGTGCTGAGCGCGGCGCTGTACGCGCGCTTCGCTTCGCGCGGCCGCGGCGAATTTGCCGACAAGGTGCTGTCGGCGATGCGCCTCGGGTTCGGGGGCCACGTCGAGAAGGGCGGCTGAGCGCCGCTGCCGGCGGGAGCAGACAATGGAACGTCGTGACTGCGATGCCGTCGTACTGTTCGGTGCGACCGGCGACCTGTGTTACCGCAAGATCTTTCCGGCGCTCTATCACCTGGTGCGCCGCGGCATCCTCGCCGTGCCGGTCGTCGGCGTGTCGCGCCAGGGCTGGAAGCTCGAGCAGTTCGCGGCGCGGGTACGCGAGAGCCTCGCCGCCTTCGTACCGGCGATCGACGCGGCGGTGCAGGCGCGCCTCATGGGCCTGCTGCGCTACGTGGACGGCGACTACAACGCGCGCGCGACTTTCGACGGGCTGCGCGCGGCGCTCGGTGCCGCGCAGCGGCCGCTGCATTATCTCGCGATCCCGCCCAGCATGTTCGCGGTGGTCGCCGAGCACCTGAGCGCCTCGACCTGCGCGCAGGGCGCGCGCATCGTGGTGGAGAAGCCCTTCGGGCGCGACCTGGCCTCGGCGCGCGGGCTCAACCAGACGCTGCACGCCCACTTTCCCGAATCGAGCATCTTCCGCATCGATCACTACCTCGGCAAGGAAGCGGTGCAGAACATCCTGTACTTCCGCTTCGCCAATTCGTTTCTCGAGCCGGTGCTGAACCGCAACTTCGTCGCCAGCGTTCAGATCACCATGGCCGAGACTCTCGGTGTCGCCGGCCGCGGGCGCTTCTACGAGGAGGCCGGCGCGATCCGCGACGTGATGCAGAACCACCTGATGCAGATCGTGGCGCTGCTCGCCATGGAGCCACCGGTGAACACCGAGGGCGAGTCGCTGCGCGACGAGAAGGTCAAGGTCCTGCGGGCGATCCGCCCGGCGATTCCCGCCGAGCTGGTGCGCGGGCAGTTCGCCGGCTACCGCAGCGAGCCGGGCGTGGCTGCCGATTCGCGCGTCGAGACCTATGCCGCGCTCGTGCTGCACGTCGATTCCTGGCGCTGGAGCGGCGTGCCGTTCTACATGCGCGCCGGCAAGCGCCTGCCGGTGACCGCCACCGAGGTGGTGGTGGAGCTGCGGCCGCCGCCGGCACGGGTGTTCGGCAGCTTAGGCCCCGAACAGCCGAACCATCTGCGCTTCCGCGTCGGCCCCGAGGTGGCGATCGCGCTCGGGGCGCACTCCAAGAACCCCGGCCCGACGATGACCGGCCGCGACGTGGAGCTGTTCGTCGCCGAGGAGCAGGGGGGCGACCTCGACGCTTATGCAGTCCTGATCAGCGCCGCGCTGATCGGCGATACGGCGCATTTCGCGCGCCAGGACGAAGTGGAAGCGGCCTGGGCGATCGTCGATCCGCTGCTGCGCGGTGCGGCGCTTCCCATCGAGTACGCGCCGGGGAGCTGGGGACCGCCGCAGGCCGAGCGGCTGCTGCAGGGGCCCTGCGGCTGGCACAACCCCGGGGCGAAGCCGCAGGACTGGCAGCGCTCCTGTGGACGCTGAATTTCCGCAGGATCCGGGATCTGCGGCCGGCGTCTGGTCTTATGCACTGCACCATGCTGTACTGTGAGACGTGATCTCATCCCGGGAGACGCTCGGCTGCCTCTGCCTGCTGGCGCTCGTACTTTGCCCTCCAGCGGCAGCAGGCGTCCCGGATCCGTCCGCCGCCGCCCCGCCGGTCCCGCCTCAGGTGGCGGTACCCGACCCGGTCACGCAGGGGTCGGCAACGGCGCAGCCGCTGCCGGCGCTTCCCGACGCGCCCCTGGCCGAAGTCATGGTGGAGGGCAAGGAGCCGCGGTTCGTGGCACCCACCCGGCTGGACCGCATCGGGCGGATCTGGGCGCCGGTGATGATCGACGGCAAGGGACCCTTCCGGCTCGTGCTCGACACCGGAGCCAACCATTCGGCGCTCACGGCGGCCTCGGCGCGTACGCTCGGGGCGGCCAACGCAAACGCTGCCACCGTCGTCACCGGGCTCACCGGCTCGGCGGTCGTGCCGACGATTTCGGTCTCGAGGATGGAGGTCGGCGATCTGCTCATGGGTCCCACCACGCTGCCGGTGGTGGCGGACGTGTTCGGCGGTGCGCAGGGTGTGCTCGGCAACGAAGGCTTCGCAAGCAAGCGGATCTTCGCCGACTTCGCCCACGACAAGCTGGTCATCGCCCGCTCCCACGACCAGCGCGCCGGGGTCGGCTTCAGCGTCGTTCGACTGCACGAGACGGCAGGGGGACTCCTGATTGCCGAGGCGCGGGTCGGCGGAATCCGCTGCAAAGCCGTGATCGACACCGGTTCGCAGGAGAGCGTCGGCAATCCGGCGCTGCGCACGGCTCTCATCCGCCACCCGCCGCGCCGCACGCCGCATGCCGAAGTCATGGGGGTGACGCTCGAAGTGCAGACTGGGGACTATCTGCAGGCACCCAACATCGAGATCGGCGACCTGATCGTGCGCGGCGCGCACATCACTTTCGGCGACATGTATCTGTTCGAGCACTGGAAGCTGACGGACCAGCCGGTGCTGCTGATCGGCATGGATGTGCTCGGCCACCTGGACGTTCTCATCATCGATTATCACATGCACGAGATGCAGATCCGCCTGGCCCACGACCGCTTTCCCACGCCCGATTAGATGATAGTCACCCAGCGCTTCATCTACCTGCACCTTCACAAGACGGCGGGCTCGTTCATCGACAGGTTTCTGCTGCGGTTTATGCCGGATGCCCGCCGGATCGCAAATAACCTGCCGCGCCGCCTGGCGCCCGCGAGCCACGCGCACCTGCCGGCGCTCGGCTTCGTGCGCAGTCCCTGGAGCTATTACGCCGCGTGGTACGGCTTTCAGTCGCGGCGCCGACAGTCGAATGCATTGTTCGACGTGCTGAGCGACGGCGGCCGGCTGGATTTCGAGCACACCATCGCCAACATGCTGGAGCTGGGCACGACGGGCGCGCGGCTCGATGCGCTGATTGCCGCGCTGCCCCGCAGCTACACCAATACCGGGCTGAATCTCCCCGGCTTTGCGCTCGAGCCGATCCGCGCCTCCGGGCGCGGGTTTTACAGCTTCCTGTACCGCTACATGTACGATGCGCCGGGATTCCTGCACGTCCGCCGCGTGGATCGCCTGGCGAATGAATGGCTCTCGATGCTGAACGACGTCGGTCAGCCGGTGACCATGGCGATGCAGCGCTATCTGGAGGAGGCGGCGCGGGCCGAGCAGCCGGCACCGGGCTCCTACGCGCAGCACTACGGCAGCGCGCTGCGCGAGCTGGTGGCCGAACGCGACGCGGATATCATCGCGCGTCACGACTATCGGTTCGGCGAGTGAGTACCGCCGTGAATGCCGAACGCCTGACCTTTGCGCCCGACACGCTGGTGCGCTTTCGCCGCGGCAGGATTCTGATACACACGACCTCGAGCAGCCTCGCGGCCTTCGAGACTGGTAACCCCATGCTGCTCGCGTGGCTCGGCCAGTTTGCCGCCGCGACCAGTCTCGATGCCGCCCTCGCGGCGCTGCCGGCGGCGGAGCGTGCCGCCGCTGCGCAGATCGTCGACTACCTGCGCCGCAGCGGCGCGCTGATCGGCACCACTGTGGCGGAGCAGACAGCGGCGCCGGACGAGAACGAGATCCGGCAGCGGACGCGCAATCACCTGCGGCTGCTGGCGCGCAGCTTCTACGACGCGGCCCTGGATCTGCACGGCTTCGGTCCCTACGCGGAGCGCGAGCTCCTCGTCCGCAGCGGTATCGGCGTCGAGCGGCGCCTGATGGCGCTGCTGGCCGGCGTCGACGGGCTGCGCCAGGAGCTCGGTGCGCTGCGGGAGGCTTACCTTAAGGAGCAGCTCACGCAGCTCGGTGTCGATGCCGGGGCACGCGAGCTGAAGCTGCACCTGGGTTGCGGCCGCTCGCACATTCCCGGCTGGATCAACGTCGACGTCTGGCCGGCTCCGCTCGCCATGAACATGCTGTGGCGAACGCCTTTCGCAGCCGGGTCGGCGCGCTACGTGTTTGCGTCGCATGTCCTCGAGCACCTCTTCTACCCGCACGACGTGAGCGCGTTTCTCGACGAGGTAGTGCGGGTGCTCGCGCCCGGGGGCGTGGTGCGCGTCGTGGTACCGGATATCGAGCGCTGTATCGAGGCGTACACGGGCAACGACCGCAGCTTCTTCGCCGGCCGCCGCGAGACCTGGAGCTGGTGGCCGGAGAACGCGACGCGCCTCGAGGACTTCCTGGCCTACGCCGGGGCGGGGGCGGAGCCGGCCTACCTGTTCGAGTCCCACAAGTACGGCTATGACCTCGAGACCCTGACGAAGGTGCTGAGCGCGGCGGGCCTGGTCGCCATCGAGCGATCCGCGCACATGGGCAGCCTGCACGAGGCGCTGCGGGTGGATGAGTTCAGTGCGGTCGCCAGCGCGAAGTATGGCGAGCGCCACTACTCGCTGTTTGTCGAGGCGCGCAAGCCCGGCTGACCGCCAGCTCCGGGAGCCACGCTCAGGTCCCGCAGGCGGCGCCACACGGGCTCGACCCCGGGGACCACCCGCATCACCTGCGGCTCGAGCTCCCGCCACTTGTCGGGGCGCGGCGGCGTGAGCGTGAACGTCGAATAGGGCAGTGATGCGCCGAGGCGCGTGCTCAATGAGGGATCGACGCCGATATCGAGGAACCTGCACAAGCGGGTGACCTGCCCGCGCGGGTCGGCGATGAAATCGCCGTAACTCAGGCTCGTCCAGCGCCCGGGTGCGAGCGCTGCGAGATCGTCCAGCACGAGGCGGTTGGTGACCGACCACTGATGAGCGGCGATCTCTTCCAGCGGCTTGCCGCGCAGCTCGCGCCAGCCGGGTGGCAGCAGCAGCGACCAGGGTCCCGGAAAGCCCTCGAGTCCGTTGTAGGTCTTCCACTTTCCCGAGCGCCAGGCCCGCATGATGCTGGCGATGTTCTCGCGCGGGTCGCGCCACAGGAACACGAACGAGGCATCCGGGAACAGCCGGTCGAGGAACGGGATGCGCAGCGAGTTCTTGGGTGTCTTCTCGAGCAGCCGCAGGCCGGGGCCGTAAGGCACCAGGGTGTTGTCCGCGTCGCGGATGTTGGCGGCGATCGACGCGTAGATACGCGCCGCGCGCTCCTCCGTAAACTGCTCGCCAGTCAGGCGATTGGAATCGACGCCGGGCGCGCCGGGGCGGAGCTCCGTGAGGTCCTCGACCAGCCAGTGTGCCTCGCCTCCGAGGGTATGGAGCCGGCGACTGACGGCCAGCGTCTCGAACAGCAGGGTGCTGCCCGAGCGCGGCGCTGCGACGATGAAGATCGGCCGCTGCGGCCGGGGGACCGGCGCGGCAGAGGCAGTCCGGCGCGGCGCCGGGGCGGCACGCGGCGCGGCGGCCGGCGTGGAGGCCTCCTCGGCGACGCCGGGCAGTACGGCGCGCAGCACGCGCCCCTCGAGCACCGAGTGCGCCGCTACGCGGTTGATGCGCAGCGCGATGCCGCTCCCGAGCGTGCGCGAGGCGCTGCGGAGCCTCTCGCGCAGCTGCGCGAAGTCGGGCCACCCGGCGGGTTCCTCGCCGTGCAGTGAATAGAAGTGGCGCCAGTCCCGGACGAACGAGTCGAGCAGGGCGTGGTAGAGCGGCAGCTGCGCGCTCGCGCTGTCGCTCGCCGGCACCAGCTCGGCGCGCATGTTGCCGACCAGCAGGTCCACCTCGGCGGGGTTCATGACCGGGCGCAGCCGGCTGCGCTCGGTGAGCAGCACCGGGTCGCTGCGAGGCTCGAAGGGCACGGAGACGACGGGTGCGGCGGGATCGTCGCTCGCGGCCACGAGCTGCCAGAACGCGGCGTTGCCGGCGGTGTCGGCCACCAGGTGAATGCGCTCGTCGGGCGTCGGATTGACGACCTCGTGCAGCCGCCAGTTGTCGAACACCCAGGCCTCGCCCGCGGCCATGTGCACCGTGGTGCCGTCGCAGGTGAAGCGCACTTCCTCGCGCGTCACCACCGGCACGTGCAGGCGCACCCGGTAGAACCAGTGGTAGTTGATGTCGGCATGCTGCGGCACGGTCGCACCCGGCGCGAGCTTCAGCAGCCGTGAGCGGCTCCAGGGCACGCCGAAGCTCGCGAGCACCTGGCGGATGTACGGCGTGCGCGCCAGGTGCGCCGTGGCGCGCATCTCGCCGTCCACGTGGTCGTTCTCGCCGCCCTCCACGCTGATCAGGCGCACCGAGCTGTTGCCGGGGATGCTGTTGGGGTGTGGCGCCCAGGCTGCGGCCGGGAGCGCCGCGACCTCGGCCCTGAGACGCGCCACGTCGAAGCGCCGCGGCAGACGATAGAAGGGCTTGGGCAGGCGCATGTCAGTGCGCTTCCTCGAGTCCGCGCAGATCGCCGATGGCCGCGATGATATCGGTGACCGCGGCACGCTCGGCCTCGGTGAGGTGAGGGTTCCAGATATCGGCGATCAGCACCACGCGCACGCGGTCGGAGCGGTTCCAGGCCTCGTGCTCGTAGGTGTCGTCGAATACCACCACACGGCCTTCGCGCCAGGCATGCTCCTCGCCGCCGACGCGCAGCGCGCAGTCGGCGGGTACGAGCAGCGGCAGATGAGTCACCGCGCGGGCGTTGGTGACGCCGCGGTGCGGCAGCAGATGCGTACCGGCGGTGAACACCGAGAACAGCACCTCCGGTCCGTGCTGACGGATGCGGATCAGCGGCAGCGCATCGATCGCCCGTGCGGCGACCGGACAGGCGGCGCAATTCTCCGCGCGCCGTTCGCCGTAACGGTAGAAGTAGTAGCCATCCCAGCTCGGGGCCGCGGCAGCGCCGCGCAGGTTGGCGGCCTCGAGCTCACCGCTGTGGAACACGCGCTCGCGCGTCGCACTCGTGCCGAGCAGCGGCTCGAGCTCCGCTCTGATCGAGGCATACAGGGCCTCGTAGGCCGGCAGCCAGGCGAACAGCCGGCGGTCGAAGTACGCGCTGGCGGGGAGCCCCGGGATGTAGAAGAAGGTCGGCCGCTGGCGGGGATCGGGATGGCTCGCCTGCTGCTCGCCGAGGTAGATGCGGATCGCCGCATGCACCCGCTCGAGCGCCGTGCGGCCGAACCTCGCGGTCAGCGGCTCGAGCAGCTGCTGCAGATACTCGCGGCGGCCGCGCCGCACGACGTCGACGGCATGCTCGACGAGCGGCTGCAGCGCCGCCGGGGTGCTCGCGGCATCGAGCCAGTGGCCGCTACCCTGGGCGTCCTTGAGCGCGCGCGCGAAGTGCGCCAGCGCCTCGCGCGGCTGCCCCTTGCGCTCCAGGCCCATCGCCAGATGCAGCCGCGCGAGCGCGTGCGCGGGCTCGAGCCGCACGGCCGCGAGATCGGCAGCCAGTGCCCCTTCCGGATCGCCGCCCGCTTCGCAGGCCCGCGCCAGCTGAAAGTGAACGCCGCCATCCTGCGGTGCGAGCCGTGCAGCCTCCTCGAGCAGCACGCGCGCGCGCGCCGGATCGGCCCGGTGGAGCGCTGCGAGGGCGGCGATCTTGAGCGCCGCCGGGTCGTCGGGCCGCGCTGCGGGATCGTCCGGTGCAGTCATGACCCGGCCGTCGCCTGCTGCGCCGGCCGCTCCCCGCGGATATCATCCGCGCAATGGCCCACGGCGATCTGTCGCACTACGTGCGGGTATACGACAACGACCTCCCGCCCGAGCTGTGCCAGCGCATGCTGGCGTCGTTTGCGGCGCTGTCGCGTTTTCAGGTCAACAACGGACGCGGCGTGCGCGCCGGCCTCGAGCAGTCCGCGTGGACGGAGCTCAACGTCTCGCGCCTGGCCGATGAGGCATTCGCCGCGGATTTCCGCCGCCGGCTCGACATGGCGCTCGAGCGCTATAACCGCGACGTCGGGCTCGCGATCCCGGTGCCGCGGGCGCCCAAGCACTCCGATCTCACGATGAAGCGCTACCGGCCGGGGCGCGAGGAGAGCTTTCAGCTGCACTTCGACTCGATCTATTCGGTCTCCAGCCGCTACCTGGTGATGCTCTGGTATCTCAACGACGTGAGCGAGGGCGGGGAGACGCGCTTCCCGCAGCTCGACATCGCCGTGAAGCCGGCGGCCGGGCGGCTGCTCATCTTCCCGCCGTACTGGATGTATCAGCATGAGGGCGTGCCGCCGCGTTCGGGCGACAAATTCATCCTGTCGACGTACCTGTTGTTCGGCGAGACCCCCTCGACCGCGACCACCGCAGCGTAGTTCCAGCGATCGAGCAGCGGCTTGAGGATCGGCAGTACCGGGGCGAACTCGCGCTCGTAGTTGCGCCAGCGTCCGACCGAGCGGGTCGACACCGGGCGCACCACTTCGGTGTAGCTCGGCGTGCTGATGTAGCCCTTCTGGCGGGCGTGATCGGCGGGCTTGAGCACGCGCTCGTCCCACGGTAACTGCAGGAACTCCATGATGGCCCGGACCTCGCGCTCGAAGTCCGACACCAGCGACTCGTAGCGGATCTCGAGCAGCGGCGGCCTGAGAATCGCGGACTGCTGCAGCCAGAAGCTCAGGGTTCGCTCGAGGCCGCGACAGGTGCTGGGCAGGCTGTTGCAGAGCAGGGCGAATTCCGGCGCCCGGAACAGCTGCATGTAGCAGCTCAGGGCCACGTCGCAGGGATGGCGGATGAGGCACAGAACCGGCGCGCGCGGGAACAGGCGGCTGATGACCGGCAGCCGCAGGATGTTGAGCGGATTCTTGTCGACCAGCCGCTTGCCGGGCTTGAGGTCCACCCGGGTGGCGACCCGCTGCCAGTAGCGCGCGCGCAGCTCCGCGAGCTGAGCTTCGGTGAGGCGCGAGAGCTGCTCGGGGTAAGCGCACAGCTCGCGCATCTCGTTGAGCGCGTTCTGGATGAAGGGCTGCTCGTCCATCGACTGCAGCGCGGGGTGCGCGTCCAGCGTGACCTCGAGCAGCGTGGTGCCGGAGCGAGGGTAGGCGACGACGAATATCGGACTGTCCTCGATGGCGGGGGCCGCGCCGCCCCACCTGGCCACGTCCTCGCGGTCGCAGCTGTGCTCGGTGATCACCATGCGCGGCGGGCCGGAGAGCACCAGCGCGGGATTCTCGCGCTTGAGCGCCTGCAGATGCGCCTGGTGGGCCTGCTGCAGGGTGCTCCAGGCCTCCGGGTACCGCCCCTGCGCATCCAGGCTGTGCGCGAGTTGAAACAGCTGGCTGTACTGCTCGATGGGCTCGCGGGTGTGCTGCAGCGACTGGCGGTAGAGCTGCTCCGCCGCCGCATGGTCATTGGCGCGCTGCGCCAGGCGCGCACGCACGGCGAGCAGATCCTGCTCGATCTTTGCCGTGCGCGGCAGGCTCTCGAGCCGCGCCGCCAGCTGCTGCGCATCGTCGAGGCGGTTGATGCGCTCGAAGGTCTCGAGGGCGGTGAGGAGCGTGAGCGCATCCGCCGTCGGGGTCGCGAGCGCCGCTTCCAGCGCGCGCTCGCCTTCGCGCTGCCTGCCCAGGTTGACCAGCAGCTGCGCGATCTGCGCCAGCAGGGCCGGGGTCGCACCCTCGAAGGAGCGCCACTCATTCAGGGCAGCCACGGCGGTGTCGCTGTGCAGCGAGCGGTAGCAGGCCTGCGCAAAGCGCAGCGCCACGTCCGCGTCCCGGGGCGCAACGGCGCGCGCCTGCTCGAGCACCGCGCGCGCCGCCTCGAAGTCGCCGCGATCGAGGTGTGTCACCCCGAGGTTGAAGTACAGGTTGACGCTCTTCTCCCCGAGCGCCGCCGCCTTGCCGTAGGCGCCGAGCGCCTCCTGGAGCTGCCCCAGCCCGCGCCGGGCGGTGCCGAGATTCATCCAGTGCGAGGGCTCCCCGGGCTCCGCGGCCGCGAGCTCGGTGAAGGTCTCGTTTGCCTCGCCGTAACGCTGCCCGGCGAGGAGCACCGCCCCGAGCACGGCGAGCGCCGGCGGGTCCCCGGGGGTGCGGCCGAGCACCTCGCGGCACATACCCTCCGCCGCGGCCAGGTCGCCCGCCTCGCACAGGCGCAGGGCGTCGGCGACCCAAGGCGCGGGTTCTGCGGTGCGCGGTCCGGACATACGGTTCCAGTGTGCCTCAAAACAAAGGCCCGCGCGGCGTGAGCCGC
>DASQIP010000024.1:0-4620 GCA_035631515.1 Steroidobacteraceae bacterium
CGGGCAGTCTACTCAACCGGCCCCGCGCCTTCAAATGCCGCCGCGCGGGGCACGCCCGCGTCGGGGCCGCCCGCACGCGACGGTTATTGTCTAGTTTGCCGGCTTCTGCACCACGATCCTGCCGAGGTGCATGACCAGCAGCGGGTGCTCGGTGGCGTGGATATCGGCGAGCACGTTGCCAGGGACCGCGACGATGTCCGCGACCTTGCCGGCTTCGAGGGTCCCGACCTCGGCTTCGATGCCGAGGAGCCTGGCATCGTCGCGCGTCCCGGAGAGCAGCGCCTGCGCCGGGCTCATCCCGAGATTCACGTAAAGACCGAACTCCTGGGCATTCATGCCGTGGGGGTAGACGGCCGCATCGGTCCCGAGCGCGATCGGCACGCCGACCTTGATGGCCGTCTTGAACATGTTGGTGTGAGCCGCGGCCGCCGCGTGCGCTTTGGCCACGATCTGCGGCGGGAAACCCTCTACTTCCTTGACGACGTACTCGACCGTCAGGCGTGTCGGTACGAGGTATACGCCCTTGGACTTCATGAGTTTGAGCGTGTCCTCGGTGAGGAAGCTGCCGTGCTCGATGGAATCGACGCCCGCCTCGATGGCAAGCCGCGCGGCGGCATCGCCGTGGCAGTGTGCCGCGACCTTGCGCCTCCAGGCGTGCGCTTCCGAGACGATCGCCTTCATTTCGTCGAGCGTCAGCTGTGGCACGTCGACCGGATCGGACTCCGACAGGACGCCGCCGCTCGCGGCGATCTTGATGACGTCCGCACCCCATTTCATCTGGTAGCGCACGGCCTCGCGGCACTCTTCGGGTCCGCTGCAGATGCCCTGGATCGGGCCTTCGGGGTGGACGCGGTCGGGAGGGAACGGCGCCTCATCGAAATGTCCGCCCGGAGATCCGATGCCGTGTGCCGCCGTGAGCATGCGCGGCCCCTCGGTCACGCCCGCGTTGATGGCATTGCGCAGGCTGATGTCGACGAAGTCTCCGGCCCCGACGTTGCGCACCGTCGTGAAGCCCGCTTCCAGCGTGCGCTTCGCGTACAGCGCGGCGTACAGGGCCTGCTCGGCGGGGAAGCGCATGAGGTCGTGATACCTCATGAGGTAGTAATTCTTCTCGAGCTGCATGGTGAGATGCGTGTGCGCATCGATAAAGCCGGGGAGCAGCGTGGCATTGCCGAGGTCGATGACCCGCGCGCCCGCCGGCGCACTGCCGCCGACCGACACGATGTGATCGCCCCGCACCACGACCGTCCCGCCGTCCTTCAGGGCAGTCCCCGTGGCGTCGAAGATGTGGGCGGCCTTGAGCACGATGGTCTCGGGCTCGTCCGCGGCCGCCGGCCGGCCCGCGAGCAGCACCGCTGCGGCCGCTGCGATCAGAAGAACATGGCCAAACTTCACCGTTGTCATTTGTTGTCTCCCCTGGGGACCGGCGGGGAGTCTAGGGGTGGCGGGCGGCGTGGGCAATTTCTGTGGAGGCGACGGCTGAGCACCGCTATCCTTGGCTCGCGAGTCCTCCTATGCCGCGCCGCGCCAGGGTCGAAGCACACGCTGCAGGACCGCGGGTCTCCCGCCGGGCGCTGCTGCTCGCCCTCTGCGTACTGACGTGCCCGCCCGCCGCCGCGGATCTGGTCACGGCGCAGAACGCTTACCAGAAGGGCGACTTCGAGCGGGCCGTGCACGACTACCGTGAGCTGGCCGAGCTCGGGCAACCGATCGCGCAGTTGAATCTCGCCATCATGTACTCACAGGGGCAGGGCACCCGGCAGAGCGATATCAACGCTTACGCCTGGGCAAGCCTCGCCGCGGAAAACGGCGAGGCTCGCGGCCGGGTCCTCGCCGACAAGCTGCGTCCGCTGCTCGCGCCGGGCTCGGAGAAGATCGCCGACGACATCGCCGCGCCGTTCAGGCGCGCCGAGCTCGATGCACGGCTGATGCCGAGGATCGAGGAAGACACGACCGACAAGGAGGTATGTCGGAAGATGCCCAGGTGGGGCCCTGCCGAATACCCCCCGGAGGCGGAATGGCATGGCGTGCAGGGCAACGTATTCACGGAGTTTGTGGTGATGCCGGACGGCAGAGCGCGGCACCCGCGTATCGTTTATGCGATGCCCGCCGGCACGTTCGAAGACACGGTGCGCCGGACGGTGCTGACTCTCGAGTACCCGGTCAGGTCCCCGGATGCCGGTCCGGCTCACTGTCACCTCATGTTCCGCTTTGTTGCTCAACGCGAGGGGGCGGGGAGCTATCCGAGGCTCCAGGCGCTCGCGCAAGAGACCCGCGTCAAGGCCGAGGCGGGTGAGGTGCAGGCGGAGGTCCTCTACGGAATGCTCCTCGCGGGATATCCGCAGCTTGGCCACGGCCCGAGCGACGCGCTGCCCTGGTTTCTCAAGGCTGCGCAGGCCGGCGCGCGCAGCGCGCAGTATGAAGTGGGGTCGAGTCTTCTCCATGGCATCGGCTGCCGCTGTGAGGCGACCAAGGGCGAGGTGTGGCTGCGCAAGGCGGCGCAGGCGGACCAGCCGGACGCGCAGGTCACATTGGCGCAATACGCGTTGCGCGGCTCGCCGGACGTTGCGGCGACGGAGCAGGCGAAGCTGTGGCTGGAGCGCGCGGTGGCGAGCGGCAATCGCGACGGGATGCTGTATCTGTCGGCGCTGCTGGCTGCGACTCCGGTCGCCGCCTTACGCGACCCGGCTCGTGCGCTGCACCTGCTGGAGAGCGTGAAGCGGGATCTGCCCCACGATCCCACGGAATGCGAGATCCGCGCGGCCGCGCAGGCAGCCTCCGGTGACTTCGCTCAGGCGGCGAAGAGCGAACGCGAGGCGATCGGCAGGGCCACGAGCCTGCATTGGGATGTGACCCCGCTCAAGGAGCGGCTCGCGAGCTATGAGAGCCGGCAACCGTGGTTCGGAAATCTGCTGGCGCTTTGAGCTCAGGTGGTGTGCTCGACCGCGAACCGAGCGAGCGCGGCGAGGCCGTTCTTATAAGAGGAGTCGGGCAGCACGGCGAGCGCGCGCAGCGCCGCGTCGCCTTCCGCGTGCGCGAGGCGCGCGGCGTAGTCGAGGCCGCCGGTCGATTCGATGGCGTCGACGACCGCCCCGAGCTGCCCGCGGCCGCCGTTCCTGATCGCCTCGCGGATCGCAGTGCGCTGCGCTTCGCTGCCGTGCCTCAGGGCGTGGATCAGGGGCAGCGTGGGCTTGCCCTCGGCGAGATCGTCGCCGAGATTCTTGCCGCGCTCGGCCGGACTCGAGCGATAGTCGAGCACGTCGTCGACCAGCTGGTAAGCGGTACCGAGATGGCGACCGTAGGCGGCGAGCGCCGCGCGCCGCTCGGCCGGGACCTCCGCGAGCACCGCGGCCACCTCGGCGCCGGCCTGGAAGAGCCGCGCGGTCTTGCGGTAGATGACCTCGAGGTAGCGCTGTTCGGTCGTGTCGGGATCGTGCGCGTTCATCAGCTGCAGCACTTCGCCTTCGGCGATCACGTTGGTCGCCTCGGCCATGATCTCCATCACCGGCTGCGAGGCGAGCGCCGCCATCATCTGGAAGGCGCGCGAGTAGACGAAGTCTCCGACCAGGACGCTCGCCTGGTTGCCGAATACCTCGTTGGCGGTGTAGCGCCCGCGGCGCAGTGAGGATCCGTCGACGACGTCGTCGTGGAGCAGCGTCGCGGTGTGAATGAACTCGATGAAAGCGGCCGCCTCGGTGTGCGCCGGGCCGCCCCGGCCGCAGGCGCGCCCGGCGAGCACCACGAGCAGCGGGCGCAGCCGCTTGCCACCGCCCGAGATGATGTGCTCGGCGACGCGGTCGACGAGCGGCACGGCGCTCTTGAGGCTGGCGCGAATGACCTGGTCCACGGAATCGAGGTCCGCCTGAACCAGGGCGCGAATCTCAGCGAGGGTCACCGGGCGCATCCTAGCCGACCCGGGGTACGCTCGATAAGTCCCCGCCAGACTTGAGGAAATGGTGGTTTGACCCCGAGGGGGTCCGCCAGTAGAATGCGCGGCCTTTCTCTGACCCCACTCCACTCTCAAGCACTATGTACGCAGTCATCGCCACGGGCGGCAAGCAGTATCGGGTGACGAAGGACGGCGTGCTGCGCGTCGAGAAGCTCGACGCGGCGCCGGGCGCCACCGTCGAGTTCGGCGAGGTGCTCCTGGTCGGGGAGGGGGCGGACGTCAAGGTGGGCAAGCCCACGCTGAAGGGCGGCAAGGTGCTCGCCACCGTCGTGCGCCATGGCAAGGGCGCCAAGGTGTCGATCGTGAAGTTCAGACGCCGTAAGCACTATCTGCGGCAGAAGAACCACCGGCAGCCGTTCACCGAGGTGAAGGTCACGGAGATTCGCGCGGACTGACGCGCTCGAGGATCGAGGCATGGCACATAAAAAGGCAGGCGGCAGCACCAAGAACGGGCGCGATTCCCACTCCAAACGGCTGGGAGTGAAGCGCTTCGGCGGCGAGCAGGTGCTGGCCGGCAACATCATCGTGCGCCAGCGCGGCACGCCGGTGCGCCCGGGCTCGAACGTCGGGGTCGGCTCCGACCACACCCTGTTCGCGAAGGTGACCGGCAAGGTGCGGTTTCAGAAGAAGGGCGCCGAGCAGCGGATGTACGTGAGCGTGTTGCCCGAGCC
>DASQIP010000025.1:0-9782 GCA_035631515.1 Steroidobacteraceae bacterium
TCCGCGCCCATCGCGTGCCGGCCGGTCTCCTCGCCGTAGAAGCCAAAGCCCGGAAAGCGCTCGCTCAGGATGTCCCGTATCGCCTCCTCGGAGCGCAAGTCCGCCTCCGTCACCGGCGAGGCATCCGCCTTCAGGCGCACCTCGGGGTTGCGCCGGTAATGGGCGCGTATCACCTCGCTCGCGGCGCGCGCGGCCGCGAGCGCCGCTTCGAGTTCTTTGGATGCCATATGCCTTAGGATACGTCCAATGGGAAACCGCCTGAGCAGGATCTACACGCGCACCGGCGACGACGGCACCACCGGCCTCGGCGACGGCAGCCGCGTGCCGAAGGACAGCGCCCGGGTCGAGGCCTACGGCACGGTGGACGAGCTCAACAGCGTCGTCGGCGTGCTGCTCGCGGTCCCGGAGCTGCCGCAGCAGGTCAGCGCCTGCCTCACCGAGGTACAGCACGAGCTGTTCGATCTGGGCGGCGAGCTGTGCATCCCGGGCCACCAGCTGATCCGCGCCGAGCAGGTGACGCGCCTCGAGCAGGCGCTGGATGAATTCAACGATTCCATGCCGCCGCTCAAGGAATTCATCCTGCCGGGAGGCGGGCCGGCGGCCGCCGCCTGCCATCTCGCGCGCACCGTGGCCCGGCGCGCCGAGCGGCGCGCCTGGACGCTGGCACGCGCCGAGACGGTCAACCCGGAGTCACTCAAGTACCTCAACCGCCTGTCGGATCTGCTGTTCGTAGTGGCGCGGGTACTGGTGCGGCACGAGCGCGGCACCGAGGTGCTGTGGAAACACCAGCGCGGCGGGAAATCCTAGCGCGTTCGCTTCAGCGCAGCGCCGTGCGCTCCTCGACCAGCGTGCGCAGGCGCCGCCAGTTGAAGAGCGGTCCGGGGTCGGTCTTGCGCTCGGGTGCGATATCGCTGTGGCCGACCACGTGCTCGGGGCCGAGCGAGGGGTAGGCGTCGAAGAGCGCCGCGGCGAGCCGCGCGAGCTCTTCGTACTGCGCGTCGGTATAGGGCGTCTCGTCGGTCCCCTCGAGCTCGATCCCGATCGAGAAATCGTTGCACCCCCGGCGGCCGTCGTACTCGGACTCCCCGGCGTGCCAGGCACGGGCGCCGAAGGGCACGTACTGGACGATCTCGCCGTCGCGGCGGATCAGGGCGTGGGCGGAGACCCGCGCGCCGGCGATGGCGCGGAAGTACGGATGCGAGTCGAGCGGCAGCGTGCCGGTAAACAGGCGGTCGATCCACGGCCCGCCGAACTCTCCCGGCGGCAGACTGATGCCGTGCACCACGAGCAGATCCGGCTTGACCCCGGCGGGACGTGCATCGAAATGCGGCGACAGCACCTGGCGCGCGCCCACCAGCAGCCCGGTCGCGGCGTCGACCCTGAGCGGCGCGCTGTCGGGGATGGTGGCGGAGGTGATGGTCATGCTTACCCGGCCGATTCTGCCACAATTCCCCGCATGACCTCCGCCAACGCGTCCCTCGTCACGCGCGACCTCGCCCACGTCTGGCATCCGTGCACGCAGATGAAGGATCACGAGCATCTGCCGCCGATTCCGATCCGCCGCGGCAGCGGCGCCTGGCTGGAGGACTACGCCGGCCGGCGCTACCTCGATGCGGTGAGCTCCTGGTGGGTCAATCTCTTCGGCCACGCGAATCCGCGCATCAACGCCGCGGTGCGCGCGCAGCTCGAGCAGCTCGAGCAGGTCATACTCGCCGGCTTCACCCACGAGCCGGTGATCGCCCTCTCCGAGGAGCTCGCCGCGCTCGCGCCTCCCGGGCTCAGCCGCTGCTTCTACGCCGACAACGGCTCCTCGGCGGTCGAAGTGGCGGTGAAGATGAGCTTTCACTACTGGCGCAACGTCGGCCGCCCGGGCAAGCGGCGCTTCATCACGCTCTCCAACAGCTACCACGGCGAGACCTTAGGGGCCCTCGCGGTCGGCAACGTCGGGCTCTACAAGGAAATCTATCGCCCGCTCCTCATGGACGTGATCACGGTGCCGTCGCCCGACTGCTATGAGCGTGCCGCCGGCGTGGACTGGGCCGAGCATTCGCGCGCGCAGTTCGCGCACATGGAAGCCGCCCTCGGACGTCACGCCGACGAGGCCGCCGCGGTGATCGTCGAGCCCCTGGTGCAGTGCGCGGGCGGCATGCGCATGTACGACCCCGTCTATCTGTCGCTGCTGCGCACGGCCTGCGACCGGCACGCGGTACACCTGATCGCCGATGAGATCGCGGTGGGATTCGGGCGCACCGGGACGTTGTTCGCGTGCGAGCAGGCGCACATCCGTCCCGACTTCATGTGTCTTTCGAAGGGCCTGACCGGCGGCTACCTGCCGCTCTCGACCGTGATGACGACCGAGCCGATCTATGCGGCCTTCTACGATGAGTACGTGAAGCTCAACGCCTTCCTCCACTCGCACAGCTTCACCGGCAACCCGCTCGCCTGCGCCGCCGCGCGTACCAGCCTCGCGATCTTCCGTGAGGACGGCACGCTCGAGCGCAACCGCGCGCTCGCGGCCCACCTGGGCGCGCGCGCGCGCGAGCTCGAGGACCACCCGCACGTCGCCGAGGTGCGCCAGCGCGGCATGATCGTCGCGATCGAGATGGTGCGCGACAAGGCGAGCCGCGCGCCCTATCCCTGGCAGGAGCGCCGCGGCCTGACCGTCTACACTCATGCGCTCGAGCGCGGCGTGCTGCTGCGTCCCGTGGGTAACGTCGTCTACTTCATGCCGCCCTACGTGATCACCCCCGCGGAGATCGATCTCATGGTGGACGTGGCGCGCGAGGGCCTGGAGCTCGCGACATGCGCCTGACGCGCGTGCACGTCGCGGGACCGCTCGCCTCCGGGCAGCGTGTGCGGCTGGAAGGGAGCGCCGCGAGCCACATCACGCGGGTGCTGCGCCTGCGGGTCGGCGCCGCGCTCATCGTCTTCGACGGCGCGGGCGGGGAGTACGCGAGCAGCATCGACAAGGCGCACGGCGGCGAGGTGATCGTCGCAATCGGTGCGCGCGCCGGGAGCGAGCGCGAATCGCCGCTGCTGGTCACGCTGGCGCAGGGCATCTCGCGCGGCGAGCGCATGGACCTCGTGGTGCAGAAGGCGACCGAGCTCGGTGTGTCGCACCTCGTTCCGGTGCTCACCGAGCGCAGCGTCGTGCGCCTCACCGCACAGCAGTCCGATCGCAAGGTGAATCACTGGCGTGCGGTCGTGGTCGCCGCCTGCGAGCAGTGCGGGCGCAACCGCCTGCCGACGGTCGCGGCGCCAGCGCCGCTCGGGGAATTCCTCGGGGGCAATGCGGGCGCTGGCGGCGACACCCGGCTGCTGCTGTCCCCCGCCGGCACCGCGACGCTCGACGATGTACCGCGCCCGGGCGCCGGCGTCACGGTGCTCGTCGGCCCGGAGGGCGGGCTCACGGACGAGGAGGAGCAGGCGGCGGTCGCGGCGGGGTTCACGGCGCTGCGCCTGGGTCCCCGCGTGCTGCGCACCGAGACGGCGGCAATCGCCGTGCTCGCGCTGCTGCAGCGTCAGTTCGGGGATCTCTGAGAGCGGAGGCCACGGTGGAGCGCACCCAGCGGCTCATCTTTCTCGCGCTGCTGATCGGCTGGACGATCTTCCGTCTGGTGCGCTACGTGCGGGTGGCCAACTCGAAGCGGCCGGGTCCGGCGGTTCCGCCTTCCGCAGGCGCCCTGCCGCGGCCCGTGCCGGCGCCCGCCGCGCCCGCCGCGCCCGCCAGGGCGCAGTCGCCCATCGAGCCCGAGGGCCGCAGGGGCCGCCGACTCGCCGGCTTGCTCGCGGCGGCGGCGGTATTCGTCGGCGGAAACGTGCTGATCTGGGCGATTCTTTTTGCGGTGCCGGCTTTCGACAACGTGCCGACGATCGGGCGGCTGACCGCGGGCGTGCTCGCCAACCTCTTCCTGATCCGGGCCGCGGGCGCCGTGGCACGTACCGGCAGCCGCTCGCAAGGCAGCCCGGGCGACGACCGCAATCCGATCAAGTAAGGGAGCGTGTGCGCTCAATGCGCCGCGAGCGCCTGCCGGAGCGCCGCGTGCGCAATGGGGCTCATGGCGGCGTAACCGGCGGGGTTGGGGTGCACGCCGTCGTCTGCCAGGTCCGATTTGAAGGCGCCGCGCCCGTCGACGACCGCCGAGTAGTAATCCGCATACACGAGCCCGTGCTGCTTCGCATAGGCGCGCATCCAGTCATTGAGCGCCACGATCCTGGGCGCGGGTTGCAGGCCCCTCCTCCACGGGTAATCGAGCGTCGGCAGGACCGAGCCCAGCACGACGCGCAGATGGTTGGCCTGCGCGATCTCGACCATGGAGCTCAGATTGTTCTCGATGGCCTCGAGGGTCGTGGGCCCGGTGTTCCCGGCCAGGTCATTGGTACCGGCGAGGATGTGGACCACGGCGGGCTTCAGATCGACCACGTCCTGGCGGAACCTCACCAGCATCTGCGGCGTGGTCTGCCCGCCGATGCCGCGATTGAGCACCTCGAGCCGATCGAGCCCGGGCCCCGCAAGACCCCAGCTCTCGGTGATCGAGTCTCCGAGGAAGACCACGCGCGGGCGCGCGGCGCTCGGCGGGCGGAGCCTGCGGTTCTCGTCGCGGTAGCGCAGCAGCTGCGCCCAGTCGGTGCGCAGACGCTCGATCTCCGCCTGCTCGGCGGCAACCTGTGGATCCGCGGCTGTCTGAGGACCCGCGGCAGTCTGAGGGCCCGCAGCCGCCGCGGAGCCCGTGAGCAGCACGACGGCCACGGTGGCGAGGGGGGCGTGCCTGCTCATCCGTGCCTGCTCATCCGTGGGCTGCCCCGCCGGGCCGAGCTCCGGCCCCGTCAATGCTCAAGCCGCACGATCTCGATCGCTGTGGAGGGTCCTGCCGAGATGGACGTTCCGGTGGAATCGGGGATGAAGCGCATCGGGACGAGCAGCTTCTGCGTGCACGATTGCAGCGTCCACCGCTCCTTCCAGGGCGGTCCCTTCGCTCCCGCCAGGGTCTCCCCCTCCTCGCCCAGATATTCGGTGTCCGCAACATAGCTGACGGTGCAGTCCGCTTCCCGCCCGCCGGGCACCGTCGCCGCCGCCTGCATGGCGATCTTGAGCGCGTCCTGTTGCAGAATGGGATCGGCGTGGGATGCTCCGGGAAGCACCGGTACGATGCCGAGCTTGCCTCCCTCCTGCGCGACGACGATGACGTTGAGGACGCGGCTCACCCCACAGCCCCGTTCCCCGACGCTCTGCTTCCAGGCCCCGGCGAGGATCCTGCCGTCGGCGTCGAAGCGCACCGCCTGGTAGGGCACGAACTTCTTCTCGATCTCGAACCGCGCATCCGCGCACGGATTGCGCAGCATGACCGACGAGCGGCCGGCGCCGGCGATCACCTGCTGCTGTTCGGCCGGATCGGTGAGTAGCCTGGCAAAGGCGGCGTTGTCGTCGGACGGTGCGGCCTGCGCGGCGAGCATACCCGGACACGCAAGCGCAGCCGCCAGCCCGTGTCGCCAGAGTCTGTGCCGGAGGCTCACGCCCCGATGCTCGTCTCGTCGGCGATCATCTCCTCGAGGCGCTCGAGGTCGGGCACCAGCGGAGTCTCGTTCACCATGCGGATCTGGCAGATGATCGGCGCACGCTCCGGGAATACCCGCGAGTTGTCGGGGCGCACGACGTCGGAGCTCACGCGCACCAGCTGCGGGAAGCCCTGCGCCACGAGCGCGAAGTTGCCGCCTTCGATGCGCGTGCCGAGCGCGTGCAGGACGACGACCCGGGTGCGGCCGCTCGGCGGCGGAATCATCTGGCCGCAGGTGCCTTCGAAGGACACCAGCGGAACCGCCTTGCCGTTCCACTGCACCGTGCCGATGTACCAGGGCGGGGCCCCGGTCATCTCCGACGGCATCTGAAAGCCGATCACCTCGGCGACGCAGGCGCGGGGAATGATGAGCCGCCCGTCGACCAGCGGAACCAGCAGGCTGTAGATCTCGTTGACCCGCTCGGTCATGGCAGGGCGTCTCCCGGGCTCAGCTGGCCGAAGCGGCCTGGCGCACGGCGGCGCGGCGCCGCTCGACCAGCGGCGCGATCGCATCGAGCAGCTGCGCTTCCTGGTAGGGCTTGCCGAGATAATCGTCCACCCCGAGCTCGATGGCGCGCGCGCGGTGCTTCTCGCCGACGCGCGAGGTGACCATGATGATCGGCACGTCCTTCAGGCGCGGGTCGTTGCGCACGTGGGCGGCCACCTCGTAGCCGTCCATGCGCGGCATCTCGATGTCGAGCAGGATGACGTCGGGAATGTTGTCCTGCAGCAGCGCTACCGCGTCGAGCCCATCGCGCGCGGTGACGACACGCATGCCGTTGCGCTCGAGCAGGCGCTGCGTCACGCGGCGCACCGTGATCGAGTCGTCCACGACCATGGCGAAGGTGCGGCGATCGCCGCGCTCCCTCGGCACGGCTGGGGCGGCGGCGCGCGTGCGCCACTCGGCGCGCACCAGTGCGCCGATGTCGAGAATGATGACGATGCGCCCGTCGCCAAGGATCGTCGCACCCGAGATGCCGCGGATGCTCGAGATCTGCGGGCCCACCGACTTCACCACTATCTCGCGGCTGCCGATGAGCTCATCGGCCACGAGCCCGGTCGAGTGCTCGCCGGCGCGCACCAGCACCACCGGAATCGTGACGTCCGCTGACGGCAGCGGCGCGGGCTCGAGGCCGACGAAGGTGCCGAGGTGCTGGAAGCGGTACTTCGCGCCCCCGTACTCGAAAGCGGCGGCGTCGCGCCCGAGATGGGCGGTCACCTCGGCCTTGGAGAGGCGCAGCACTCCCTCCACCGTCGGCAGCGGCAGCGCGTAATACTCCTCGTCGGCGCGCACCACCAGCGCGTGGCTGATCGCAAGCGTGAGCGGCAGGCGCACCGTGAACACGGTGCCCGCTCCCGCCGTGGTCTCCATGTGGAGCGCGCCGCCGAGGCGCTTGATCTCGGTGGCGACCACGTCCATACCGACGCCGCGCCCGGCCTGCTGGGTCACGGATCCGGCGGTGGAGAAGCCAGGCTCGAGGATGAGCTGCATCGCATCCTCGTCGCTCAGCTCCTGGTCCGGCCCGATGAGCCCGAGCGCCTCGCCCTTCTCGCGGATGGCCCTCAGGTTCATGCCGCCGCCGTCGTCGGAGAGGCGCAGCATGACTTCCGCGCCCTCGCGGTGCAGCTCGAGCACGATCCTGCCGGTGTCGGGCTTGCCGCGCTTGACGCGCTCCTCGGGCTTCTCGATGCCGTGCACGACCGCATTGCGCAGCATGTGCTCGAACGGCGGCAGCATGCGCTCGAGCACCTGCCGGTCGAGCTCGCCGGAGGCGCCCTCGACGGTGAGCTCGGCGCGCTTGCCGGTATCGGCGGCCGCCTGGCGCACGATGCGCGCGAGGCGCTGCACGTGGCGCTGGAACGGCACCATGCGGGTGCGCATCAGGCCGTTCTGCAGCTCGGTGATGGTACGCGCCTGCTGCTGCAGCAGGTTCTGCGTGTCCTTGGCGAGATTCTCGAGCAGCTGCTGGATGCTGGCGACGTCGTTGGCCGTCTCGGCGAGCGCGCGCGAGTACTGCTGGATGGAGGAGTAACGGTCGAGCTCGAGCGGATCGAACTCGCTGCGGTGCGAGCCGACCTCCTCCTCGTGCTTGTGCAGGATCTGGGCTTCGGTCTCGATCTCGAGGTGGCGCAGCTGCTCCTTGAGCCGCGTCACCGTGCGCGAGAGCTCGCCGAGGTTGAAGTCGAGCGAGCCGAGCTGCTGCTCGAGCCGCGCGCGCGCGATGCTCGCCTCGCCGGAGATGTTCAGCAGCTGATCGAGAAGATCGGCGTCGACGCGCGCCATCTCGACGCGTTCGCCGGGCTGCACCGGCTCGCGCCCGGGCGGGACCGGCTGCGGAGCCGCAAGACCGTCGTCGCCCTGCGTACCCTGCGCGAGCTCCTCGTTCATCAGGCTGAGCGCGGTGTCGGTCATGGGCGCGTTGCGGGGCGGGAACACCGGCGGGCGCGGCGCCGGCGCGGCGCTGGCCATCGACGTGGGCCCCGCAGGCGTGATCGCCGCCGGTGCCGGGGCCGGAGCGGTTGCCCGGGGCGCGGGCGCGGAGACCGGCGCGGTCGCCTGCGACGCAGCCGGACCGGGCGCAGGCGGCGCAGCTGCAGGCTTCGGCGCGTCCGCCTCCGGCGCCGGGGCCGGCCGCGCGGCAACTGCAGGCGCAGGCGCCGGCGGGGGCGGGGGCGCGGGTGCCGGATTCTCTGCCGCGGCCCCTGCCCGGGTGAAAGCCTGGAGGCGCGAGAGCATGGCGCGCGCCGGCATCACGCGCTGGCCGGAAGCCACGTGCTCGCGCATGCGCGCGAGCTCATCGAGGCTCGCCTGAATCACGTCGAACACCGCGGTATCGGCGGTCACGGTGCCGTTGTCGACCTGCAGCACGAGCGACTCGAGCTCGTGAGCGAGATCGCCCATGGCGAGGATCCCGGCCATGCGGGCGCCACCCTTCAGGGTGTGCAGCGGGCGTTTGAGGCTTAAGCGGAACTCGGCGCTGCCGGGGTGCGCGCGCCAGTCGGAGAGCGCGTGCTCGGAAGCGTCGATCAGCTCGGTGGCCTCGTCGGTAAAGATCGCCGCGACCTCGGGATCGAAGTCCGCGGCCTCGTCCGGCGGCGCCCCCTCGCTCTCGGGTGCCGCCGGCGCCGCGGTGGCGGCACCCGAGGGTGCCCCTCCGTCCGCCGCGGCGATGCGCTGATCGAGGCTGCGCTCGGCCCTCTCGATGCGCTCGAGCAGCGCCCAGTGGTTGACGAAGTAGCCGGTCGGCTCGTCGAGGTGGGTGGCGACCGAGTGCATCGCCGCCATGCTGTCCCCGAGCAGCGCCAGGTCTTCGCTGCGCAGCCCCAGGCCGCTGCCGAAGACGCGGCGCAGCCAGTGATCGAGCGGCTCGGCGAGCCGGATGCCATGGCGCGCCTGCGCCATCTTCGAGCTTCCCGAGAGCGTGTGGCAGGCGCGATAGACCTCCTCGGGAAGCGGGTGCGGCTCGGGCAGAGTGGCCTCGCGCGCGAGGTAGGCGCGCACCGCCGCAATGTGGGTCGCGGTCTCGCGCGCGTAGATCTCGCGCAGCCCGTCGTCCTGCAGGCCGGGTCGTGTCCCGGTGAGCGCGGCTTCCGCGGCCGCCGCCGCTGCCGGCGCGTCGGCCATGGTGTCGACACCCTGGATCGCGTCCATGAGCCCGCCCGGCATGGCGCGCACCTCGCGCGCGCGCGGCGCGGGCGCGGCCGGCGGCCGCCGGACGGGCGGCGCCTCGGCGGCGGCGGCGCCATTTGCGGCCTCGGCGGGCGCGCTGCGGCCCGCGGCGAGGGCGTGCGCGCGTGCCACGATAGCGGCGGTGTCGGCCTGCGGCGGCGGACCGCCCGCGAGCTGCTCGACGAGCTCGGGGAGCGCCGCGACCGCAGCGCGCAGCGCCTCGAGAATCGGCGGCGAGCGGGTGAGCGTGTTGTCGAGCACGCGGTTGAGGAGATTCTCGATCGCCCAGGCGAACTCGGCGAGCTCGCGCGCGCCGACCATGCGGCCGCTGCCCTTCAGGGTGTGGAACGAGCGGCGCACCGTGACCAGCGCGTCGCGTTCCAGCGGGTTCTGCTCCCACGCCGGGAAGCCGTGCCGGATCTTCTCGAGCTCCTCGCGCGCTTCCTCGATGAAGAGCTTCACCAGCTCGGGGTCGGCGTTCTCGACGAGCTTGGCGAGCTTGTTGGTGGCGGAGAGCGTCGGAGCCGCCACGCCCACCCCGCTCAGGTCGCGCGCCG
>DASQIP010000026.1:0-7553 GCA_035631515.1 Steroidobacteraceae bacterium
AAGGCTACGAGGTGGACGTCGCCGCCAACGCCGCGCAGGCGCGCGCCTCGCGCGCGCGCCAGATCCCCGATCTGGTGCTGCTCGACATCTGGATGCCGGACGTCGACGGCATCACGCTGCTGCGCGAGTGGTCCACCGGCGCCGCCGACGGCTGCCCGGTGGTCATGATGTCCGGCCACGGCACCGTCGAGACGGCGGTCGAGGCCACGCGCCTCGGCGCCTTCGACTTCGTCGAGAAGCCGCTGTCGCTCGCCAAGCTGCTGCGCACCGTGGAGCGCGCGCTCGACGCCGGCCGGCGCCATCGCCAGTCGGGCAAGCTCCTCGGCGCCGCCCTCACGGTGCCGATCGGCAAGAGCCGCCTGATGCAGCAGCTGCGCGCCGAGCTGCAGCAGTTGGCGGGCAATCCCTCGCCGCTGCTGCTCATCGGCGAGCCGGGCTCGGGACGCGAAGCCTTTGCGCGCTACGTGCACGAGCACGGCCCGCAGGCCGCGGAGCCGTTCATCACGCTGATCGCGAGCACGCTGCGCGAGGCAGACGCGGAGGTCCGGCTCTTCGGTCGCGAGCCGGGCGAGGGTGCGCGCGAGCAGGGTCTGCTCGAGCAGGCGGGCGCCGGGACGCTCTTCATCCACGAGGTCGAGGATCTGCCCGCCGGCGTGCAACGGCTGCTGTACGGCGTGCTCGAGTCGGGAAAGTTCACCCGCCTGGGCGGAGCGGAGCCGGTGGCGTTGCGCGCGCGCCTCATCTCCTCGGCGCAGCCGGGAATCGAGCAGCGCGCCGGCGGCGAGACGCTGCGCCGCGACCTGCTGGCGCACCTCAACGTGCTCATCATGCGCGTGCCGCCGCTGCGCGAATATGCGGAGGACGTTCCGGACCTGCTGCGTTACCACGTCGACCGGGTGGTCGACAGCGAAGGGCTCACCTTCAGGCGCTTCAGCGTCGCCGCGCAGAACCGCCTGCGCAACTATCCGTGGCCCGACAACGTGCGCGAGCTCCGCCACCTGGTGCATCGGCTGCTGATCCACGGCGGGAGCGAGGAGATCCGCCTGGAGGAGATCGAGCGCGAGCTCGCCGTGCAGGCGCCGCCGGATGAGCCGCTGGTGAAGCAGGACCTGCTGGCCTTGCCGCTGCGCGAGGCGCGCGAGCAGTTCGAGCGCGCCTACCTGCAGCAGCAGCTGCTGCTCTGCAACGGCAAGGTCGGGCAGCTGGCCAAGCGCGTCGGGATGGAGCGGACGCATCTGTACCGCAAGCTGCGGTCGCTCGGCGTCGACTTCAGGAATATCAGCGAGGACTGAGCACCAATGTGCGCCGCCGCGATCGCGGCTGCCCCCATGACAGTCAGCGCTGATTTTCTTGCGTATGTCCTCGACCAGCTGACGGAGCTGGGAGATGTCAGCTCGCGGCGCATGTTCGGCGGGGTGGGCCTCTACAGCGACGAGTTGTTCTTCGGCCTGATCGCCGAGGACACGCTGTACCTGCGGGTCGACGACGGGAACCGCGCCGACTATGCCGCGCGCGGTGCGGCGCCGTTCCGGCCGTACGCGGATCGTCCCGGGGTCAGCATGAGCTACTTCGAGGCGCCGCCCGAGGTGCTGGAAGATGCGCGGCAACTCGCCGAGTGGGCGCGCCGCTCGGTGGCGGTGGCGCAGCGCGCGCCGCAGCGGCGCTCAGTGCGGCGGCGACGGCTGCGGTGATGGCGGCGGTGATGGCGGCGGTGACGCCGGCGCGCCGGGTGCCGGCGCCGCGGGGGGCGGACCGGCCGCGTCCTTGATCTTCTGCGCGGTCTCCTTCTGCAGCTCGACGATGCGTGGCACCACCGCACGCACGCGCTCCTGCGTGAGCTGCATCATCTGCTGGGTCGCCTGCGGCAGCTTGGCGACGACGGCCTTGCCGCCCGGCGAGTCGTAGAACTTGAACATCCCGTCGATCTCGTCGGGGGTGAAGGTGTTGCGGTATACCTCGACCATCTGCGGCTCGACGCGCGACCAGGCGAGCTCGTCTTTCAGCATCCCCAGGGCCCTGGTACGCATCTCATCGTGGAGCTGCTGCTGCTTCGCGTTCAGGGACCGGCCGCCCGAGGCCCGCTCCATCGCCTGGCGGAGGTTGGCGTCCATCTGCGACATGACTTCATCGACTATCTGGCTGGTATGCATGACCACGAACAGGCGCCGCACGGATTCCTCGCTCGGCCTGGCGTCCGCGGCGAAGGTGGGCTGCAGCCCGAGGAGGGCCAACGTGGCGACGAGCGGACAGATTCTCATGACTGCTCCTGGCGGGAGGGGTGAGCTCAGTCTCCCACGCGGATCACCAGCGCATCCACTTCGGCGGCCTGCAGCTGTTTGCGCACCTTGTTGAGCTCGGCGAGGTTGGTGATCGGTCCGATGCGCACGCGGTGCCAGACGTCGGCGTCCACCGCCACGCGCTGCACCCTGGCCTGCACGCCCTGCAGCGCGAGCTGCTGGCGCACGCGCTCGGCGTCGGCCTCCTTGCGGTAGGAGCCGGCCTGCAGCACGTACACGCCGGGCCGCTCGATCGGCGCGCTCGCAGGCTGATCGCGCTTGACCTCCTTGTCCTTCTCCGGCACCACGACCTCGAAATTCGGCAGCATCTGGTAGAAGTCGTACTTCCTCGGAGGCGACGCCTCGCCGGGGTCGCCGGCGGCGTCGCGCGCGCGGTGCGGATCGGGCCGGGGCGCGTCGGCGGGCTCGGCGGTCTTGCGGCCGCCGCCGGCGTAGACGAAGGCGACGGACGCGAGCGCCGCTCCGGCGAGGAGGCCGAAACCGAACTCGCGCCAGCGCGACAGCCCGAGCGGGCGGCGGGCGGTCCTCTTGTAGTCGCGCGAGGTGAGTTTCGCCATGGGCCTTGAGGTCCGCGCGTCCTACATGCTCTCGGGCGCGGAGACGCCGAGCAGTGTCAGCCCGTTGCGCACCACCTGCTGCACGCCGAGCACCAGCGCCAGGCGCGCGTTGCGCAGCGGCGCGTCCTCGACGATGAAGGCCTGCGCGTTGTAATAGGTGTGGAAGGCGTTGGCGAGCTCGCGCAGGTAGTGCACCAGCGCGTGCGGCGCGCGGTTCACCGCCGCCTGCTCGAGCACCTCGGGGTAGCGCGCCAGCGCCTGCAGGACGGCCTGCTCGTGGCTCCCGGTGAGCGTGGCGACGGCGGCGAGCCCCGCGGCGCGGTCGAAGGCGAGGCCGCGCGCGGCGAGCTGCTTCATGACGCTCGCGACGCGCGCATGCGCGTACTGGATGTAGTACACCGGGTTCTCGTTGCTGCGCGACTTGGCGAGCTCGAGATCGAAGTCGAGCGGCTGATCGTGGCTGCGCATGAGATAGAAGAAGCGGCAGGCGTCGTTGCCGACCTCGGCGCGCAGCTGGCGCAGCGTCACGAACTGCGCTTCGCGCTTGCCCATGGGGATCTTCTCGGCGCCGCGGTACAGGCTCACGAACTGGATCAGCGGCGCCTCGAGCGAGTCGGCGGGCTGGCCCATGGCGGCAAGACCGGCGCGCACGCGCGCCACGTAGCCGTGGTGATCGGCGCCCAGCACGTCGATCAGAAGCTCGAAGCCGCGCTCGCGCTTGTTGAGGTGGTAGGCGATATCGGAGGCGAAGTACGTCTTGATGCCGTTCTCGCGCACCACCACGCGATCCTTCTCGTCGCCGAACTCGGTGGCGCGGAACCACAGCGCGCCGGCCTCGCGGTAGAGGCGCTGCTGAGACTCGAGGACCGCGAGGGCATGATCGATGGCGCCGGACTCGGCCAGCGCGCGCTCCGAGCACCAGTTGTCGAAGGTGACGCCGAATTCCCCGAGATCCTCGCGGATATCGGTGAGCATCGCCTCGAGCAGGAGCTCGAGCACCTGGCGGAAGCCCTCGCCGCCCAACAGCTCGCGCGCGCGGGCGATGAGCGCATCGATATAGGCTTCCTTGTCACCGGCGGGCGCGTCGGCGGGCAGGTTGGCGAGCACGGCGGCGGCCGGGCGCCGCAGCGTCGCCTCGGCGGCCGCGGCCTTCAGATCCGCGGCCAGCACCCGCACGTAGTCGCCGCGGTAGCCGTTCTCGGGGAAGGGCAGCCGCTCGCCGCACAGCTCCAGATAGCGCACCCAGGCGCTCGCCGCGAGGATGTCCATCTGCCGGCCGGCGTCGTTGATGTAGTACTCGCGCGCGACGTCGTAGCCCACGGCTGCGAGGACGTTGGCGAGCGTCGCGCCGTAAGCGGCCTGACGGCCATGGCCGACGTGCAGCGGGCCGGTGGGGTTGGCCGAGACGAACTCGACCAGCACGCGCCGGCCGGCACCGAGCGCACTCTCGCCGTAATGCGAGCCGCGCTCGTGGATGGCCGCCAGCTCGCGCGCGTAGGCCTGCGGCGCAAGGTGGAAGTTGATGAAGCCCGCGCCCGCGACCTCGGTGCGTGCCACCAGGCTATTGGCCGGCAGGGCCGCGACGATCGCGGCGGCGAGCTCGCGCGGCTTGCTGCCTGCGGCCTTCGCCAGGCGCAGCGCCACGTTGCTCGCGAAGTCGCCGTGCTGCGCCTCGCGGGTGCGCTCGACCACTACGCTCGATGCAGAGGGCTTCTCCGGGAGGAGGCTGCCGGCGAGCTTTTCAAGCGCAGCCAGCAGCAGCTGCTCGAGTTCCTGCTTCAAGGGGGGTTCTTCGGCCGACACCAAAACGCGCGCGCGGCGCCTCGCGGGAAGTTTACCCGAAGCGCCGCGGCGGTTCGTCGCGCACCCTAAAAGAGCTCGAGCGGGTCGACGTCGAGCGCCCAGCGCAGCCGCTGTGCGCTCTTGAGCGCCTCGACCCGCGGCAGCCAGCCGTCGAGGAACCGATGCAGCTCGCGCCGCTCGCGGCTCTCGATGAGGAGCTGCGCGTGGTAGCGCCCGGCGCGCTTCGCCATGGCGGCGGGCACGGGGCCGAGGAGCTTCACGACCCGCGGCGGCGCGCCGGCCGCGGCGCGGGCTTCGCTGAGGAATCCGAGCGCCGCATCGCGTGTCTTTCCCGAGGCGCGCAGCGCCGCGAGCCGGCTGAAGGGCGGCCAGGCGGCCTGCTGCCGCTCGACGAGCGCCGCTTCCGCAAAGCCATCGTAGCCGCGCTCGAGGAGGCTCACGAGCAGCGGATGCTGCGGGAATTCCGTCTGGATGAGCACCTCGCCCGGCTTGCTGCCGCGTCCGGCGCGGCCCGCGACCTGCACGATGGTCTGCGCGAGGCGCTCGGGGGCGCGGAAGTCGGTGCTGAAGAGTCCCTGGTCGGCGTTGAGCACCACGACCAGCGTCACGTGCGGGAAGTCGTGACCCTTGGTCACCATCTGCGTGCCGACCAGGATCCGCGCCTCGCCGGATGACATGCGCCGCATGACGCTCTCGAGATCGCCGCGGCGGCGCACCACGTCGCGATCGAGCCGCACGCTGCTGACACCGGGAAAACGCGCACCGAGCGCGACCTCGATGCGCTCGGTGCCCTGACCTACCGGCTTCACCGCAAAGCCGCACTGCGGGCAGCGCGCGGGGAGTGCGGCATCGGCGCCGCAGTGGTGGCAGCGCAGCCGCGAGGCGGCCAGATGCACCGTGAGGCGCGCGTCGCAGTCGCGGCAGGGTGCGATCCAGCCGCAGGCCGTGCACAGCAGCGTGGGGGCGTAACCGCGGCGGTTGAGGAAGATCAACACCTGGTCCCCGGCGGCGAGATGGCGCTCGATCGCGAGCGCCGCCGGAGTGGAGATGCCGGCCTCGATGGCGCTCACGCGCAGGTCGATGAGCTTCAGCAGCGGCGGCTGCGATTCCCCGGGCCGGCGCCGCAGGCGCAGGTGCGTGTAACGGCCGGCGGCGACGTTGTGGAGCGTCTCGAGCGAGGGGGTGGCGGAGCCCAGTACCACGGGAATGCGCGCGAGGCGCGCGCGCACCACGGCGAGGTCGCGTGCCGAATAGCGCAGCGCCCCCTCGTGCTGCTTGAAGGACGGATCGTGCTCCTCGTCGACGACGATCAGCCCGAGATTGCCGAGCGGCGCGAATACGGCCGAGCGCGTCCCGAGCACTATGCGCGCCCGCCCGCTCCAGGCCGTGCGCCACGCCGCGAGGCGCTCGGAATCCGTGAGCGCCGAATGCAGCACCGCCAGCGGTGCCGTGAAGCGCTCGCGAAAACGCCCGACCAGCTGCGGAGTCAGGCCGATCTCCGGCACCAGCACCAGCACCGCGCGCCCGCGCGCCAGCGCTTCCTCGGTGAGGCGCAGATACACCTCGGTCTTGCCGCTGCCGGTGATGCCCTCGAGGAGGAAGGCGGCGTAGGCGCTCGAGGCGGCTGCGACCCGCTCGACGGCGTCGCGCTGCTCGGGCAGCAGAGTGGGTCCCGCGGCGCACAGGCCTGCCGGCTCCGCAACCTCGGCCAGCGCCACTTCCGCGCGCGCGAGCCAGCCGCGCCGCTCGAGCGGACGGGCCGCCTCCCGCCAGCCCGCCGAGTGTCCGGCCAGCTCGCCGGCGGCCGCCGTGCCGCCCCGGGAAAGGAGGAAGTCGAGGAGAGCGCGCTGCCGCGGCGCGCGGCGCGGCTCGCCCGCCGCGGCGGCTTCGCTGCCCGCGCCGGTGAGCGTCCAGCGCTCCTCGGTCGCGGCGACGCCGGCGCCCCGGCGCAGCAGCACGGGCAGCGCGGTGGCGAGCACCTGGCCGACGGGGTGGTGGTAGTACTCCGCCGCCCACTGGATGAGCTCGAGGGCCGAAGCCTCGAGCGCCGGCGTCGAGTCGAGCACCTCGAGGATGGGCTTGAGGCGCTCCGGCGGGAGGTCCGAGCGGTCCGCGACGTCCATGACCATGCCCACCAGGCGGCGGCGGCCGAACGGCACCCGCACGCGCATGCCGGGCTGCGGCTGCGGGGCGCCGGGGGACGCGGCGGGCGGGAGGTAGTCGAAGAGCCGCCGCAGGGGGGTATCGACGGCCACCCTGAACAAAGTGTGAACGGATCCCACCGGATTAGCTAAATCAATGGCTTGTGATCATCGAGGGCGTCAACCGGGCGGGGTCGGCGCGCGTTATACACGCCATGCCCGAGTTTGCTACGCTCGCGTCGCCTTATAGCATGCCGGCCGCATACCACGGCGACGTAGACCTGACGGATCCCGCAGACAAAACGGCCTCGCGCGCGCTGAACCAGTTCCTGGCCGGCGTCGAGCTGAAGGCTTTCAAGATCGCGCAGGCGGCGCTGCGGCACGAGGACGACGCACTCGATGCGGTGCAGGATGCGATGCTGCAGCTCGCCCGCGCCTACGCCCACCGCCCGGCGGAGGAGTGGAAGCCGCTCTTCTATCGCATCCTCGAGAACCGCATCCGTGACATGCAGCGCCGCCGTACGGTGCGCGGGCGGGTGATCGCCTGGCTACCGTACCGCGGCGAGGACGACGACGACGAGGCGGACCCGATCGCGCAGGCCCCGAGCCCGGAGCCGCAGCCGCTGAAGCGCCTCGAGCTGAACGAGGCGATCGGCGCCCTGGAGAAGGCGCTCACCGAGCTGCCGCGCCGCCAGCAGCAGGCGTTCCTGCTGCGGACGCTCGAGGGGCTGGATGTGGCGCAGACGGCCAGCGCC
>DASQIP010000027.1:0-37844 GCA_035631515.1 Steroidobacteraceae bacterium
CGCTCGAGGAAGCCCTGATCGAGCATCCAGTAGTCGTTGTAGACCTTGGAGAGGTACTTGTTGCCGCTGTCGCACACGAAGGTCACGACGCGTTTCGGTTGCTGCTGCTCCCGGCAGTAGCGCAGCGCCGCCGCCAGCAGCGTGCCGGTGGAAGTGCCGGCGATGATGCCCTCGTGCTTGAGGAGCGCGCGGCAGGTGGCGAAGGCCTCGGGGTCGGGAATGCTGTAGGTCGCGGTCACGCGCGAGAAGTCCGCGACCGGCGGCACGCTGTCGCCGCCGATGCCCTCGACCAGCCATGGCGTCATCTTCTCGGGAAGCTTCCCGGTGCGCGCGAAGCTCGCCAGCCCCGAGCCGAGCGGGTCCGCCAGCACCATCGCGACGCGCGGCGCAGTGCGCGCGAAGAAATGCGACAGCCCGGCGAGCGTTCCGCCCGTGCCGGCGCCGCACACCACCGCGTCGAGCTTGCCGTCCATCTGCTCCCAGATCTCGGGCGCGGTGGTCTCCTCGTGCGCCTGGGCGTTGACCGGATTGCCGAACTGGTTGACGAAATACGAATTCGGCGTCTCGCGCGCCAGGCGCTCGGCGACGTCGCGGTAGTACTCCGGATGCCCCTTGCTGACATCCGAGCGGGTCATGACCACCTCGGCGCCCATCGCCCTGAGGTGAAAGATCTTCTCCTGACTCATCTTGTCGGGAATCGCGAGCACCAGGCGGTAGCCCTTCTGCGCCGCGACCAGCGCCAGCCCGAGACCCGTGTTGCCCGCGGTTGCCTCGATGAGGATGCTGCCCGGGCGGATATGGCCGGCGCGCTCGGCCGCCTGGATGAGGTACAGGCCGATGCGGTCCTTGATCGAGCCGCCCGGGTTCTGGTTCTCGAGCTTGAGAGACAGCTGACACGGGCCGGTGTCGATGCGGCGCACCGCCATGAGCGGCGTGTGGCCGATCATCTCCAGCACGTTGCCGAAGCTCTGCGGTGACATGTCCGATTCCTTCCGCGCCGGCGTGGCCGGCGCCAGAGTCTCGCGGCGCCGCGGGTCGAGTGGATTCCTGCGGGATTGTACGGTCAGGCGGCGGCGGCGACCACGAGCCCGGCCGCGAGCCATCCGGCGAGCAGCGCGGCGGCTTCGGCCGGTGCCTGCCCGCTGCCGTGGGCCGCGGCCAGCAGCTCGCACAGCTCGCCGAAGCTCTGTCCGCTGCGCGCCGCATCGAGCGCCGCGGCCTCGCCCGCCGGCAGCGAGCGGAAGTAGGTCTTGAGATCCTGCCGCCACGCGAGCCACTCGACCGGCTCCGCCACCACGCGCAGCTCCGGCCGCTCGCCGCCCTCGGTCAGCGCCTTCCACAGCTGCGGGGCGTTCCAGGCGAGCGCCAGGCGCCGCACGCTCGGGTGAAACGTGAAGCGCAGCTGCGCCCAGTCCGCGGGCGCTACCCGCGCCAGCGCCGCGGCGGACAGCGGCTCGGCATCCGCGGCATCGAACACCGCGCACAGCGCCCACTCGAAGCACGCGAGCTCCGCGAGCAGCGGCACGCCGGCGTAGTCGGCGTGCGTGCGCAGAAACTCCTCCAGCGCATCGCCGTAATCCCTGATGGAGAAGTACGGCGAGTCGTGCGCGCGCACGTACTCGGCCCCGAGGCTGCGAAAATCCGCTTCACCGAGTAACGCCGCGAGCGCCGGGTAGCTGCTCCCGAGCGCATCGATCAGGCGGCTGCCGTAGGCGCCCGCATAGATCCCGAGCCGCGTCTCGACGGGCACGCGTGCGCTGCCGGCGACGTGCGCCTCGATGGCGCGCGTACCGCGCAGCAGGTATTGCTGGAACTCGCCCTGAATGCGCGCGAGACCGCTCACGGGGCTCCCGCAGCCCCGGCGGCGACAGCGGCGCGCGCGGCCGGCCGGGCGGGCTCGCCCGGCGCGAGGGCGCGGCGCGCCGTGGCGCGCGCCTCATCGAGCTCCGCGCACAGCTCCGCGAGCGGCGGGATGTGATCGTCGCGCTCGATCATCGTGGCGACAGGCCCCAGGCGCCGCACGGCGGCGGCGTACAGCTCCCAGACCTCACCGCGCACCGGATGATCGTGGGTGTCGACGAGATAATCGCCGTGGTCCTCGTGCCCGGCGAGATGGATCTGCTGCACGCGCGCCGGCGGAATCGCGTTCAGGTACTCGAGCGGGTCGAAGCCGTGGTTCACCGCGCTCACGTAGATGTTGTTGACGTCGAGCAGGATCAGGCAGTCGGCGCGCTCGGCGATCTCGGCGAGGAACTGCCACTCGGTGAGCGGCGACTCGCGGAAACTCACGTAGCTCGAGACGTTCTCGAGCAGGATGCGCCGCTCGAGCACGTCCTGCACGATGCGCACCCGCGCCACCACGTGCTCGACGGCCTCGCGGGTGTAGGGCAGCGGCAGCAGGTCGTGGGTGTTGCGCCCGGCGACCCCGGTCCAGCACAGGTGATCCGAGACCCACTCGGGCTCGACCCGGGCGGCGAGCGCCTTCACCTGGCGCAGGTACTCGCGGTCGAGCGGCGCGGTGCTGCCGATCGACAGCGACACCCCGTGCATGGCGAGGGGATAGCGCTCGCGGATGCGCATCAGGTAATTCAAGGGCTTCCCGCCCGGCACCAGGTAGTTCTCGGTCAGCACCTCGAACCAGTCGACCGGCGGGCGGTCGGCGAGGATCGCCTCGTAATGATCGACGCGCAAACCTAAGCCAAAGCCGAGGGAGGGTCGGGTCAGCACTGCGTGCATCTCGCTGTTTGAGGCCGCGATTGTAGCGCGCGGCTCATCCAGTAGACCGGAGCGGCGACTGCTGGATTGCCGGGCGGGCCCTGCGCGCCATCAAATGAGCCCCGAGCCCTTGAAATCCGGCGCACCCGGATCGACTACAATCGACCGGCCCGCGCCTGCCCGACGCATCCCCCGACCCCCCGAGCCGACGGTGAAGGAATGACCGATTCTTCCGGTGACGCCATCCTCGTGCGTGGCGCGCGCCAGAACAATCTCAAGAATCTCGATCTCGACATCGCGCTCAACGAGCTCGTGGTCGTGACGGGAGTCTCGGGCTCGGGCAAGTCGTCGCTGGTGTTCGATACGCTGTACGCCGAGGGGCAGCGCCGCTACGTCGAGACCTTCTCCCCTTATGCGCGGCAGTTCCTCGATCGCATGGACAAGCCGCAGGTCGACTCGATCGCCGGCATTCCGCCCGCGATCGCCATCGACCAGACGAACCCGGTACGCACCTCGCGCTCGACCGTCGGCACGATGACCGAGCTCAACGATCACCTGAAGCTCCTCTACGCCCGCGCCGCCGAGCTCTACTGCCGCCGCTGCGGCGAGCCGGTGCGGCGCGACAGCGCCGAGAGCATCTACGCGGATCTCGCCGCACGCGCGCGCGGCGCCGGCGATCCGCGTCTGGTGCTCTCTTTTCCGGTGCCCGTGCCCGGCAACTTCGCCGAGGCCGAGGTGCGTGAGCTCCTCGCGCGTCAGGGATACACGCGCTTCCTCGAGCCGGCACCGCCACCGCCGCCGGCCGCGGCCGCCGGTGCCGCGGCGACCGGCGGCAAAGGGCGCGGCAAGCGCGCACGCGGCAGGAAGCCGGCACTGCCGCAGAAGACGCTCGAGGTGGTGCAGGACCGGCTACGCCTCGGGGGCGCCGAGCGCGGCCGGGTGCTCGACTCTCTCGAGGCGGCGCTCAGGGTCGGCCGTGGCCGCGTCAACGCGCACCGCGTGGACGAGTCGGATCCGCCGCAAGTCGCGGACACCTGGCGCTATTCGAGCGAGCTGCACTGCGCGCACTGCGACCTGCCCTATCAGGCGCCGACACCGAGCGGATTCTCCTTCAACTCCCCGCTCGGCGCCTGCGACGCCTGCCGCGGCTTCGGCCGCACCATCGGCATCGACTACGGGCTCGTGATCCCCGACGAGAGCAAGTCGCTGCGCGGCGGAGCGATCAAGCCCTGGCAGAGCAAGTCCTACGCCGAGTGCCAGCAGGATCTGGAGAAGTTCGCGAAGCTGCGCGGCATTGCGCTCGATACGCCGTGGCGCGAGCTGCCCGCCGAGGCGCGCCGCTGGGTGATAGAGGGCGAGGGCCCGTGGAGCCGCAAGGTCTGGTACGGCGCGAAGCGCTTCTTCGCCTGGCTCGAGACGCGCGCCTACCGCATGCACGTGCGCGTGCTGCTGTCGCGCTACCGGGCCTACACGCCGTGCGCCGCCTGCGGGGGAGCGCGCCTCAAGACCGAGGGGCTGCTGTGGCGCATCGGCAGCCGCGAGCTGGCAAGCCGGGCGCTCGGCGCGCAGCCGCCGTTCCGCCCGCAGGGCACCGGGTGGAGCGCGGAGCAGCTCGCGGCGCTCCCGGGGCTTTCGATTCACGACCTGATGCTCCTGCCGCTCGAGCGCAGCTACGAATTCTTCCGCGGCCTGAAGCTGCCGCAGCCGCTCGATGAGGCGACCGACCTGCTACTCGGCGAGATCCGCGGCCGCTTCCGCTACCTGGTCGACGTCGGCCTCGGCTATCTCACGCTCGACCGCCAGTCGCGCACGCTCTCGGGCGGCGAGGTACAACGGATCAACCTCACCACCGCGCTCGGTACTTCGCTGGTCAATACGCTGTTCGTGCTGGACGAGCCCTCGATCGGCCTGCACCCGCGCGACATGCAGCGGGTCATCGGCGTCATGAAGCGCCTGCGGGACGCCGGCAACTCGCTGGTCGTGGTCGAGCACGACCCGCAGATCATGCTGGAGGCCGACCGCATTCTCGATCTCGGCCCCGGGGCCGGCGAGAATGGCGGGCAGATCGTCTTCTACGGCAGCCCGGCGGCGCTGCGCGCGAGCCGCAACTCCCTCACCGGCGAATATCTCAGCGGCCGCAAGGCGGTCGTGCCCCTGGCGCGCGCGGCCGCTCCAGCCGGCGCGCCTCGCGGGGCGGCAACCGCCGGCGACGGCGGCGTCGTGGCCGAGGCGCGCTCGAATCGCTGGCTCGAGCTCAAGGGCGCGACCGAGCACAACCTGAAGAACCTCGACGTGCGCATTCCGCTCAAGCGCCTGGTGTGCGTCACCGGGGTCTCGGGCTCGGGCAAGTCGACGCTGGTCGAGGACGTGCTCTACCCCGCACTCCTCAGGTACCGCGGCCGCCCCACGGAGGCCCCCGGACAGTTCGCGGGCCTCGCGGGCGCCGAGCTCATCGACGACGTGGTCATGGTCGACCAGAACGCCATCGGCCGCACCACGCGCTCCAACCCCGCGAGCTACGTCGGCGCCTTCGATGCCATCCGCGCCTTGTTCGCCGCCGAGCCCGCCGCGCAGGAGCGCCGCTACACCGCCGGCACCTTCAGCTTCAACTCCGGCAACGGCCGCTGCCCCACCTGCAGCGGCAACGGCTTCGAGCACGTCGAGATGCAGTTCCTCTCCGACGTCTACCTGCGCTGCCCCGACTGCAACGGCCGGCGCTACCGTGACGAGGTGCTCGACATCCGCCGCGAAGGCGCCGACGGCCGCCGCGCCAACATCGCGCAGGTGCTCGAAATGACGGTGACCGAGGCCGGCGCCTTCTTCGCGGACGCCGCGGAAGTGGCGCTGCGGCTCGCGCCGCTCGCGGACGTCGGGCTCGAGTATCTGAAGCTCGGTCAGCCGGTGCCGACGCTCTCCGGCGGGGAGGCGCAGCGACTCAAGCTCGCCGGGCATCTCGCCGCAGCGGGCTCGGTGCTCTCGAGCACAACGCACAAGGGCAAGCTCTTTCTCTTCGACGAGCCCACCACGGGACTGCATTTCGAGGATGTGGCGAAACTCCTCAGGGCGTTCAGGAAGCTCCTCGCCGCAGGCCACTCGCTGCTGGTCATCGAGCACAATCTCGACGTCATCGGCGCCGCCGACTGGATCATCGACTTAGGGCCCGAAGGCGGCGAGCGCGGCGGCGAGATCGTGTGTGCCGGGACCGCGGCCGAGGTGAGCGCCTGCCCCGCCTCGCACACCGGGCGGGCGCTCAAGGCTTACCGGGCGGCGCTCGCCGCGCACGTGCCGCTCGCACCCGAGGCCGCCGATCCCGCGTCCGCGGTCGCCGAGCCGCGCGCGCCTTACGGCGGCGACGGGCGCGGGCGCGGCGCGGTCGTCATCCACAAGGCGCGCGAGCACAACCTGAAGAACATCGATGTCGAGATTCCACGCGACCGCTTCACGGTGATCACCGGCGTCTCGGGCTCGGGCAAGTCGACGCTGGCCTTCGACATCCTCTTCAACGAGGGGCAGCGCCGCTATCTCGAGTCCCTGAACGCCTACGCACGGCAGTTCGTGCAGCCGGCGGCACGGCCCGACGTCGATGCGATCTTCGGCATTCCGCCGACGGTGGCCATCGAGCAGCGCACCAGCCGCGGCGGCCGCAAGAGCACCGTGGCGACGCTCACCGAGATCTACCACTTCATGCGGCTGCTGTACGTGAAGCTCGGCACTCAGTACTGCCCGGACTGCGACGTCGCCATCGAGCCGCAGAGCGCGGGCTCGATCGCCGCGCGCCTGCTGCGCGACTATCGCGGCAGGTCGATCGCGCTGCTCGCACCGCTGGTCGTGGCGCGCAAGGGCTACTACACGGAGCTGGCGAAATGGGCGGCCAAGAAGGGCTTCAGGGCGCTGCGCGTCGACGGCGAGCTCGTGCCGACCGCGTCCTGGCCGCGCCTGTCGCGCTTCCGCGAGCACACCATCGAGCTGCCGGTGGCTGAGCTTCAGGTGAGCGCCAGGACCGACGCCGCGCTCCATGAGGCGCTCGCGCGGGCGCTGGATTTCGGCAAGGGCCTGGTGCACGTGCTGACGGCGAAGCCGGCGGCCGTCACGGTGTTTTCCACCAGGCGCGCCTGCCCCTCGTGCGGCCGGAGCTTCGCCGAGCTCGACCCGCGCCTGTTCTCCTTCAACTCGCGCCACGGCTGGTGCGAGAGGTGCTACGGCACCGGGGTCGAGATGCCGGGGTTCGACGCGCAGCAGTCGGGCGAGGAGCTGTGGTGGAACGAGTGGTACGACCGCGAGCCGCCGGCCTGCGGCGCGTGCCGGGGTGAGCGGCTGAACCCGGTGGCGCTCAACGTGCGCTTCCGCGGGCGCTCGATCGCCGCCCTGTCATCGGAGCCGGTGGCAGCCAGCGCCGGGTTCTTCGCGGGACTGCGCTTGACGCCCCGCGAGCGGCAGATCGCCCGCGACCTGCTGGCCGAGATCCGCGCGCGCCTCAAGTTCCTCTCCCGCGTCGGTCTCTCCTACCTCGAGCTCGACCGCTCCGCGCCGACACTCTCGGGCGGCGAGGCGCAGCGCATCCGGCTCGCCGCGCAGCTCGGCTCGAATCTCCAGGGCGTGTGCTACGTGCTGGACGAGCCGACCATCGGGCTGCACCCGCGCGACAACGGCATCCTGCTCGACGCGCTCGCCGGGCTCGCCGGCAATCGCAACACGCTGGTGGTCGTCGAGCACGACGAGGACACGATCCGGCGCGCCGATCACGTGCTGGACCTGGGTCCGCAGGCGGGCGTGCGCGGCGGCGAGCTGGTCGGCGCCGGCACGGTGAGCGACCTCATCGCCAATCCCCGCTCGATCACCGGGCGCTTCCTGCGCGAGCCCCTGCTCCATCCGCCGCGGCCGCATCGCACGGTCGGCGCCGACACCGCGCTCCTCACGCTCGAGCGCGTGACGCTGCACAACCTGCGCGGCGCCGATGTGCGCATCCCGCTCGGGCGGCTGGTGGTGATCACCGGCGTGTCGGGCTCGGGCAAGTCGACGGTGGCGCGCGACGTGCTGTACGCGAGCCTGAAGCGCCTGCTCGGCGCCGCCGGCAAGCGGGCAGCCAGGCGCGCCCGCGGCGCGCAGCCGCTCGGCTGCGCCGCGGTGCACGGGCTCGAGCGCCTCGGGCGGGTACTCGAGGTGGATCAGACGCCCATCGGCAAGACTCCGCGCTCCTGTCCGGCCACCTACATCGGCCTGTGGGACGAAGTGCGGCGCATCTACGCCGGCACCACCGAGGCGCGCATCCGCGGCTACGGCGCGAGCCGCTTCTCCTTCAATACCGCGGGCGGACGCTGCGAGGCGTGCGAGGGCCAGGGAGTGAAGACCGTGGAGATGAGCTTCCTCCCCGACGTCAAGGTGCTGTGCGACGTGTGCGGCGGCCGCCGCTTCAACTCCGGGACGCTCGGCGTGCTGTGGCGCGGGAAGAGCATCGGCGACGTACTGGCAATGGACGTGGACGATGCGGTCGGCTTCTTCGCAGCCCACGCGCGCGTGCACCGCTCACTCAAGCTCCTGCAGGACGTGGGCCTCGGCTACCTGACGCTCGGGCAGCCGAGCCCGACGCTCTCGGGGGGCGAAGCGCAGCGTATCAAGCTGGTCGCCGAGCTCTCGAAGGTGCGCGACGACGAGCTGCCCGGCATGCAGCCCGCCGCGCGCCAGACCCTCTACGTGCTCGACGAGCCCACCGTGGGATTGCACATGGCCGACGTCGAGAAGCTGATCCACGTGCTGCACCGCCTGGTCGCCGCCGGCAACACCGCGGTGGTGGTCGAGCACAACCTCGACGTGATGGCGGAGGCCGACTGGATCATCGACCTGGGACCTGAGGCCGGCGCCGGGGGCGGACGCATCGTCGCGCAGGGTCCGCCGGCGGCGATCGCCCGGCGGCGCAAGCATTCGCACACCGGCCGGGTGCTCGAGCCGTTCCTGCGTCAGCGCACGCGCGCCGCGGGCGCGGCAGGAGCGGCGCAGTAGTACCCTAGCGGCCCATGGCCCACGATCTGGTCTGCTGGAAATGCGGGACCTCGCTGAGTGAGCTCAGCCTGCCGCTGCGGCGGCTCGACGAGTGCCCGAAGTGCCGCGCGGAGCAGCACGTGTGCCGCATGTGCGTCGACTACGACACGAGCGTCGCCAAGCATTGCCGCGAGCCGACTGCCGATGAGGTGAACGACAAGACGCGCGCCAACTTCTGCGACCACTTCAAGCCGCGCGCCGGCGCCTATGTTGCGCCCAACACGGCGGAGGTCGACAAGGCGCGCTCGGAGCTCGAGCGGCTGTTCGGCAAGCGCTGAGCGGCAGCTAGATCTTCTTGACGCGCTCGCTCAGCCGTTCCAGCAGCCGCGAGAACGGCGAGTTCTTCTGCACCTCGACACGCAGGTGCCGCACGCCGGTATCGTTGAGCGTCTCGCCCCGGTCGGAGTCGATGCTGAGCTCGCTCGCGCCGAGGATCTCCAGCGTTTCTTCGAGCGTCGGCCCGCCGCGGCGCTCGCGGATGCCGACCCGGCCGGCACCGCGGGTACGCGGCTTGGGGGCGCGCGCCGCGGCAGGCCTGGCGGCGGGCGCGACGGGCCGTCGCAAGGGAGCCTGCTGCCGGTCATCGTCGACGTCGTGGAGCTTGAACTCCTCCGGCTCCGTGCGGCGCGCAGGTTCGGGCGCCGCCGGGACCGCGGCCATTCCGCTCTCATCGTCGGTGGCACGCGCCCGTTCCTGCGGGCTGACCGGCACGACCGCCACGGAGCCGAACTCGGAGCGCACGTAATAAGCCACCTGCTTGGCGGAAATCGCGTCGCTGAAGAACCCGAGGCGCAGGCCGTACCAGTGGCGGCCCTCGCGGCTGCCTTCGACCGTATAAAGGGTGTAGGCACTGAAGATCGCGAGTGGCGGCACCTTGTCGAGCTCGACCGGCTGCACCGACCAGTGCAGCTGCACGGCGAACCACACCGGCGCGTTGTTGATGACCGCTTCCTTGAGAGCCTTGCGCGTGCCGGTGTCGTCGGGCTTGAGCAGCGGAATGTTGCTCGCCTGGATGTCGCCGGGCCGCTCGGCTTCATCGGGCCGCCGCTCCTCGAGCACCCGCAGCACCTGGGTGTCGCTCAGCGTGCCCTCGGCCGGCGCAGCGGTGCGCGGCGGCAGCGGCGCCTGCATCAGGCGCGTCTCGCCGGTGGTGCTGGTCTCGCCGAGAGCGGCGAGGACTTCGCGTACGTTCGAATCCTGGAATGCCGGCTTCACCGGTGCCCGGCGCAGCGCGCCCGGACGTGCGCCGGCGGGTGCCGCGGGCTGACGAGGGGCCGGTGCGGCCGCACGGGGTCGGCTCGCCGCGGCGGGGGGCGCAGCGGGTACGGGGGCTCTCGCAGCCGGCGCTCTGCCCGCGGGCGCCGGGCGCGCCGCGGCAGCGGCGGGGGCGGCGGTCGGGATGTGGCGCATGCCCGGAGGCGGCGCGGGAGCTATCCGCGCTGCCGGCCGAGGCGGCGGGAAGGCGGCGGGCGCGGGGCGCGGCGCCGCGCGCTGCACCGCCTGCGGGGCGGCGTGCACCACCGGCACGCGCGGTGGCGGCGCGGCCTGGGTCGGCTGAGGCTTGGCCACGGCAACCCGGGTGACCGTCCGGGCGGGCTCCGGGGCGCTACGCGACTGCGGACCGGCGGCGTGCTGTGCCTGGGCGGCAGCGGCCGCGGCGGCACGCTCGCGGAGCTTGCGCCCGGGCGCCTCGCCAGCCCACGCACCGGGGTAGATGTCGCGCACGACGCTCAGCCATTCCTCGGCCTCGGCGCGCGTCGCGAAGTAACCCATATGCAGGCGAAACCGCTCGCGGCCCTCCTCGAAACGGCGGCTCACGAAGAAATTGAAGCGCTTGAGCTCGGGCAGGTCGGTCTGTGCCAAAGCCATGGGCGTGCTCGAAGAGCACAGATTGAGGACGAAGGGCCCCGCAGCGGCTGCGCGCGGCGCCGATTCGCCGGTAGTGGCGCCGGACATTGCGTCGGCCGCCAGCTCTGGCTGTGATGTCATAGCTTCCCCGGAACTCGACCAATCCCTGATAACGTCCCCCGAGTAAAGGACTTTAGGGCTTTGCGGCGGGGATGGGAGTGCGAGCGTCGCGCTTTTAGCTGCGATCGTGGCAGCCCCGCCGTCGTAGAACCCTTTGGTCCGTTAGACCGGTGGCTTTGCGTCCCCGTCTTTCAACGGGTTTGCCCTTATAACGCGGGCAAGTGTCAAAGCGTCGCGGTTTGCAGTCAAGTGCCGCGTGCAAAAAAAGAGCGCGACGCTTGACATATGGTGCGCCCTGACGCGCCCGCGTCTTTATGTCTCACCGCGGCGCGCCAGCGGCGGGAGCGGCGTCCCAGAAGCGGCCGGCGCTCACCAGGCGCGCACGGTAGAAGGCCTCGCTCACGTCGCCGTACGCGACCGCGCTTCCCGGGCGCGGCGCGTGTATGAAACGGCCCGCCCCGGCGTAGATTCCCACGTGATCGACGCGGCGCGCGTGGATGTGGAAGAACACGAGATCGCCGGGCGCGAGCCGCTCGAGCGGCACGGCGCGCGCCGCGCGCTGCTGCTCGCGGGCGGTGCGCGGAATGGTGAGGCCGACGCGCTCGTGCACGTAGAACGCGAGCCCGCTGCAGTCGAAGCCGGCAGCGTCCGCGCCGCCGAAATGGTACGGAGCCCCGACGAGCGAAACCGCGAGCGTGGCTATTGCTGCGCCCGCGTCGGAGGCCGGGCTGGGGCGGCGCGCATGGCTGGCGCAGCCGGCGAGCGCGAGCCACGCGACCGCCAGGGCGCCCCACGCACGCGCGCGGCGCGCACCCGGCATCAGCGGGTGCGGGCCGGCTTGCGGTCCGGGGCCGGCGCAGCCCGCGGCGGCGCGAGCCGCGCGAGCGCGTCGATGCCCGGATTGAGATACCGCTGGACGCCCTTGCGGCCCGAGCGGGTCGCGCCGACCATCGCCGCCGCGACCTGGCGCGCGGAGATGGCGCGGAACGCGGCACGCCTGCCGAAGAGCAGCGGATTCACGAGCGGCATGAGCGCCATCGCCGCGAGCTCGAGCGGGCGCATCTCGTGACGCCAGCCGAGCAGCAGCCCCGGCTGCAGAATGTCGAGCGCCGCGAAGCCGAGCCCTTCCAGCTCCTCCTCCATCTCTCCCTTGGTGCGCAGATAGAAAGTGCGCGAGCGGGAATCCGCCCCGGCGCTCGACATGACGACGAAGCGCTGCGCGCGCGCGGCCAGCGCTGCGCGCGCGAATGCCACCACATAGTCGACGTCGACCGCGCGGAAGCTCTCGCGCGACCCGGCACGCGCGATGGTGGTCCCGAGGCAGCACAGGGCGGCATCGCAGCTGATGCCCTGCAGCTGCTTCTCCAGACGCTCGAACTGCACGATGCGATTGGCGAGACGCGGGTGCTCGCGCGCCAGCGGCCGGCGCGTCACGGCAATCACACGGCCGAAATCGGCGGCTCCGAGCAGAGCTTCGAGCACATACCCGCCCGTCAGGCCGCTCGCGCCGGCAAGCAGCGCGACTTTCGACGAGCCGTTCGACATCGGTATGCCCCGTTACCGTGCGTGCGTTCTTCCCGGCCCAGCTTAGCCAGTGCCTGAGCGCTGCGGCAAGACTCGATTCCGGCGCGGCCCGCGCCCTCAGAAACCGAGCCGCAGCTGCGCTCCGGCAGGCCCCGGGGGCCTGAACAGCGTCGTGTCGAGTGCGCCGCGCGTCGTCGAATCGAGCTTCAGGCGCTGACAGGCCAACTTGAAGCGGTTGCGCAACAGCAGCGCATACGGCCCGGTGCCGCGCATGCGCGAGCCAAAGCGCGGATCGTTGTCGCGCCCGCCGCGCATCTCGTGGACGAGGGACATGACGTGCGCGGCGCGGTCGGGGTAGTGCTCGGCGAGCCATTCTCTGAAGAGGTCCTTCACTTCGTAGGGCAGGCGCAGCAGCACATAGCCGGCCCAGCGCACCCCCGCTGCGGCACAGGCTTCGAGAATGCGCTCCATCTCGTGGTCGGTGATGGCCGGGATCACGGGTGCGACCATCACGCCGCAGGGTACTCCCGCCGCGGCGAGCGCGGCGAGCGTGCGCACGCGGGCCGCCGGAGAGGCCGCGCGCGGCTCGAGCCTGCGCTTGAGGTCGTCGTCGAGCGTGATGACCGTGAGCGAGACGCTGACGAGATTGTCACGTGCGAGCGAGGTGAGCAGATCGAGATCACGCAGCACCAGCGAGTGCTTGCTCAGAATCGAGACCGGATGACGCGCCCGCTCGAGAACCTCGAGAATCGAGCGCGTCACTCGCATGCGGCGCTCGTCCGGCTGGTAGGCATCGGTGTTGATGCCGAGCATGATGGGCTTGCAGACGTAGCCGGGGCGCGCCAACTCGGCTTCCAACAGCCTGGCGGCGTCGGCCTTGTAAAAGAGGCGTGTCTCGAAGTCGAGCCCGGGCGACAGGCCCAGATACGCGTGCGTCGGTCGCGCAAAACAAAAAACGCAGCCTGTTGAGCATCCCCGATAAGGATTGATCGACTGGTCGAATCCAACATCGGGCGAGTCGTTGGTCGTGATGAGGCCGCGCGCCTTGTCTGGCTCGAGCGTCGTTGCAATGGAGTCCGCCTCCTCCTCCATGTACCAGCCGTCGTCGACGGCGGTGATTTGCCGCGCGTCGAACCGCCCCGGCGGATTGGAGAGGGCCCCGCGGCCCCTGAGGGCCCGGGGGCGGGAGTTCATGCGAGTCATGGCCTGACTGTACGCCCATACAGTATCGGCGTAAAGACACTCAAGACATTGAATCTAAAAGAATACTCCTCGTACAGGACGCGCCCGTGCGAGACCCTGACCGGTCACGGCTGCCGCGCCCGGGGACCTGCCTACTTCACCAGCCGGAGCGAGAACGGATAGTGGTAGTTCACGCCCTCGCTCGCCTTGATGGCGGCGATGAGGGTGAGCGCGAGCCAGGCGACGAAGAGCGCCGTGCCGAGCAGGAAGCCGATGAACACCAGTGTCAGCACGCCGCAGACCAGCGCGCCGAGCGACACCGAGATGTTGAAGTTGAGGCTCTCGAGCGCCTGCTCGCCGACGAACGCCGAGCGGCTGCGCCAGCTGTGCCAGATGAGGAGCGGCACCACCACGTTGCCGATGAGCGGCATGACGAGCCCCGCCAGGGCGGCGAGATGCGCCAGCATTCCCCAGGTACGCTCGTTCTCGCTCGGCGCCGCGCCCGGCGCCGAGCCTGCGCCTGGCTCGCTCATGTCGACCCTCCCTAGTGCAGGCTGGAGCGATAGCGGATCGTGACGCCGTAGCTCCGGCCCGGCTGGGCATAGTATGCCGCCGTCTGGTAGCTGCGGTCGAAGACGTTCGCCGCCTTCGCTTCCAGCGTCCAATCGCGCGCGAGCCGCCATTGCGTCAGCAGATCGGCCGTCAGATAGCCGCCCATCGGCAGGGTGTTGGCGAGATCGTCGTAACGGCGGCCCTCCCAACGCGCGACCACCCCGACCGACCCGTCGGCGCCGCCCGATGAAGCCGGATGCAGGAGGCGGCGCACGGTGAGGCTGGCGCTCTGTTGCGCGCGCCGGGGCAACAGGTCGTCGTACTCAGGTCCTGGAGAGACGTTGAGCGGCTCGAGCCCGGTCAGCTGTCCCCCCACCACCCAGTCGGCGCCGTGCCAGTCGCACTGCAGCTCGACGCCGCGGATGCGCGACCTGTTGATGTTGACCGGGACGAACGTCAGCGGATCGATCGAGATCTCCTGGTCGATGGCGGTCTGATACGCGTGCAGCGACCAGCGCAGCGCGCCCTCCCCGCCGTCGAGCCCCGACTCCCAGGACTGCGAGGTCTCGGGCTTGAGATTCGGATTGCCGAAGCCCGGGAAGAAGAGCTCATCGAAGGTCGGCGCGCGGAACGCCGTGCCCCAGCTGAGGACGAAGCGCGTGCCCGCACCGAGCCGGCGGGTGAGCCCGAGGTTCCCGGTCCAGTGAGCGCCGAACTGCTCGTTGTCCTCGAAGCGTGCGCCGGCGAGTGCCGACCAGCCGCCGAGGTCCGCGTGCAGCTCGCTGAATGCCGCGCGGGTGGTGCGCGAGGTGACCTCGAACGGCGTGTCGCTGTCAACGTGTACGTCCTCGTAGTCGACGCCGCCGATGAGCCTGAGCGCATCGCCGAGCTTGCCGTCGGCCTGGAGACTGGCGCTGTTGCGCACGGTATCGAAGGTGCCGACGGGTGTGGGATCGAGGAAATCGCGCTCGTCGTCCGCGTCGCGTCCCGCCATGAGCTTGAGATGCCAGGTACTGCCGATCGCCTGGTCGAGGTGGACCGTGAAGACCTTCTCCTGGAAATCCAGCCGGTCGTCGAAGCCGGCGCCGTCGAACGCCGTCCAGCCGTGCGTGTAGAGCACGTCGGCCGAGGCGGTGAGCCGATCGGTGAGCTGTACGCCGGCACTGAGCGAGCCCGAACGGTTCTGGTGCCCGTCGGGCACCTGCGGGGCGGCCGGGTCGAAGCAGCCGGCGACGGCGGACGGCAGGCAGGCAGCGATGCCGGCGGTGGTGAGCACTTCGCCGGAAATGCTGCCCCAGGCTGCGCGCCCGCGCGCCGCGGCGTAGCCGGTGAACTCGTGCGTGTCGTAGCTGCCGGTCATGGCGCTGCCGCCGAGCGTCGCGCCCGGCTCGCCCGCCTGGCGGGTGAAGATCTGGATGACGCCGCCGACCGCGTCCGAGCCGTAGAGCGTCGAGCGCGGGCCGCGCACCACCTCGATGTGATCGATCTGCCCGAGGGGGATGATCTCGAAGGGCGCGATGCCGAGCGTCGCCGAGCCGACGCGCACGCCGTCGATGAGGAGCAGCGTGTGATCGGAGTCCGCGCCGCGGATGAACACCGAGCTCTGCTGCCCGAGGCCGCCGGAGCTGTCGACGTTGATTCCCGCGAGGCCGGCGAGCAGCTCCTGCACCGAGGACGCCTGGCGTGCCTCGATGTCGGCGCGCGTCAGCAGCGTCGCGGAGAAGAACGACTGGTCCTCGGGCTCCGGCGCGCGCGCAGCGGTGACGATCACCTGCTGCAGCTGCTCCGCCGGGCCCGGTTGCGAGGACGACGGCTGCTCCGACCACGCGGCCGGGGTACAGAGAATCAGGGCGACCGCCGCACTGAGGCGCGCGCGGCGCGGGACGAGGTCTCGAGACATGGTTAAGGCTCCTGAAACAGCACACACCCGTGCGCGTCGCACGTCGTGTCAGGAGCTGGCAGGTCTGCGCCTCGCGGCGCACACCGTTCGACCAGCGTCGCCCGCCGCGACGTCCAACGGTGATGCGCGAGGCCGGTCTCCGGGCTCTCGAGCGGAGGCCCTACGCCTCCTGGTGGATCGCCTTCCCGCACCCTTTTTTACCGGTGCAGTGGCTCGTGATCCGCCTGATCTCGATTACCGTTGCGGGGGCAGCGCCGGGTTTGGACGAATCCGCACCGGACTTCCCGTTTTACCCGTTCCCTCCCGGGAACGAGCACCTCACGCCGCGCGAAGCCTGCCTGCCTGCGCGGTGGGTCGTCAAGACAATTCATCGCGCCGCGCCGCGTGGCATCATCGCGGCCCGTGGGACAGCTGGAAAACGACACCGCACCCGTCAGGCTCGGCACCGCGGCCGAGCTGCTCGGTTATCTCGCGGTGACGCCGCTCATCGTGTGTCTCGCCTGCGAGGCGACGCTCTCCGGCTACCTCGGGCGCGAGCTCGCGGAGCGCGGCGCGATCGCCTGGGGTGCCGTACTGCTGGCATCCGCCGGCGCGGTGCACTGGGGACTCGCTCTCGCGGGCCGGGTGCCGGCGACGGCGGTGCGCATGGCGGCGGCGGCGGCGCCCAGCATGGTCGCGGCGGCTGCCGTCCTCCTCGGCGGGCAGCGGGCGCTTGCCCTGCTTACCGTCGGCTTCGGGCTCTTCTGGCTCTACGAGCACCGCTCGCTCGGGAGCGTGCTGCCGGGCCCCTACCTCGGCCTGCGGCGCAACTTGAGTCTCGCGACCTGCACGCTGCTCGCGCTCGTCATGATCGCCTCCGACGCGGCGGGCCTGCTGTGACGCCGGAGCTCCCTTCAATACCCTGGGTGCGCCGCTTCCTCACCGTGGCGATGCTGGGGGGGCTGCTGCTGCTCGGCTTCCTGGTGCTCGATCCCTTCATCGTGCCGGTGGTGTGGGCGGCGATCCTCGCTTACGTCAGCTGGCCGGCCTACGAGTGGCTGCTCGCCCGCTGCCGCGGCCGCAGCATCATCGCCGCGCTGGCCATGACCACCGTCGTGAGCGCCGCGGTCATCGCGCCGCTCGCGTGGCTTGCGGTGGTGGTGCGCATCGAGCTGCTGCACGTCTACCACCATCTGCAGGCGCTGCTCGCCGGCGGCACGCTGCCGCCGGCGGTGCTCAGGCTCCCGTGGATCGGCGACCAGCTGCAGGAGCTGGCGGGGCGCGCCGCCCAGGACCCGAACGCGCTCGGGGCGGAGCTGCGCACCGTCCTCGACCATTTCCGCGAGCAGATCGGGCACCTGATCGGCGGCATCAGCCGCAACGCCGCGAAGCTGCTGCTCACCGTGGTGAGCCTGTTCTTCGTGTACCGCGACGGTGCCCAGGTCGCCGCGCAGCTGCGGCGTGCGCTCGAGCACGTGCTCGGTCCGCGCGTGCACAACTACCTGACGGCGATCGGCCAGACCGTCAAGGCGGTGGTCTACGGGCTGGTGCTCGCCGCACTCGTACAGGGGCTGCTGGTCGGCATCGGCTACTGGTTCGCCGGGGTCGGCGCGCCGGTGTTTCTCGCATCCCTCACCACGGTTTGCGGCCTGATCCCATTCGCGGCGCCCACCATCTGGGTGTGCGTGACGGCGTGGCTGCTGCTCGAGGGCAACACCGTAGCCGGCGTCGGGCTGCTCGTCTGGGGCGGCGTCGTCATGGGCTGGACCGACCACATCGTGCGGCCGTTCCTCATCAGCCGCGAGGCGCAGATTCCGTTCCTGGTGGTGCTGTTCGGCGTGCTCGGCGGACTCGCCGCCCTCGGGCTCGTGGGGTTGTTCGTGGGCCCGGTGATCCTCGCGGTGCTGCTCGCGATCTGGCGCGAGTGGCAGCTCGAGAGCCGCGAGCAGCAGGCTTAAGTTCACCGCAGGAAATCGCCTGCGGCGATTGCTTCGGACATCAGCTTGGTTGCCGCACCGCCCCAGGCGCGACCCTGGCGCCCTGCGCTTCACTCACGATGACAGAAACATGCGGTACGCCGGGTTGGCGGTCTCCTCGACGCAGGCGTAGTGCAGCTCGCGCAGGTGCTCGAGGAAGTCGGCGCGGGTAGCGGGCGGCACCTGGATTCCGGCCAGCACGCGCCCGTAGTCCGAGCCGTGATTGCGATAATGGAACAGGCTGATGTTCCAGCGCGAGCCGATCGCCTGCAGGAACTTCAGCAGCGCCCCCGGACGCTCCGGGAACTCGAACCGGTAGAGCAGCTCGTGCTCGAGACCGCGCGCATGGCCGCCCACCATATAACGCACGTGCAGCTTCGCCATCTCGTCGTCGGTCATGTCGGTGACGGCGAAGCCGGCGGCGCGCAGCTGCCCCGAGACCGCATCCTTCTCGGCGCGCCCCTGCGACAGCGCGAGGCCCACGAAGATCTGCGCGGCCTCGGGGCCCGCGTAGCGGTAGTTGAACTCGGTGACGCTGCGCTTGCCGAGCGCCTCGCAGAAGCGCAGGAAGCTGCCCGGCTGCTCCGGGATCACCACGGCGAGCAGCGCCTCGCGCTCCCCGCCGAGGTCGGCACGCTCGGCGACGTGCCGCAGCCGGTCGAAGTTCATGTTGGCGCCGCTGTTGATCGCCACCAGGCGCTTGCCGCGCCAGCCCTGGCGCGCGACGTATTGCTTCAGCCCCGCCACCGCGAGCGCCCCCGCCGGCTCGACGATCGAGCGGGTGTCCTCGAACACGTCCTGGATCGCGGCGCAGATCTCGTCGGTATCGGTGAGCACGATCTCGTCGACGGTGCCGCGGCACAGCGCAAACGGCTCCTCCCCGACCCGCCGCACCGCCACGCCGTCGGCGAAGATGCCGACGCGCTCGAGGGTGACGCGCTGGCCGGCCCGCAGCGATTCGTACATCGAGGCTGCGTCGCGCGGCTCGACCCCGATCACCTTCACGCCCGGGTACAGGTACTTCACGTACACGGCGATGCCGGCCAGCAGTCCCCCGCCGCCGACCGGCACGAAGATCGCATCCAGCCTGCCGCCCGACTGGCGCAGGATCTCCACCGCGATGGTGCCCTGCCCGGCGATGACGTCCGGATCGTCGAACGGGTGCACGAACACCAGGTTGCGCTCGCGCGCCAGGGTGAGCGCGCGCTCGAGCGCCGAGTCGTAGTCGTCGCCGTGCAGCACGACCTCGGCTCCGAGATCGAGGACCGCCTGCACCTTGATGAGTGGCGTCGTCTCGGGCATGACGACGACCGCGGGGATCGAGCGGCGGCGCGCGGCGAGCGCCACGCCCTGCGCGTGGTTGCCGGCCGAAGCGCACACCACCCCACGGCTGGCCGCCGCCTCGCCGAGGTGCGCGATGCGGTTGTAGGCACCGCGCAGCTTGAAGGAGAACACCGGCAGCAGATCCTCGCGCTTCAGCAGCACTTCGTTGCCCAGCCGGCGCGACAGCCGCGCCGCGGCCTCGAGCGGCGACTCGATCGCGACTTCGTAGACGCGTGCCTTGAGGATCTTCTCGATGTAGGGGCTCGCCACGGCAAGCGAGCTTAGCGAACGCGGTGTGCCGCTGTCAGCGCCTCTCTGCGCTGCGCCGCAGGGCGAAGCGGTACTGGGCGCGCGCGATGGTCACCTGATCGCCGTCGTTGAGGACCTGCCGGGTGACGCGCCGCCCGTTGACCATCACGCCGTTGGTGCTGTTGAGGTCCTCGATGATGGTATGGGCGGGGCCGGCCAGGATCACCGCGTGGTGGCGGCTGATGTACTTGACGTCGATCTGCAGGTCGTTGTCGTCCGTGCGGCCGATGGTGGTCTTGCGGCCGAGCACGTGCACGACCTCGCGCCCGCCGTCGCTGCGGATCAGGAGGCGGGTCGCGCCCTCGGACGGCGCGCTCGCGGCCGCGCCCTCGCCGGACCCGGCAAGCGCCCCCTCGCGCAGAGCCCGGTGGGTGTCGGTGGCGGAGTGCGGATTATGATCCAGCGTCTGGCGCCACTGCTGGTTGGCCTTCTCGAGCTCGGCAACGCGCGCGTCGCGGCCGCGCAGCTGCGACTCGAGCCGCGCGATGTTCTCCTCGGCGGCGCGCACATCCGCCTCGAGCTCGTGCGTACGGGCGACGGCGGCGTCGGCGACGTTCCGTAGCCCGCGCAGCGTGTCCAGATGCTCCGCCATCCGCTCCTCGAGCTCCTGGGCGCGCCCTTCGGCCGCCGCAATGCTGGCAAGGTACCCGCTGCGCTCGAGCTCTGCCGCGCGCAACGCACCGGCCCGCTCGTCCGCCTCGTCACGCACCCTGGTGAGCTCCTCGACCCGCCCCGCGCCGCTGCTGCGCTCGGCGGCGAGCTCCGCCTCGAGTGTCGAGCTGCGGTTGCGCGCCTCGGCAAGGGCGGATTCGTGCACGGCGGCGCGCTCACTCGCCGCTGCGCCGGCGGCGCGTGCCGTCTCGAGCGCCGCGGCGAGGCTCGCCTCCACCGCCCGTAGCCGCGCGAGCTCCAGGTCGCGCTCCCTGAGGGCGGCGCCGAGCGTCGCCACCTGTCTGTCGAGATCGGCGATGCGTCCCGCGCGCGCGCTCAGGTCCGACTCGAGCTCGCCGGCGCGCATGTCGCGGCCGGCCAGCTCGCGCGTCAGGCGGGCGTGGCCGCTCGCGCGCGCGTCGATCTCGTCCTCGAGGTCCGACAGCTGTGCTTCGAGCAGCGTGCGGCGCCGCTCGGCGGACTGCAGCGACTCGAAGTAGGTTGCGGCGCGGGTACGCAGTTGCTCGGCAGCCGCGCGCGCCGCGGCGAGCTCCTCCGCGAGGTCGCTGGCCTGCTGTCCGGCCGTGGCACGTGCGCGCGCGAGCTCCTCGCCGAGCTCCGCCTCGCGCTGCCCGGCCGCGGTGCGTGCCGCGGCCAGATCGGTGGCGTGTTGTGCCTCGCGCCGCTGCGCTGCAGCGCGTGCCTCGGCCTCCGCCGCCGTGCGCTCGCTCTCGCGCTGCGCGGCAACGGCCCGTGCGTCGGCGAGCTCCCCGGTCAATTGCCCGACGCGCCGCTCGGCGGCCGCGCGCGCGGCGTGCGCCTCATCGAGCGCACGCTCGATCTCCGCAAGGCGTGCGCCGCGGCCCGCGAGCAGCTCCTGCGCCTCGCGCAGATTGTCCGCCGCAGTCTGCACGGGATCCCCGGCACCCGCGGCTCCCGCGCGTGGCTCGGCGGCCGCTTCTATGTGCGACAGCCCGGGCTGTACCCAGGTTTCGGCGAGGCGATCGTGAGCCTCGGCCTCGTAAGCCTTCAGGTCGAGGACCGGAAGCTCGTCGGTGCGGTCGAGGTCGACTCCCGGGGGGAGAGACCTCTCCGGGGGCAGTTTCGGGCGCGGATCCATCTCAGAGTGTCCCCTGTATCTTTATAAACAAAATTCTAGCGCCGCTCGGGGCTTAGGTCCGTGTGTCCCGGTGCATTGTGTGAGGTGAATCGCGAAAAAAGCCCCCGCAGGGGCCGGCGCGCCTTCAGTCGCGCAGAAACCCGCGCACGGCATCCGCCACCGCGCCCGGGGCGGACTGAAAGAGGTCGCCCCCGTGGTCCGGAAGGTCCAGGACGCGGGCCGCCGGCTGCGCCTCGCGCACCCGGGCGGTAGCGTCCCACCACTCGTCCCGCGGACGCAGGACGAGGAGCGGCTGCGAGACCCGCCCGAGCCGCTCGCGCAGCGCATAGGCTGCTGCTGCGGCGGCGAGATCGCCCCCCGGCGGGCTCGCGCCTCCCTGGGGGCGCACCGGGCCGAGCGGAACCGAGACGAGCACGATCCGGCGTACCTGTGGGCCGCGCGCCAGCGCGAGCTCCGTGGCGAGCACCGACCCCGCTCCGTGCGCCAGCAGATCGACCTGCCGCAGCCGCATGGTATCGAGAAAGTCGCCGAGCGCCGCGGTGTACTCCGCCGCGCTCATCGGCTGCGGCGGCCCGTCGGACTCCCCGTAGCCGGGAAGGTCGGGCGCGTACACCGAGCGGTCGCGGCCGAGGAGCGGGAGCAGGCCCCTGAACGAGCGGCCCGAGCCCTGCGTGCCGTGCAGACAGATGAGCGGCGTTCCCTCCTCGAACCCGCCCCCGGGGGGAATCGCGTTGTGTACGTGCAGCTGGCCGTAGCGGTTCTCAAAGTAGCCGCGCCTCACCCGCGGCTCCGCCTCCACCGGTTGCGGCCTGGGAGTCGTCCTGGACATGTGCGACATAGTGCCACGTTCGCCGCGCCTCTTGCGCACGCAGGCTGGGCGGGTAAATTTGGCAGCCATGCGCTCCATTGTGCTGCTCGCCGGTTGCTGTGCCGTGCTCGCCGGCTGCGGGCTGACCGAGACCGGCGCCGCGGCGGCGAGCGGCTCGGCCGCCGAAGCACAGCAGGCGGCGCAGGCACGGGCACAGCAGGAGCGGGTGCGGCAGCAGATCGGAGCGGCCGCGCAGGAGGCGGCAGACCGGGAACATGCCGCCGCGGACGCCGCCGGCAAGTAGCCGGGCCGAGAGAGCCGCGCCCGTGCACAACCTGCAGATCCGCCTCAAGGGCCTGCCGTCCAGGCCGAGCGACTTCGAGATGATCGAGGCCGCGCTTCCCACGCTCACCAACGGCACGTTTCTCGCGCGCGCGCTGTGGCTCGCGCTCGACCCGTTCCACGTCGGGCACGGCGCTACCGGCAACCCCGGCTTCGTGCGGCCGGGCGACCTGGTGCCGGCACGCGGCGTCGGCGAGGTGATCGAGTCGCGCCACGACGTCTTCGGCGTCGGCAGCATCGTGGTACTGGACGCCGGCCTGCAGCAGTTTGCCGTCTCCCGCGGCCAGAACGCCCGCTTCGTGCACCCGGGGCAGACCCCGGCGTCCACGGCGCTCGGCATCCTCGGCGCGCCCGGCATGGCCGCCTACTTCGGCCTGCTCGACCTCGCGAAGCTGCGCGCCGGGGAGACCGTGCTGGTCTCGGCCGCCTCGAACGCCGCGGGCTCGATGGCCGGACAGATCGCGATCCTGAAGGGCGCTCGCGCGATCGGCATCGCCGGGACGCGCGAGAAATGCGAGTGGGTGACGCGCCACGCGCGCCTCTCGGCCTGCATCAACTACCGCTCCGAGCCCCTCAGCGCGCGCCTGCGGCAGCTCGCGCCGCGCGGCGTCGACGTCTATTTCGACAACACGGGCGGCGAGCTGCTCGAGACCGTGATCGCGGAGCGGCATCTGGCGAACGGCGCGCGCATCGTTCAGAACTCGCTCAGCGCGGCCGATCCGAAGCCCGCGCTGCTGCGCGCCGGCTACCTGCCGGAGAAAGACGGGATCCGGGTGCTGCGCGCACGGGTACGCGATTACGAGCCCCGCCGGGGCGAGTTCCTGCGCGAGGCCATCCCCTGGCACGGCGCCGGCCGCATCGCCGTCAAGGATCACGTCGTCGATGGGCTCGCCAACGCCCCGGAGCACCTGCTGCTCGCGATGCGCGGCGAGAACTTCGGCCGCCCGCTGGTCAGGCTTTAGGACGCCGGCGAAGCGCCCGGGCCCCCGCCGGTCCGCGGCGGGGGCCAGGGGGAGACTTCAGCGGTGGCGCCGCGCCGTGCTGCGCTTCGCGCCCTTCCCGGCGCTCTTCTTCGCCGTCTTCCTGCGCGCCACCTTCTTTTTCGCGGCCTTCTTCTTCGCGACTTTCTTCTTCGCCGGCTTCTTCGCAGCCTTCTTCTTCACGGCCTTCTTCGCGGCCGCCGGTTTCTTCGTCGCCGGTGCCGGCGCCGAGGGTGCCGCGGGTTTCGCGGCGGGTGCGGCGGACGGCTTCGGCGGCGGCGCCGCCGGCTTCGCGGCCGCGGCTCGCGGCGGCTCCTGAACTGCGAACGCGCCGCCCTGCGGATCCATGAACAGCGCAATCCAGCTGCCGCCCGGCACTTCGACCGGCCCGTGCAACAGCCGCCCGCCGGCCGACTTGGCGGCCGCGACCGCGCGGCTCGAGTCCGCCACCTGCACGTAGCTCAGCCACGAGGGCGGCGTCGCCGGCCCCTGGACGTTGCACATGCCGCCGACCATCGAGCCGAAGCGCTCGAAGATCTGATAGACGCCCATCGCGCCCATGTCATGACCCTGGCCCTTGGTCCAGCCGAACAGCTCGCCGTAGAAGCGCAGCGCGCCGTTGACGTCGGTGGTGGCCAGCTCGTGCCAGGAAAAGACCCCGGGGCCGGGCGCGGGGACGGCCCCGCCGGTCGGGCCCGGCGTGTACAGCGCAAACGTCGCGCCCTGCGGATCCGCGAGTACGGCAAAGCGGCCGACGTTCGGAATGTCGGTCGCGGCCTTCAGCGTGCGCGCGCCGAGGCGCTGGGCGTGCTCGGCCGTCGCATCGACGTTCGGGGTGCCGATGTAGATCAGCCAGTGCGGCGGGGTCCCCGCCGCATCGGCAGGCAATGCCATGAGGCCCCCGACCTGGCTCTGGCCGGCCATCCAGATCGTGTAGCCCGGCATGCTGGATGGCTGGGTACGCCACGGCACCACTCTCGGGTAGAAGGCGGCGGCGGCGGCCGTGTCGGTCGTCAACAACTCGTGCCAGATGAATCGTCCCCGGATATCGGCGTTGCTCATGGCCTTTTCCTCATTGTTTGCAAAACCTGTCAGCGAACGGGCTTCCTACCGTCGACGATCAGCGTTGTCGGCGCGCGGGGTGCGCCCGCGAGATGCACTGTCGAGGGTTAGCGGCGCATTCTGCCTCGCCGCGGCTGTCACTGCCACGACTCCTGCGGCGGCGCCGGTCGCGGTGCGCTGCGCTCATGCCAGATGAGGTAGAGCCCGCTCGCGATCACGATGCCGCCGCCCAGGCATACCCGCGCCGACGGCAACACCTGCCATACCACCCGGTCGATGCCGACTCCCCAGAGGAGCGCGGTGTACTCGAACGGGGAGACGACCGAGGGCGGCGCCGAGCGGAACGCCTCGGTGAGCAGGTACTGGCCGATCGCGGCCAGCACCCCCAGGGCCAGCAGCCATTTCCAGTGCCCGTGCTCGATCGCCACCCACCCCGGGGCGGCCATGGCGCCGGCGAGTACCGTCATGAGGCTGATGGTCCAGAAGACGACGCTCACCGTCGTGTCGGTGCGGGTGGGGGCCCCCCCCCCGCGATTCCGCTCAGGGCGTAGGCGGTGGCGCCGATCAGGGCGGCCACGGCGCCGAGACTCGCCAGCCCCGAGGTGCTCGGGCGCAGCATGACCAGTACCCCGGCGAGCCCGACGAGAATTGCCAGCCAGTTGCGCCAGTCGAGCCGCTCCCGCAGCAGCGGCACCGACAGCGCCGCCACCAGCAGCGGGGCCGACAGGAACACCGAGTAGGCGTTGGCGAGGGAGAGCGAGCGCACCGCGTAGATGAAGCCGCCAATAACCACGACGCTCAAGGTGCCGCGCAGCAGATGCATCGGCCAGCGGCGCGGCACCAGGTCGCGCAGGCGGCCCGCGATCAGCACCGGCGCGAGCGTGAAGGGGAGCGAGGTGGCGCCGCGCAGCGCCGCTACCTCCATGGGCGGATAGCGCATGGCGAAGAACTTCAGAACCCCGTCCATGAGGGAAAAGACCGCGACCGCGGCGATCATGGTCGCGATGGCCTGGAGCCGGCGCTCGCGCACGGACTTTGAGCCGCTCCTTAAGCCTGCGCCGGGCGGCCGGTGCCCGCCACGGGACGATAGCTGGTGCCGAGCCAGCGCGCCGGCAGCGGGAAGGCGCTGATGAGCGACACGATGAGCGAGGAGGCGTAAGGCACCGACTGGATGAGGAGTACGACGATCCAGGCGAGGCGGTCGGGGCCCGCGGTCTCGCGCGTGCCGGTGTGTGCGACGCCCCACGCCGACAGCAGCAGCCCCACCACCATCACGGTCTCCTCGCGCGCCGCGGCGAGCGCGCGCAGCAGCCCCGAGGTGTTGCCCTGCTTGGGCGTGCGGAAGAACGGCTCGCTGCGGGTGACGAGGCCCTTGACCGCCGCCGTGCCGATCGTGTGGGTCAGGGCGAGACCTGCGATCGCCGCCGCCACCGTCTGTCTGACGTTGGCGCCCACCCGCACGTGGTAGAGGTGGACGAGCTTGGCGAGCTTGAAGGTGAACAGCGACAGCGGCAGCACCGAGTACATGACCAGCGGCGGGTCGACCTTGCCCGGCTCCCACACCATCGCCGCCGACCAGCCGAGAGCCGCCAGGTTGAAGAGCAGGTTGCAGCCGTCGGCCACCCAGGGCAGCCATCCGGCGACGAAGTGGTAGCGCTGGCCCGGCGAGAGCGGGCCGCCCTCGAGGAACAGCGCGCGCGCGTGCGCCTTGAGTATCTGCATGGCGCCGTAGGCCCAGCGGAAGCGCTGTTTCTTGAAGTCGATGAAGGTGTCGGGCATGAGGCCGCGGCCGTAGCTCACCGGCACGTAGGTGGCGTCGTAACCCGCCTCGAAGATCCGCAGACCGAGCTCGGCGTCCTCGGTGATGCACCACTCCGCCCAGCGGCAATCCTCGAGCTGCGCCCGCCGCACCATGGTCATCGTGCCGTGCTGGATGATCGCGTTGCGCTCGTTGCGCGTGATCATGCCGATGTGGAAGAAGCCGCGGTACTCCGCGTAGCACATCGCCTTGAAGGCGCTCTGATCGGCGTCGCGATAGTCCTGCGGCGCCTGCACGATGGCGATGCGCGGGTCCTCGAAGGCCGGCGTCAGCTCGCGCAGCCAGCGCGGATCCACCGCGTAGTCGCTGTCGATGACGGCGACGATGGTGGCATCGGGCGCCGTGCGCTCGAGCGCGAAGTTGAGCGCGCCCGCCTTGAAGCCCGCGAGCGGCGCGACGTGGAAGAAGCGGAAGCGGGACCCGAGCTGCGCGCAGTGCGCCTCGACCGGACGCCACACCCTCTCGTCGCGCGTGTTGTTGTCGATCACCAGCACCTCAAAATCGGGATAGTCGAGGCGCGCGAGCGCATCGAGCGTCTCGATCAGCATCTCCGGCGGCTCGTTGTAGGCCGGCACGTGGATCGAGACCCTGGGCTGCCGCTCGCCGGCGGTGAACGCCGGCGCGCCGAGCCGGCGCCGGTAGGTCACCCAGTGCGCCTCGGCCCACTCGTGCGCCTCGGCGAGCAGCACCAGCAGCACCCCCAACATGCCGAGCAGCAGCAGCACGCCGGCGATCACGCTCGAGACCGTCATGTACTGCTGCGTAAAGTCGTAGATCACCCACACGGCGATCGTGGTGGCGGCATAGACCACGATCGCGAGGAAGCTGCGGCCGCGATTGCGCAGCGCATCACTCGTGAGATAGACGAGCCCCAGCACCGCCAGCGCGACCGCAACCGAGACGGCCGCGAGGATGTGCCACTCGGGTACGCGCACGATCGGCTCGGTAAAGGCGAACTTCGGCTGGCGGTTGACGTCGTACACGCCCCAGTAGGAGCCGACGGCCCCCTCCTGGTAAGCCTTCCACGGCTGATCGAAGGCCTCCATGACGTAGTACTTGATCTGTTCCTTTTCGGCGCGGGCCAGGAAGCGGCGCAGGAACAGCGCCTCGTTCGCCACCGAGGCCACGGCCGATTCGCGCGTGCGCCCGCGGCTCGGCCAGCCGATCTCGGCGATGACGATCGGCTTGTGCGGGAAAGTCTGCTGCAGGCGCTTGAACTGCGCGAACGAGTACTCGACCGCGGCGTCCACGGGAACGCCTTCCCAGTAGGGCAGCAGGTGCACGCCGATGTAGTCGACGTGCTGCGCCAGCTCCGGATGCGCGAGCCAGCCATACCAGGTCTCGGCGGTACCGACCGGCTGGCCGATGGCGGCGCGGGCGCGGTCGAGATACTTCTCGAGCTCCTCGAGCTTCAGATCACCGCGCAGCAGCACCTCGTTGCCGACGACGACGCGCACCACGTTCTGGTGAGTGCCGGCGAGATCGATGAGCGTCTTCATCTGCTCTTCGTTCTTGTCGAGGTGGCTGTCGAGCCAGGCGCCGAGTGCGACGTTGATGCCATGACGCTCGGCGAGCTCGGGCACGTCGGCGAGCGTCGCGCCCACCGAGTAGGTGCGCACCGCGTTGACCTTGCCTTCGAGGAGCGCCAGATCGGCGTCGATCTCGGCGTCGGTCGGCATCTCGAAGTGCGTCGGATCCTCGTTGGCGCGAAACGGCGAGAAGGCGAATCCCTGGATGCGTGCCGGCCAGGGCGGCTCGCGCGTCGGGCGATTGAGGTACGCCCACACGGCGAACGTCAGCGTGGCGAACACCGCCGCGATGATGAGACTCGGGATCGACTTCATGGGCGGAGACCGCGCCGCTTACCAGGTGCCGCTGTTCGCCATGGACTTCCAGGGCTCGGCGGGTGCGAGCGCTGCGCCTTTCTGCAGCAGCTCGATGGAGATGTTGTCCGGCGAGCGCACGAAAGCCATGTGGCCGTCGCGCGGCGGCCGCAGGATGCTGACGCCGTGCTCCCGCAAGCGCTTGCAGGTGGCATAGATGTCGTCGACCTGGTAGGCGAGGTGCCCGAAGTTGCGCCCGCCGCCGTAGGCTTCCGGGTCCCAGTTGTGGGTGAGCTCGAGCTGCGCGCTCTCATCCCCCGGGGCGGACAGAAAGACCAGCGTGTAGCGGCCCTGGCTGTAGTCCTTGCGGGACAGCTCCTTCAGCCCTAGCGCGTCGCAGTAGAACCTGAGCGAGGCGTCGAGATCGGTGACGCGCACCATGGTGTGGAGGTACTTCATCGGATCTCTCCAGATTAGCCGCGCCCGTCTTAACCGCCGGTGTACGGGACGGCCGGAGCGGCGCAGATCTTAACGCTCACCGGTTCCCGCCGGGCGCTGTCGCGCAGGTAGCATTCGTCGAACACAGAGCAGTAACACACGCGCACACCGATCTCGCCGCGCAGCTTCTCGAGGCGCGCCCAGCGCGGATCCGCCGGTGCCTCTGCCCAGGCGAACAGGTTCAAGGATCTACCCGCCTGAATCATGGCGCCGCGCATGTCGCCGGTGAACCGATAGTCCGTCTTCGGCAGCGACGTGACCGGCTCCTCGGTGCAGCACAGGGCCAGCAGTTCGCGCAGATTGGCGGCCGGCTTGCCGGCAAAGCTCAGCTCGATGGAGCGCAGCCGCGCCGGCCCGATCCCGGTGTTCTCGAGCGAGAGGTACACCGCGTGCAAGACTCCGCGGCCATCGTCGAAATCGAAGCCGTTACCGCTCGCGAAATCAAGGTTCGGGTAGCTGTTGGAAGTGACCAGGCGCTCCATCGTGCGGGCGTTGTGCACGGTCAGCCACAGCGAGGCGAGGCTGACCACGAACGCCGACAGCGCCAGGCTGAGGTCGAGCCAGTGAAAGCCCGTACCGTGCTGCCGATGCGCAGGTGCGTGCGGCCCCTCTTCCATCAGTGCCGCTCCGCCGGGGTGATGCCGAGCGAGGCCTCGATGCGCGCCGGGTCATAGATCCTGCCGTCCTTCATGACCAGGTCGATTCGGTCGATATCGGCGATGCGGACGCTCGGATCGCCGTCGACGAGGATGAGATCCGCGAGCTTGCCGGCGGCGATCACGCCGCGCTCGCCGTTCACGCCGACGACCTGCGCCGAGGTGAGGGTGGCCATGCGCAGAACCTCGGCGGGCGCGATGCCGGCGCGCGCGTAGAGCGTGAGCTCGTGGTGCAGCTGGTAGCCCGGCATCGAGTCGGTGCCGGGAATGATCGTCACGCCGGCGTCGTGCAGCGCCTTGAGGAGGTCGAGCATCGCCGGCAGCGCCTCGCGGTAAGCGGCCTCCTCGCCCCTGGGGGCGACGAGCGCGCCCGAGAGCAGCCCGCGCCGCACCTGCGGCGGCATGCGCGGCGCGACCGCCTCGAGCCCCGGAGTCAGCGCGGCCGGATCGCCGCAGAACTGCGCCTCGAAGACGTTTACCGTCGGGTCGAGCACGGTGTGGTGACGCGCGAGGTAAGCGAGGAAATCCCGCACCTGCGGCGCGCTGGGCGGAAAGTCGCGGGCGTGCGCGGCGACCGCGGTAAAGCGGTTCATGTTGCGCGTCTCCTGCACCGCCGGGTACAGAAAATCGAGCACGATGAAGTTGAGGTGCTGGATCTCGTCGGCGCCGGCGGCGACGAACTGCTCGGCGCTCATGAAGGCCGGTACGTGGCCGCTGACGCGCAGGCCGCGCGCGTGCGCCTCGGCGGCGATCACCGGGACGATGGCGGGCGGGACCGAGGAGTAGATCTTGATCTGCCCGTAGCCGTGGTCGGCATACCAGTCGACATCCGCCACCGCCTGCTGCGCGGTGTCGATGCGCATCCTGGTCGGCCCGGCGTACTGGCCCGTACCGTCGATGATGCCGGACTTCCACACCCGCGGCCCGAGCTCGGTGCCGGCGTCGAAGCGCGCCACCCGTTCGAGGAACTCATCGGTGTCGTTCGCCATGTCGCGGGCGCTGGTGACGCCGTTCGCGAGGTCGAGCGCGCCGGCGTTGTCGAAGAAGTGCTGGTGGTTGTCCCAGAGCCCCGGCATGAGGAACCGGCCATGCGCGTCTAGCACCTCGGCCCTGGCGTCGGCGGTCAGGTCGGCGTCCGGGGCGACCCGCACGATGCGTGCGCCGCGCACCAGCACGCTGGTGCCCGCCGTGACCGAGAGATCGCGTGGATCGAACAGCCGCGCGTTGCGGATGATGACCTCGCCCGCGGGCACTCGCGTCAGCTCGCGCGCCAGACGTGCCGCGCGGGCGGCGCTCCAGTGCGCCTGCGCCTCGAGGAGCTTCGGGAGCTGCTCGTGCCTCGCCGGCGGCAGCACCGAGAACCAGTCGGAGACGCTGCCGGCCGTCGCGCCGTCGCCCGCGAGCCAGATGGGACTCGGGGAGAAGTCGAGCCCGGTGATGGCGTAGAGCGCGATCGGGCCGTGTGGGCCGCTCGCGTGCGCCGCATCCTCCGCGGGCAGCTCGACCTTCTCGAGCGTCGCCTCGCCGACCGGCAGCAGCGCCAACCGCTGTCCCGGCGCCTTGAGTAGCGCGCGCGCCAGCACGCCGAAGATCTCCGGCGGCGCATTCATCGGTACATAAAACGCCTCGCCCGTGACCGCCGTGCTGCCGTGCTCGGAGCGGTTGCTCCAGGATGCCTTGCCGCCGGCGAGCCGGAAGCTCTCGGCTACCGCCGCCTTCATGTAGTCGTTGCCGCGGCCCTGGTACTCGGTGAGTACGCCGGCGGCATCGAGCTTCCAGGTGGCGGCGATATGATCGCCGCGGCCGCGGTCGTTGAAGGAAAACTCTGCGTGCGTGACGCCATCGCTCCCGGTGCGCACGCTCTGCTGCCCGGCGAGGTTGCCGAGCATCACGATCTCGTCCTGCCGGGTGCCGGCGTCAGCGGCGCCCGCGGGCGCCGCGACCGCGGCGGCGCACAGGCACAGGGCGAGGGAGGCAGCGCGCGCGGTGACCGGTTTCATCAGAACATCTCCGAGGGTCCGGGAGTCTTGATCGCCACCTTGGTGCGCGACGGGATGTGCTCGCCCGTGATCATCTCCTCGTAGCTCTGACCCGGGCCGACCATCGGATAGACGCCGGCATCGGGGTCGATCATCACCTCGAGGAAGGCCGGCCCCTCGAAGCCGACGAACTCGGCGATGACGCGCGGCACGTCCGCCTTGTGCTCGAGGCGTACGGCGTAGCGGAAACCGTCGGCCTGGGCGGCGCGGATGAAGTCCTTCTTGTGCAGCGACCTGTCGCTCGCCGACAGCCGGCCCTTGAAGAACAGCTTCTGCCACTGCTTGACCATGCCGTCGCCGAAGTTGTTGAGCACCATCACCTTGACCGGCAGGTCGTAGGTGGTCGCAGTCTCGAGCTCGCCGATGTTCATGCGGATGCTCGAGTCGCCGTCGATGTCGATCACGAGCCGCGCGGGATTCGCGGTCTGGGCGCCGATGGCCGCGGGGAGGCCGAAGCCCATCGTGCCCATGCTGCCGGAGGTGAGCCACAGGCGCGGGCCTGCGAAATCGCAGTACTGCGCGGCCCACATCTGGTGCTGGCCGACGCCGGTCGAGATGATCGCCTCGCCGCGCGTGTGGCGGTTGAGCTCCTCGAGCACGTAGTAGGGCTGGATGAGCGGGCTCGCGCGGTCATAGTTCATGGCGTAGCGGCGCTTGAGCTCGGCGAGCTCCGCATGCCAGGCGCTGAAGTCGCAGCGGAACTGCGCCTGCCGCCCGTAGGCGGTGAGCGCCTCGAGCGCCTCGGCCACGAGGCCCACGTGGCTCCACTGCACCCGCTTCACCTTGTTGACCTCGGCCCGGTCGACGTCGAGATGCGCGATGCGCTTCGCGTTGCGCGCGAACTTGTCGGGCACGCCGGCCACGCGGTCGTCGAAGCGCGCGCCGACCGCGATCAGGAAATCGCAGTCGTCGACCGCGTAGTTGGCGTAGGCGGCGCCGTGCATGCCGAGCATGCGCATGGCGAGCGGCGCGCGCGTGTCGAGCGAGCCGATACCCATGAGGGTGGTCACCACCGGCACGCCGAAGGCGGTCGCGAACCCGCTGAGCTGCGATGCGGCGTTGGCGTTGATGACCCCGCCGCCGGCGTAGATGAGCGGGCGGCGCGCCTCGGCGAGCATGGCGAAGAAGCGCGCGGCCACGGGCGCCTCGAGCCTCGAGCGGGTGAGCTCGTCCAGCCGCCGGCGGTAGCCGGGGATCGGCAGCACTCCCGCGCCCTGGAAAGTGCCTTCCCAGTTCTGGACGTCCTTCGGGATGTCGACGACGACGGGCCCCGGGCGCCCCGTGCGTGCGATCTCAAAGGCCGTCCGAAGCGTGGCCTCGAGCTTCTCGGGCTCGGTGACGAGGAAGATGTGCTTCGCCACGGAGCCCATGACGGCGGGCACCGGCGCCTCCTGGAACGCGTCCGTCCCGATGGCGGCTCGGGGCACTTGTCCGCAAATCACGACAATCGGTACCGAATCCGCCATGCAATCGCGCACTGGCGTAACAGTGTTCGTGGCTCCGGGCCCCGAGGTCACGAGACACACCCCCACCCGCCCGCTGGCGCGGGCGTAGCCCGCCGCCATGAAGCCGGCTCCCTGCTCGTTGGCCGGCACGATGAGGGGGATCTGAGGCCTCCCGGAGCGGGCCGCTTCCTCGTTGAAGAGGAACACCGCGTCGTAGGTGGGAAGAATGGCGCCGCCGCTATAGCCGAAGATCGCCGTGACCCCCTCAGCGGCGAGCACTTCCATGATCATGCGGGCCCCGCTCATCCGCGTCCCGGCGAGCGGATGGGCCGCGGGACGTGGCTCGGGACTCGAGTCGCTCATCGACGGCGAGTTCATGGAGGGGTTTTGCGAAACCTCTTCGGCGTGTGCAGCGGCGACAGAACTTTTGAGCGTAACAGCTTGGGTTCGTGGTGCAAAATACCGCTCATGCGCCACATCATCGCGATACTGCTGCAGAACGAGGCGGGAGCCCTCACCCGGGTCGCGGGCCTTTTCTCCACCCGCGGCTACAACATCGAGTCGCTGTCGGTGGCCCCCACCGACGATCCCACGGTCTCGCGCCTGACTCTGGTCACGCGCGGCTCGGACGCGGTCATCCAGCAGATCGTGAATCAGCTGAACAAGCTGGTGGACGTCGTGAACGTGCTCGACATGACCCGCGGCCAGCACCTCGAGCGGGAGCTGGTGCTGCTCAAGCTCCGCGTCGACCCGCTCCACACCGACACCGTGCGCGGGCTCGTCGTGCGCAGCGGCGGCCGCGTGCTCGATCCGGCCACCGAGGGCTTCATCGTCGAGCTGACCGCGAGCGAGGCCGAAATCAACGCCTTCATCGCGGAGCTGGCGCGCGGAGCGCAGCTGCTCGAAGTGGTGCGCAGCGGCGCACTCGGCATGCCACGCGCGGCGCGCGCCCTGCGGGCCGCGGCGCCGGCGACGGCGGACGCGTAGGGCGCACGCGACGCAGCCGGCGGCAACCGAAGTGGTGTCCGCCGAAATCGCCGCAGGCGATTTCGGCCAATACAACTAGAGCGTCAGCACTGTCGAACCGGTCGTGCGCCGCCCCTCGAGATCGCGGTGCGCGTCGGCCGCCTGGCGCAGCGGGTACTTCTGGCCGATGACGATGCGCACCTTGCGCGCGCGCACCACGGCAAACAGCTCCCGCGCCGCGAACTCGAGCTCAGGCCGCGTGCCGACGTAGTGGAACAGCGTCGGGCGTGTGAGAAAGAGCGAGCCGCGCCTGCTGAGCTCGAGCGGCGCGATCGGCGGCACGGGACCCGAGGCGTTGCCGAAGGTGACCATCATGCCGCGGCGGCGCAGGCAGTCGAGCGACTCCATGAAGGTATCGCCGCCGACCGCGTCATAGACGACCGCCACGCCGTCACCCTTGGTGAAGGCCTTGACCCCGGACACCAGCTCATCGCGCCCGGAGATGAGCACATGATGGCAGCCGTGCCGCCGGGCGAGCTCGGCCTTGGCTTCGCTGCCGACCACGCCGATCACCTTCGCCCCCAGGGATCGCGCCCACTGGCACAGGATCAGCCCGACACCCCCGGCCGCGGCGTGCACCAGGATCGGATCGCCGCGCTGGACGCGGTAGGTGCGGCGAATGAGGAACTGCGCCGTCAGGCCCTTGAGCATGAGTGCCGCGGCCTGCTCGTCGGAGATACCGCGCGGCACCCTGACCAGCCGCTCGGCCGGCACGTTGCGCAGCTCGCTATAGGCACCGGGGCTCGGCCAGACGTAGGCGACCCGCTCGCCGAGCCTGAAGCCGCGTACCCCGCGGCCGAGGGCGGTGACGACTCCGGCGGCCTCGCGCCCGAGGCCGCTCGGGAGCGAGGCGACGGGATAGAGCCCGGTGCGGTCGTAGACGTCGATGTAGTTGACGCCGATCGCGTGGTGGCGCACCTGCGCCTCGCCCGGACCGGGCTTGCCGGGATCGACGTCTTCGATGCGCAGGACCTCGGGACCGCCGTGCTCGTAGAAGCGGATGGCCGTAGGCATAGGCTCGAAGGATAGCCTGCGGGATCGCCGCCGCCCAAGGCAAAACGACGCGAACCGGTGACTTTTCGGGACGTTGAACCCAGGGCGAACTTTGCCTAACGTCGCGCGGGGGATCGGTCGGGACTATCCTGATGGCCGTGCAAGCCGCATCGCTCGAGATTCTGGAGAAGGCCAGCGTGCCGCCCGCGCAGGCGCGGGCGTTCGTGCAGGCGATCGAGATCGAGATCGCGGGAGCGAGGGATACGCTCGCCACCAAGCACGACCTGCTGGTGATGCGCAATGACCTGCTGGTGATGCGCAGCGAGCTCAGCGAGAAACTGACCGAAAAGACCGCTGAATTGCGCACGGAAATGCACGCTCTCGCCGGCAGCAACGTGCGTCAGATGTACGCGGCGATGCTGGGCCAGACAGCCGCGCTCCTCGGGATCGCTTACTTCTTCATCGCGCACCTGGCGCGTTAGTTGCGCGCCGCCCGGCGCCCCGGCGCGCTAATCTACAACGCGCTGTCGTCGGTCTCGCCGGTGCGAATGCGGATCACCCGGTTGATGTCGGTGATGAAGATCTTGCCGTCGCCGACCTTGCCGGTCTTGGCGGCCTTCATGATCGCCTCGATGACCTGATCGACCAGCTCGCTCCTCACCGCGACCTCGATGCGGGTCTTGGGAACGAAGTCGACCACATACTCGGCGCCCCGGTAGAGCTCGGTGTGACCCCGCTGCCGGCCGAAGCCTTTCACCTCGGTCACGGTCATTCCCGACACGCCGATGTCCGACAGGGCCGCGCGCACGTCGTCGAGCTTGAACGGCTTGATGATCGCGGTGATCAGTTTCATGAGGCTTCGGTCTCCATCGCCGTGTGCGGTGTCGTCGATTGTGCAGCTTTCATGCCATGAGCGAAATCAGCGCCCGCGCCGCTGCGAACGGCACCGCCCGGGTGCCGCCGCACGCCGCGCCTGCACCATCGCGGAGCAGTACCACGCGCCGAGCGCCCCGCGCCGGTGCGCCAGCCCGGTGCACTCCTGGGATATTCTTCGCGCCGATGTACGAGCGGATCGTGATCGTCGGGGCGGGCCAGGCGGCGGTGCAGGCGGTCGATACACTACGCCGCAGAGGCTTCGCGGGGAAGCTGACTCTGATCGGCGCCGAGCAGTGGCCGCCCTACCAGCGGCCGCCCCTGTCGAAGAAATACCTCGCCGGCGCGCTCGAGCGCGAGCGGCTCCTGATCCGGCCCGCGGCTTTCTTCGCCGAGCACGCCGTGACCACGCACTTCGGCGCCCGCGTCACCGACATCGCGCCCCGCGAGCGGCACGTGCGGCTGGAAGACGGGCTGGTCGTGCCCTTCGATGCGCTCATGCTCGCGACCGGCGCCCATCCGCGCCGGCTGCCCGTTCCCGGCGCCGACCTCGAGGGGGTGCATTACCTGCGCACCATCGCCGACGCCGACCGCATCCGCGCCGACTGCCGCGGCGGCGGGCGGCTGCTGATCGTCGGCGGCGGCTACATCGGGCTCGAGGTCGCGGCCACCGCTCGCGAGCTCGGCATGGAGGTGACGGTGCTCGAGATGGCCGAGCGCCTCATGAGCCGCGTCACCTGCCCGGAGGTCTCCGCGTTCTACGACGCCGAGCATGCGCGCCACGGCGTGCGGATCCGCTGCAACGAGCAGGTACGGGCCCTGCACGGCGACGCGCGCACCGGCCGCGTCCGCAGCGTCCTCACCGAGGCGGGCGGCGAATATCCGGCGGACGTCGTGCTCATCGGCGTAGGCGTGGCGCCGGCGGACGAGCTCGCGAAGGCCGCGGGCCTCGAGTGCGAGAACGGCGTGGTGACGGAAGCGCATTGCCGCACCTCGCACGAGGCGATCTACGCGGCCGGCGACTGTGCCAGCCATCTCAACCGTCAGTACGGCCGGCATCTGCGCCTCGAGTCGGTCGACAATGCCTTCGAGCAGGGCACGACGGTCGCGTTGAACCTCATGGGAAACGAGACCCTGCACGACAAGCTGCCGTGGTTCTGGTCGGATCAGTTCGATCTCAAGCTCGTCATCGTCGGCGTCGCGCAGGGCTACGACACGGTGGTAGTGCGCGGCGCGCCGGCCTCGCGCAGCTTCAGCGCCTGTTATCTGCGCCGCGGCGAGCTCATCGCCATCGACACCGTCAACGCACCGAAGGACCAGATGGCGGCGCGCAAGCTGATCGCGGCCCACGCGCGCCCGAGCCTCGAGAAGCTCTCCGACCCCGCGATCGCGCTCAAGGACACGGTCTGAGCGGCCGGCGGGGGCGGCGCTCAGAACGTCCAGGTAAAGCCGCCGGTCACCATATAAGGATTGCCGCCGAGAGCGGCGAAGCGCTGGTACTCGGCGCGTATCTCGAGCGAGCGGAAGCGGTACATCACGCCCCCGCCGCCGGCGACCCCGACGCCGGTGCTGTCGACCGGCAGCGGACTGGCGAGCGGCGGACACACCCCGCCCTTCGGACAGGTGCCGACGATCGTGGTCGCGGTGGTGTGCAGCTTCGCGAGCCCGGCCTTCATGTAGAAGTCGACGATCGGCGTCGGCAGATAGAGGATGCCGAAGGCTCCCTCGCCCTTGCGGCTCGCGCTGTTGGTCAGCGGGACGTTGGAGTTCTTGTAGGTCGTGGTCCCGCTCGAGTGGCCGAAGTCGAAGTACTGCAGCTCCGCCGACAGCTCAGGCATGAAACGCCAGCCGGCGATGATCGTGTAGGCGGAGCTGTGGACGCCGAATCCGCTCACCAGCCCGGTCGAGGCATCGATCGTCGCCTTGCCGGCGGTGGCGCCGAGATAGTAGCCGAGCAGATCGTCCGCGCGTGCACCGCCGGCAGCCGCGGCCAGCACCGCGGCGCATGCCAGGCGTGCGACGAGCTTCGATCGCCGCGCATCGGTGCACCGCTCGCCCATCGGCCGCAACTCCCTTCGAACAGCAACCTCCGACAGCATACAACAAGGGTGTTGGTATCGACCGATGACGCCAGGCGCCGACAACGCGCCCGTCAGCGCAGCACGATGAGCAGATCCTTCAGGTCGACGGTCTCGCCCGGCTTCACCAACACCTCGGCCACCTCGCCCTCGCTCTCGGCGCGCAC
>DASQIP010000028.1:0-5087 GCA_035631515.1 Steroidobacteraceae bacterium
GCCCCACGTCCGACCCCGCAGCCGGGGGATCTACCTGCTGCCGAATCTGCTCACCACCGGGTGCCTGTTCTCGGGCTTCTACGCGGTGGTGGCGGCGATCGACAAGCATTTTGCCCCGGCTGGCATGGCGGTATTCGCCGCCATGATCTTCGACACGCTCGACGGGCGCATCGCGCGCCTCACGCACACCGAGAGCTCCTTCGGCAAGGAGTACGACAGTCTCGCCGACATGGTGGCGTTCGGGCTCGCGCCGGCGATCGTGGCGTACCAGTGGGGTGTGGTGCGCATCAGTGAGTTCGGCCACTTCTGGGGGCGGTTCGGCTGGCTGGCGTGTTTCTTCTACGCCGTGGCGGCCGCGCTGCGGCTGGCGCGCTTCAATGCGCGGGCGGCGACCGCCGATAAGCGCTATTTCGAGGGGTTGCCGAGCCCCTCGGCCGCGGCGATCGTCGCCGCCTTCGTGTGGTTCTTCAGCGAGTGGCAGGGGCACGAGCCGGGGCTCACCGGACTGATCCTGGCGTTCGTCGTCACCGCCGCGGCGGGCGCCCTGATGGTGAGCCGCTTCGGCTACCCGAGCTTCAAGCAGTTCGATCTCGACCGCCGCATCAAGTTCGTCTACATGCTGCTCGTGCCGCTGTTCTTCGTCGCCATCGCGGTCGACCCGCCCACCATGCTGCTGTCGATGTTCGGCATCTACGCGCTGTCGGCGCCACTCTTGTGGGCCGGGCGGCGCATCCGGCGCGCGGTGCGCGGCGCACCCGCGGCGAGCGGCTGAGGGCTGCGGGCGTGGCGACCGAGCGGGCCCGGGAATACCTCGAGGCGATCGGTATCGACGTGTGGGTGCCGCGCACGGCGCCGGGGCCCGAGCCGGCCACGCCGCCGGGGCCCGAGCCGGCCGCGCCGCCGCGCCCGCAAGTCCCGGGCGAGGCGTCGGAGCACTGGCAGGCGCTGCGGGCCGAAGTGCTTCAGTGCACCCGTTGTCCGCTGCATCTCACCCGCACCCAGGGCGTGTTCGGAGTGGGGCCGCAGCGCTGCGACTGGCTGGTGATCGGCGAGGCGCCCGGGGCCGAGGAGGACCGGCGCGGTGAGCCGTTCGTGGGCGCGGCCGGGCAGCTGCTCGATGCGATGCTGCGCGCCATCGGGCTCGACCGCGCCAGGAACGTCTACATCGCCAATGTGCTGAAGAGCCGGCCGCCCGGCAACCGCGATCCGAAGCCGGAGGAGGTGGCCGCGTGCCTGCCGTACCTGGTGCGGCAGATCGCCCTGCTGCAGCCGAAGATCATGCTCGCGGTCGGACGGATCGCGGCCCAGAGCCTGCTCGGCACCGACGCACCCCTCGGGCGGCTGCGCGGCCGCGTGCATCACTTCGGCGAGCTGAATACACCGCTCGTCGTAACGTATCATCCCGCCTATCTGCTGCGCTCGCCCGGCGAGAAGCGCAAGGCATGGGAGGACCTCAAGTTTGCCCGCAACCTGTATCAGCAGCTCGCGCAGGGCGCGATGACCGATGGCCACCGCTCCTGAGTTGTTCGGCCCGGTGCCCGAGGCGGTCCGCGCGATGCGCGACGCGGACGTTCCCGAGGTCGTCGCGATCGAGCGCGGCTCGTACCAGTTCCCCTGGAGCGAGGGGATTTTCCGCGACTGCCTGCGGGTCGGGTACACGTGCCGCGTGGCGACGCTCGGGCGGCAGGTGGTGGGTTACGGCGTGATGAGTGTCGGCGCCGGCGAGGCGCACATTCTCAATCTGTGCGTCGGCGAGGCGTTCCGCTGCCGGGGCATCGGACGGCGGCTGCTGACGCTGCTGGTCGAGCGCGCCGCGGCCGCCGGCATGAAAGAGGCGTTCCTCGAAGTGCGTCCGTCCAACACCGCCGCCATCCGGCTCTACCTGGCACACGGCTTCGAGCAGGTCGGCATGCGGCGCGGCTATTACCAGGCCGTCGGCGGGCGCGAGGACGCGGCCGTGCTGCGGCTCGGGTTGCGTGCCACACGCACCCGCTCCAGCTGAGCGGTCGCCAATCGTCATGGCGGATCTGGCTGCCGAAATCCATCGGCGACGAACCTTCGCAATCATTTCCCATCCCGACGCGGGCAAGACCACCCTCACTGAGAAGCTGCTGCTGTTCGGCGGGGCGATCCAGATGGCGGGCACAGTCAAGGGCCGCAAGGCCGCCCGCCACGCCACCTCCGACTGGATGCGGCTCGAGCAGCAGCGCGGGATCTCGGTGACTTCCTCGGTGATGCAGTTCCCGTATCGCGACTGCGTCGTGAACCTGCTCGACACGCCGGGCCACGAGGACTTCTCCGAGGACACCTACCGTACGCTCACCGCGGTCGACTCCGCGCTCATGGTGATCGACTGCGCCAAGGGGGTCGAGGAGCGCACCATCAAGCTCATGGAGGTCTGTCGGCTGCGCGATACGCCGATCATGACCTTCATCAACAAGCTCGACCGCGACGGGCGCCCTCCCATCGAGCTGCTGGACGAAATCGAGAGCGTGCTGCGCATCGGCACGTCACCCGTGACCTGGCCGATCGGTATGGGGCGCGAGCTGCGCGGCATCTATCACCTCGGCGAGGACCGCATCTACGCCTACGCGGCGGGCGAGCGCGGCCGCGTCGGCGAAAACCGCACCATCGACGGGCTCGCGAGCGCCGCGGCCCGCGAGTTCCTCGGCGATCTCGCCGCACCCTTCCTCGAGGAGATCGAGCTGGTGAAGGGAGCGACTCAGAGCTTCGACCCCACGGCCTATCGTGCCGGGCGCCAGACCCCGGTCTTCTTCGGCTCGGCAATCAACAACTTCGGCGTCGAAGAGCTGCTCGCCGCCTTCACCCGGCACGCTCCGGCGCCGCTGCCGCGCACCGCGCGCGAGCGCAGCGTCGCTCCCGAGGAGAGCGCGCTCGCCGGCTTCGTCTTTAAGATCCAGGCCAACATGGATCCGCAGCACCGCGACCGGATCGCGTTCCTGCGCCTGTGCGCCGGCAAGTACACGCGCGGCATGCGCCTCTACCACGTGCGCATGGCCAGGGAGGTGCGGGTCGCCGACGCGCTCACCTTCATGGCGGCCGAGCGTGCCCAGGCCGAGGAGGCCTACGCCGGCGACATCATCGGGCTGCACAACTACGGCACGATCAACATCGGCGACAGCTTCACCCAGGGGGAGCGGCTGGCCTTCACGGGCGTGCCGAACTTCGCCCCGGAAATCTTCCGGCGCGCGGTGCTCAAGGACCCGCTGCGCATGAAGGCGCTGCAGAAGGGCCTGTCGCAGCTATGCGAGGAGGGGGCGACGCAGCTGTTCCGGCCGGTGCGCAACAACGAGCTGATTCTGGGCGCGGTCGGGCAGCTGCAGTTCGAGGTGGTGGCCTTCCGTCTCGCGGACGAGTACGGCGTGCAGTGCGTCTTCGAGCCGGTCACGGTGTACACGGCACGCTGGATCGACAGCGCCGACCAGCAGCGGCTCGAGGAGTTCCGTGCCCGCGCCCACGAGCACCTGGCACTCGATCACGCCGGCGCGCTCGTGTACCTGGCACCCTCGCGCGTCAATCTCCAGCTGACGATCGAGCGCTGGCCGGGGATCGTCTTCCACGAGACCCGGGAACACGCTTCTTAAATTGGCCGAAATTGCCTGCGGCAATTTCGGCGGACATTACTCCGTCGGCCGCCGGCAAAAAGCGTGGTTTTTGCCGGCTGCGCAGTGGCGGGGCGAGCGGCGCGGCACTTCCGGGGTATGGCGCGCCTGCCCTTTTTGTGCGACATAGGCGCGACCCATGGAGGCAATATGAACGACGTCCCTGCGGCCGCCGCCCTGCCGGTGCAGCGCGAACATGTGGTCGGCGCGCTCTACGAGGCGGCCGAGCTCGAGCACAACCTCATGTGCACCTACCTGTACGCCGCGTTCAGCCTCAAGGACGGCGTAGCGGAGGGGCTCACGGCGGAGGAGGCCGCTGCCGTCGGTCGCTGGCGCCAGCTGCTGCTCTCGGTCGCCATCGAGGAGATGGGGCATCTCGCCGCGGTCTGGAACATCACCTCCGCGCTCGGCGCCAGCCCGCGCGTGGGTCGCGGCAACTTCCCGCTCGATCCGGGCTACCTGCCGGCGTGTGTAGTGGTGAAGCTCGCTCCCTTCAATGCCGAGACGCTCCAGCACTTCGTGTTCCTCGAGCGCCCGCACGGCTCCACCGAGCGAGACGGCGCCGGATTCACCTACGAGCGCAGCTACGTGCGCGGTGTCGGCGGTGCGCGGCTGACTCCGCTCGGGGTCGACTACGACACGGTCGGCACCTTCTATGGGGCGGTCGGCCAGGGCTTGCGCGCCCTGGTGGAGCGCTATGGTGAGGCCGACACCTTCGACGGCGATCCGGGGCTGCAACTCTCGCCCGCGGAGGTCGAGCTCGCAGGCGTGAAGCACGTCATTTGTCTCAAGACCGCGCTCGCCGCCTTCGATGCAATAGTCGCCCAGGGCGAGGGCGCACCGCGGGACTCGGTCGGCTCTCACTATCAGAAGTTCCTGGGAATCCGCAGCGAGTTGACCGCGCTCACCGCGAGGAATCCGGCCTTTGCACCTGCGTTTCCCGCGGCCACCAACCCGGTGCTGCGACGCCCGCCGCGCCCGGAGGGGCGGGTATGGCTCGAGAACCCGGATGCCGTGGCCGCCGTCGATATCGGCAATGCCTCCTACGGGCTGATGCTGCGGCTGCTGGCCTACGCCTACGGGGTGCGTGGACCGAGCGCCGAGAAGTCGCTGGTCGTCGACCTTGCGATCGGCCTCATGCAGGCGATCGCGCCGCTCGCTGAGCGTGCGGCCCGCCTGCCGGCGGGACCGTCCAATCCGCACTGCAATGCCGGCCTGTCCTTCGTGGCATTACGGGACGCAGCGGCCCTGCCGCCGGGGCGCGCCGCGCGCCGCGTGTTCGTCGAGCGCTTCGCGCAGCCCGCCGCCGGCGCGGCGGCGCTGCGGCCGCGTGGTGGCGCGGGTCGAGTCGGCGAACCTGTGCCGGTGCGGCGGCAGCGCCAACAAGCCGTTTTGCGACGGGACCCACACGAAGATCGGGTTCCGCTCTTCCTGAGCGGCGGCCAGGAACCATCCAGTTTGGCC
>DASQIP010000029.1:0-37350 GCA_035631515.1 Steroidobacteraceae bacterium
CCGCTCTCAGGATGAGCGCAGGGGAAGGAGCAGCGACAGGCCGAGAACCGTGAAAGCGGCTCCGGCGATGAAGGTGGCGGAGGGGCCGATGTGCGCCCAGAGGAGCCCGGCGAGCAGGCTCGCGACCAGCACGGCCACGCCGCCGGCGAAATTGAATACGCCGAACGCGGTGGCGCGCAGATTGACCGGGCAGGCGTCCGCCACGAGTGCTGCGAGCAGCCCCTGGGTCATTCCGAGGTGCAACCCCCAGACCGCAACGCCGCCCATGACGATCCACAGGTTGGGCGCCCACGCGAGGATCAAATCCGCGGCGATGAGCGTCACGAACCCGAGCGCGAGCAGGCGTCTGCGGTTGGCGCGGTCGGAGAGCGCCCCGAGCGGGTACGCCGAGCCTGCATAGACGACGTTCATCACCACCAGCACGAGCGGGGCGAGCGTCAGCGGCAGCCCGGCGCCCTGTGCACGCAGGATGAGGAAGGCCTCGCTGAAACGCGCGAGCGTCAGGAGTGCGCCGACGGCCACGATCACCCAGTAGGCGTGCCCGAGCGAGCGGCACTCGTCGATCCTGACCGGCGCGCGCGGCTCGCTTGCCCGGTGCGGCGGCTCGCGGACGCCGATCACCAGCACCAGCACCGAGAGGAGCCCCGGAATCAACGCCAGCCAGAAGACGCGCCGGAAGTCGTCGTGCAGCACCGCCATCAGTGCCATGGCCGCCAGCGGTCCGGCGAAGGCACCGACGGTATCGAGGGCCTGCCGCAGCCCATAGGCGGCGCCGCGGCTGCCCGTCGGCACGAGGTCGCTGATCAAGGCGTCGCGTGGCGCGCCGCGGATACCCTTGCCGATCCGGTCGGAAAAGCGCGCGGCCAGCACCAGCGGGGCGCTGGTCGCGAGAGCGAACAATGGCTTCGACAGGGCGCTCAGGCCGTAACCGGCGGCCGTCAGGGCCTTGCGCCGGCCCAGGCGATCGCTCAGCCAGCCGGAAAACAACTTGGAGATCGAGGCGGTTCCTTCGCCGACGCCTTCGATCAGCCCGACCATCGTGGTCGAGGCGCCGAGCGCGGAGACCAGGAACACGGGCAGCAGTCCGTGGATCATCTCCGACGAGATGTCCATGAGCATGCTGACGAGGCCCAACACCCATACCGCGCGCGGCATGGCCCGGGCTTGACCGTGTGAGGTCGCTTCCATACGGTGGTTTTCAAGCGTAGCGCATCGAGCTGGAGACGTGCGTTGAAGATCGCGAGCCGGTTCATGCGCCCGGCGGCGGCCGGGCTCGCCTACGCTGCCGTCGTGTTTGGAGTTGGGTTCGTCCTGGGGACCGTTCGCGTAATCATCGTCGCGCCCCGTTTCGGGCCCACCGCGGCCGTGCTGTTGGAGACGCCGCTCATCCTCGGGGCCAGCTGGTGGCTGGCGCGCCTCAGCATTGCGCGCTTCCAGGTCAGTCGCGCGGTGTCGGCGCGGCTCGTAATGGGCCTCGTCGCCTTTGCCTTCCTGATGCTGGCCGAAGTGACTCTGGCGAGGCTCTTCTTCGGCAGGACCGTCGCCGAATCCCTCTCGGAGCTCGCCACCGTCCCAGGCGCGATCGGCCTCGCGGCGCAGGTCGCCTTCGCCTGCTTCCCGCTCATCCAGGGAGCAGGCACACGAGAGGGGCGCGGGCCAGGCCCGGACGGCTGAGCCGCGGGCAGTGCCCGCGAGCCGTCAAACGGGAGCTACGGCCCCTCGCCGGGCCCGTACATCGGGCGCAGCTCCGACTCGCCCTCGAATTCTGGCCAGTACTTGCGGTGCAGCTCCATGAACTCGGTCTGGATTTGCAGCGCCTCCTCGCGGGTCCCGGTCTCAAGGATCGCGTAGCCGCCGACGACTTCCTTGGTCTCCGTAAACGGACCGTCGATAACCGTGAGCTTGCCCTTGGCGATTCGCATGCGAACGCCGTCCTTGCTGGGGAGGAGCCCGCCGCCATCGACGAACTTACCCTCCCTGGCGAGGCGCTCCACGAACTTGCCCATGGCTTCCATCAGCGCCTGGGGCGGGGCGGATTCGCGATAGGACTCGGAATGGCGAACGAACGTCATGTATTTCATGGTTCCTCCGTAGGGCTCCGGTCACACGACGAACCAGGCGCCAACGGATCGACAGGCCTGAGAGGACATAATCATGCCGGGCGCTGGCGCTGGAGCCTTCCATCGACGGACCAGGCGCCCCCGCCGGCCAGCAGCAGGTAGCCACACGCAAGCAGCATGCACAGGTCCAAACGCGCCTCGTGCTCCATGCTCCAGAACCCGTAGCGGTTTATGTGAGGGAGGTTGAAAATCAGGAAGTCGTGGCCGAGCAGAATAGGGACCTTGGTGGACAGCAACGCCACGATCAGGACGATTATGAGCGGAAGGACCGCAAGACGCGTCAGGAGTCCCAGGATGATGGCCGCTCCACAGACGATCTCCACCACGCCGACGAATGGCCCGAGGACATCGGGCCACGGAATGCCGATGGCCGCAAAGCGACCCGCCCCGAGGAGGGCCGGGAACAGCAGCTTCTGCAGGCCTTCAGGGAGAAAGACGATCAATCCCACCGCGAGGCGGATGAGAACCGCCGGCCAGTCGCCGCGGGTTTGCAGGATGCGCTCGAGCATGGGGACCTCCAGTGCCCTCACTGTCGCATTTTGTCGACGCAGTGCCGTAAGTAATTCAAAGGACTATCGTTTCAGGCGTCGGCCCGCGGAAGGGATCGGCGTCTGCATTGTGGGGGGCATATGAGCGTGGAGCCTAGCGAATCGCTGAGTGAAGTCTGGACCAGGTGGCAGGGAGAGCTCATCAATGCCACGTTTCCCCTGGGGCGCTTCCTCGGCTCCTCGGACCACAGCGGCGTGTTTCTCACCCGGTCGGGCGCGCGAGGCCCGGCGGACGTCGCGATCAAACTCGTCCCCACCAATCGCGCGCTGGCAGAGTTGCTGCTGCCGCGCTGGAGGAGGGCCGGCAATCTCGCTCATCCCAATCTGCTGCCGCTTCTGCAGTGGGGTGGGTGCCAGCTGGAAGGCCTGCCGTATCTGTACGCCCTCATGGAGTACGCCGATCAGACTCTGGCGGAATTGTTGACTCACCGCGCGCTGACGGACGATGAGACGCGGGAAATGCTGCCGCCGATTCTGGACGCGCTGGCGTATCTGCACAGGCAGGAACTGGTGCAGGGGCAACTCAAGCCGACCAACATCCTGGTGGTCGGAGATCAGATAAAACTCGCAACCGACACCGCGCGCCGGCTGAGTGAGGGAGCGACCAGCACGCACTCACCGACCGCGTACGATCCTCCGGAGGCACGGCAGGGAAGTACATCGCCCGCCGGCGACATCTGGGCGCTCGGCGTCACGCTGTGCGAAGCGCTCACCCGCCGCCTGCCTTCGGGACTGAACGAGCCCGGAGAGGCTCCCGTGCTGCCCGCGGATTTCTCCCCGGTGTTCCGCGACATCGTGACGCGCTGTCTCAGCCTCAATCCGCACGATCGGCCCGGCCTCAAGGAGCTCGCGGCGTTTGCGCGCGGACAATCGACCGAGTCTGCCTCAGGCGCTACCTATGAGCTGCCGGCCCTCGCGCGCACCGAGCCGCTGACCGGCGAGCCGACGGCCGCGGAGGCGAAGGCAGCCGAACGGGCCGAGTCGGTGCCCGCCGAGCTGATGACCGCCGAGGCGGCGACGATCGAGGCAGAGGCACGCGATCCGGGCACTGAGACCGGGACGATCGAGGCAGTGATACCCGAGCCGACGACCAGCGAGACGGTGACGATCGAGGCAATCGAGCCCGAGGCATCCACTGCTGAGAGTGTGACGTCCGAAGCGTTGACGCCGGAGCCGCTTGCTGCCGAGCCGCTGGGCGCCGGGCCGGTGACGGCCGAGCCAGTGGCCGCTGAGCTGCGACCAACGGCGTTTACGCCGCTGCGAGTTGCGTCCGATGACGGGTGGACCGCGGCGCCAGAGGAACAGAAGGACGCAGAAGAGGGAGAGCCCACACAACGTCCGGCTGCACTCGGCGCAATACTCGGGGTGCTCGTAATCATCGGCGTGGTCTGGGCCGGTGTACGCATGCTGAGTGGCCACAGCGCGCCGGCTCCGCCCTTGCCTGTGGTTCAGGCGCCGGTTGCACCCGCGGCCGAGGCTGCGGCGGCGCCGGTCTCGGCCGGCTCCATCAGCAGGGACGCCGCGAGCGAGGCAGCGCAGCAGGTGCACGAGTTCATTCCCGACGTGCCGGCAGGCGCGCGGCGATCCGTCCGCGGGCATATCAAGGTGTGGGTTCGAGTCATCGTGAACCGGGATGGCTCGGTGTTTGCGGCAACGCCGGACAGAACCGGATCCAGCAGATACTTCGAGCGAGTCGCGCTGGAGGCGGCGAAGAAATGGACATTCCCACCCGTCGACGCTCCGTCCCAGCGTCTCGTCCAGATTCGTTTCGACTTCAGCCGACAGGGCGTGACGGCACGGGCGGTCACGCTGCGCTGAAGATCGCCGGCCCACAGAACGCGCATCCGACAGGAACAACGCTGGCACTATCCGCGGCCGCCTCCGCAGAGGCCGCAATACCGGGCGGGTGGTCCCCTTGCTAACAGCCGCCTGCGGCGCCTACTCTCCGGCCCGGATGCAACGCCGTTCGAAATTCTGGGGTGCCGTGACTGCGTGTCTCATCACGCAGCTCGCGCTCGCGCACGCCCGCCTCGAGAGATCGACACCGGCGGACGGGAGCACGCTGAGTGTACTGCCGGCGGCCCTCGAGATGAGGTTCTCGGAGCCTGCGCGATTGACGGCACTCTGGATCCAGCGTGACCAGGAACCCAGGCAAGCGTTGCAGGGGTTGCCGAGCTCCGCGGACAGGACGCTGCGCGTCGCACTGCCGACGCTCGCTCCCGGCTTGTACAGCGTCAGCTGGCGGGTGGTGAGCGCGGACGGGCACATTGCGTCCGGCACGGTCCGTTTCACCATTTCTCCGGGCGCACGCTGAACCGCGCAACACAAGACTGATCCGTGTCACCGGACACTCTGTCGGTGCTGCTGCGGGCGGCGAGCTTCGTGGCTCTGCTCCAGGCTGCGGGAGTGGTGCTGTGCGTGGCGTTGTTCTCGCGGCATCTGCCGGCGGCGGCCCGCGAGATCCGCAGCGTGGGGGTCCGATCGGCGGCGGTGGCGCTGCCGTTGCTGGTCGCTCAGCTCGCCCTCGAGGCGCCGCGCATGGCAGGCGAGTACGCCGGCATCCTCGATGGGTCGCTGCAGCGGATGGTGCTCGGCTCTCCGGTCGCGGCGGCAGCCGGGGCGAGAGTGCTCGGCGCACTCTTGATCGCGGCCGGACTCCCGGGGAGCAGCCGCCCGGCGCAGGTGTTTGCGCAGGGAGGAGTGCTGCTGATCGCCGGGTCGTTTGCACTCACGGGTCACACGGCCGTGCATCCCTGGCGGTGGCTGCTCGCCCCGGCGCTGGTGATCCATCTGTTGATCGCCGCGTTCTGGCTCGGCGGCATTGCCACGCTGTACCTGGCAACACTGCGCGAGGGCGATCGTGCCGGGCGAGGGGTCGAGGCGTTCTCGAGAGTCGCCCTGTGGATCGTGCCCCTGCTCGCCGTTGCCGGCGTCGTGATGACGGTGCTCCTGGTTCCCCACCTCGCGGTGTTCGCGCAGCCTTACGGGTGGCTGCTGCTCGTCAAGATGTCGGGCTTCGTGCTGCTCATGGGACTGGCGGCGGCCAACCGCTGGCGGCTCGGTCCTGCCGTGGCCGCCGGTGCGACGCGGGGGTTCAGGCGCTCGCTCATTGCCGAGTACCTGCTGATCGCGGCAGTCCTGGCTGCCACTGCGGTCATGACGAGTCTTTACTCTCCCTAGACGCGCGGGGAGATCACTCTGCGAGCACGCTCGCGAGCCGCAGCAGCTGCGGATCGAGAGGTTTGGCTGTCCCGGCCAGGCTGGCCAGAGCCGTCGGCGTCACTCTGCCGTTCAGAATCCCGAGCACGTTGCCATGGACGCCGGCCTGCAACTGCTCGATGGCGGCCGCGCCGAGCAGCGTGGCCTTCATGCGGTCGGTCACGCCCGGCGCTCCGCCACGCTGCATGTGCCCGAGCCTGGTCGCACGCAGCTCGAAGCCCAGCCGCTCCGCATGGTGCGCGAAATACTCCGCCAGGGCGGCGGCGTTCGGCTCGGCACCCTCGGCGACGACGACGATCGCATGACTCTTGCCGCGTGCGTACGCGTCGCGAATGGCGGCGGCAACCGTTTCGGCGCCCTGCGGGACTTCCGGCAGCATGATCGCTTCGGCGCCTCCGGCGATGCCCGCAATCAGGGCGAGATACCCGCACCTGCGCCCCATCACCTCGACCAGGAAGGCCCGCCGGTGCGAGGAAGCCGTGACCCGCAGCCGGTCGATGGCCTCGAGCGCAATATCGAGCGCGGTGGTCACGCCGATCGTCTGTTCCGAGCCGACGACGTCATTGTCGATGGTCGACGCGACGCCGACTACCGGCACGCCCCGTTGCGACAATGCACAGGCGCCCGCCTGCGAGCCGTCGCCACCGATGACGACGAGCCCCTCGACCTCGTGGCCGCGCAGCTGCTGCACGGCCGCTTCCTGGCCCTGCGGCGTGAGGAACGCCGGACAGCGGCTGGTGCCGAGTATCGTGCCGCCGCGCTCGATGATTCCGCCGACGTCGCGCGCGCCCAGTGAGGCGAATTCTCCGGCGATCAGGCCGCTATAGCCGTTACGGACGCCGAGTACCCCGAGCCCGAGGGAGAGACCGCGACGCACGACGGCGCGGATGGCGGCATTCATGCCCGGCGCATCGCCGCCGCTGGTAAGGACCGCCACGCGCTTCATGAGTGACCGGCAGAGGCTCGGGCCGTGCAGCCGCAGCCGCTCGCGGCCTCACTCTTTCGGCTGCTGCCTGCCGAGAGCAAGTCCCAGTAAGACACCCGCGGCCGCAACGATGGCCATCGACTTCCAGGGGTTATCGCGCAGTGCGCGGCTGGCGGTGCGCGCAGCGTCTGCGACCTGCTGGCGGGTAGCCTCCTGCAGCGTCTCGAGCCGACCCTGGGCGCCTTTGAGCGCGTGTCGCCAGCTCGTTACGGCTTCCTCCGCGTGCGTCTTCGCTCCGCCGCTGGAGGCCGCGAGGAGTTTCTCCAACTCGCCGAGGACCTGTTGCAGCTCACCGAAAACCGTTTCGACGCTCGTAGGCATGGAAAAATGATAGCGCGGCGTGTTGCCACGGATATCCGGACTAGTGCTTACCGGGACCGCAGCTTCAGTGAGCGCGCAGGCTGAGGATGTAGCGTGCCACGGCGTCCGCCTGCTCCCGGGTGAGCATCGGATTCGGCATCGACATCGGCAGCCTGTCGACGTCCCAGTGCGTCGTGGTGATGAATCGCCGCAGGCTCTCGGCCGTCATCCCGGGGCGGTTGGCGATCTCGGCGAAGGTCGGGGTCGTCTGCCTGAGAAGCGGCGGGTACTCCTGATCGATCGCGACCGCGTGACACGCCGAGCACAGCAGGCGGGCGATGTGCTCGCCCCGCGCAGCCCCGGGCGTCGTCGGCACGCCGGCCGCCGAAACGCGCGGCGTACACAGGGCGCACAACAGCGCGGCCGTGAGCGCGAGTGCCACGGTACGCAGGGAAATCTGCCTGGCAATCATCGACCGTATCCGCTGAGTATTCCCGTTCGATGCTGCGCCGGGCGGCGCGCCGGGCGCCATACGCACTTATGGCGATGCGCGCCGGCCCCGCGCACACGCCTATGCTCTTCACATGATGAGCAGGTTGCCGCCCCCGCTGGAAGGCTTGCTGCACCCCGCGGCTTATCCGTACCCGGTGCGCGCGGTGCAGCTGGTCGAGACACACGTCTCCTGGGTGTTCCTGACGGGCGAGTTCGCCTACAAGCTCAAACGACCCGTCTGCTTTCCATTTGTCGATCTGCGCTCGGTCGAGCGCCGCGCGTTCTTCTGCGCGGAGGAGCTGCGGCTCAACCGCCGTTTCGCGCCGGAGCTCTATCTGCGCGTATGCCCGGTCACGCGCGACGGCGATGGCGTGCGCATCGACGGGCAGGGCGAGGTCGTCGATCACGCGGTCTGCATGCGGCAGTTCGCTGCAGCCGATGAGCTCGGGTCCCTGCTCGCGGGCGGCCGGCTTGCGCCTCCCGCCCTGGCCGCGTTCGGACGCGACCTGGCGCGCATACACGACGCGCTGCCGCGGCCGGATGCCGGGGATCCCTGGGGCCAGCCGGCGAGCGTGCGGACGCTGCTGCTGCGCAACCTCGCAGAGTGTGAGCAGGAGGGCGCCGCGCTCGGCACCGCTGAGCGGGTGAGGAGCCTCGGCGGAACATACGCCGCCCGCATCGAGACCGCCGCGCCCTGGTTCGCCAGGCGGCGAGCGGAGGGGCGCGTGCGCGAATGCCACGGCGATCTGCACGCCGGCAACGTCGCACGCTATGGCGGACGCCTGCTGGCATTCGACTGCCTCGAATTCGAGGCCGCATTCCGCTGGATCGACGTCGCAGAGGAGCTCGGGTGCCTGTACATGGATCTGCGCGCCAGGGGGTTCGACGCTCACGCACACGCGTTCATCGGCGGTTATCTGCACGAGAGCGGCGACTACGCGGCCTGTCGGCTGCTGCAGCTCTACGGCGTGCATCGGGCGCTGGTACGAGCCAAGGTGGCGGCTCTGCGTGCGGCGGACACGGCGGAGCCGCAGCTGCGCGCAGCGAGCCGCAGAGAGCACGGCCGCTACCTCGACGCGGCGCGCGAGCTGCTCGCGCCGCGCCGCCCGAGCCTCATCCTGATGTGCGGACTGTCGGGGTCGGCCAAGACCTGGCTCGCCGAGCGGCTGGCGCCGGCGTTGCCGGCCGTGCACTTGCGCTCCGATATCGAGCGCAAGCGCCTGGGCGGGCTCGCCGCCGGGCAACGCTCGGGGACGGGACCCGGGGAGGGCCTGTATTCCGCGGCGATGATCGCGGCGACCTACGAGCGGCTGCGACGGTGCGCCGCCGATGTGCTCGCCGCGGGCCTCTCGGTCATCGTGGATGCCACCTGCCAGCTGCGCCGGCAGCGCGAGCGCCTGAGCTCGCTCGCTCCGGCCTATGAGGCCACGGTCCTGGTCGTCTTCTGCCATGCACCGCCCGAAGTGCTGGAAGCGCGCATCCTCGCGCGCCAACGCGAAGCCGCGGACGCTTCGGAGGCGGATCGCAGCGTGCTCGCGCAGCAGCGGCTGCGCTTCGAGCCGATCGACGCGAGCGAGCGGCTCACGGTAATCGACGCCGACACCACCCGCGCGGACGTCGTGTCACGGGTACTCGGGCGGATACAAGAGGCGAACCGCGGAATGCTAGGCACAACTCCTGATGGCAGGTCGCGCCGCGGCGGGTAGCTTCGTGCCGAACGCCGGATGCACACGATGTGGAGGAGCCACTTGCCCGAAGGTCGACTGCATTCAGCGGCGCGGGCGCGCGTACAGCTGCTGTCGGCCGCGCTGCTGCTGAGCGTCGTGCCATGCGCGCGGGCTGCGCCGCCGGCGGGGGAGGCGCATGCCCGGGAGGAGCTGCGCGCGGCTCTTCAGGCAACGCCCGATACCGCGAACGGCGCGCGGCTCTTTGTCGTCTGCACGGAGTGCCACGGCCCCCACGCGGAGGGGAAGGCCAGCGGCTGGCCGCCGCAGATCGCCGGCCAGCATCGGCGCGTGATCGTGAGTGAGCTCATCGACTATCGCACCGGGAGACGCTGGTACGATCCGATGGAGCGCATTGCGGGGGTGCACGTGCTCGGCTCCACACAGGACGTCGCGGACGTCGCGGCGTACCTCGCCGCGCTGGCCCCGTCGGCGGATACGACCCCGGGACCGCAGCGCCCGCTGGCAAAGGGCGCAGAGCTCTACGGGCTGCGCTGCCAGTGGTGCCACGGCGACCGGGGCCAGGGGAACGATGAGCGCTTCGTGCCGCGCGTAGGCGGGCAGCAGTACGAGTACCTGTTGCGGCAACTGCAGGACACGGTGGAGGCGCGGCGACCCAACATGCGGACCCAGCATCTGCGGCTCCTCGAGAGCCGCTCCGTGGAGGAACTCATGGGTCTGGCGAGCTACATGTCGCGCCTGGACCGCGCTGCGCAGCCGTAGCCTGCAGGAGCTCGCAAGCCTCGCCCCGATCCGCAGTTCCGCGTATTCCGGTCGCCATGCGGCCGGTGCACAGTCTCCCCTGAGGTGGAGTCATGAATAACGGTGTCGGCAGTGCGCGCGTCGGTCAGTGGTACCTGCGCCGCGACAAGGGCGAGATCTTCCAGGTGACGGGTTACGATGAGAAGGCGGGCACCATCGAGATCCAGACGTTCGACGGCGACCTCGACGAGATCGACGCGGAGAGCTGGCGCACCCTGCCGCTCGGCCTGGCCGAGCCGCCCGAGGACTGGACCGGGCCGGTCGACGACGTGGAGCGTGACGATCTCGGCTACTCGGAGACCGACATGAGCGGTGCCGACTGGGCGGAGCCGCTCGCACCTCACCGTCCCGCGCCCGAGGCCTGGCAGGACACCATCGCGGAGGGGGAGGACACGGCGGAGATCGAATTGGACGCCGGCGAGCTCGCCCGGGCAGCTCGGGACGGAACGGCGTAGCACGCCGGGGCGCCCGTGACCTCTGCACGGGTCATCGCCCGCGCCCTGCTGGGGAAGCGAGCCCGTCACGCGCCGCAGCGCGCCGCGAGCGTGAGCATCCACGTGCGTGACGTCGCGCAGATGTTCAATTCGCTCGACCCCTCGCCGTTCTGGGATCGCGATCTCGACCGGGAGGCCGCGGAGTTCATCGAAGAGGAATTCGCCGAGAAGCTCGCGGCGCACACCTGGCACCTGCATGTCCATGCCCAGGGCGGCGCGGCACTGGCGGCCGATCTTCAGGCCGCCGTCGAGCACTACTACGAGCGCCTGGCAGGCTCGGCCCGCTACCGGCTGCGCAACGAGATGCGGCTCTCGCAGCTGGCGCTGCTCGGTGGTGTGACCATCTTTCTCCTCAGCATGACCATCCGCGGCATCCTCGCCGGGATGCTGCAGGGAAGCGCACCACGCATGCTCGATGAAGGCCTGATCATCATCGCGTGGCTGGCGCTGTGGCGACCGGTGGAGTCGCTCGTGTACGGCTGGGTGCCGGAGTACCGCAGGCGGCGGCTCTATGAGCGGCTCGCCGCCGTGCGGGTGTCAGTTCGCATCGATGCGGCGGCGGGCGCCGCAGGTGCGCATGTCGGGCTGCCGAGCGGCGCGGCAGCACCCACTGTGGTACCGCCCGTCTTGTGAAGCGCGTCGGCGCCTCACTCAGGAGATCACGTGCACCGTGCTCGCCTGCGGTCCGAGATCGCCGGGTTCCTCGACGAAGCGCACCCGGGTGCCCGTGGTCAGGCCCTGGAAGCTGCCGCCGAGCACACTGTTGCGGTGGAAATAGACGAGGCGTCCGTCCTCGGTGGCAATGCGGCCGCAGTCGCGCGTGGCGTCGAGCTCACAGATTCGTCCCTGTGCCTGGCTCACGTGGGTCTTGACGTTGAGGCGCCGCCTGCGCTCGTAGTCCTCGAGCCGGCGGCGGGCGGCCCGAAACGCGTCGTGCAGCGCGACGTACGGGTCCTTGTGGGCACGATCGGAGCGGTGCACGTGCGATATGGCGATCTCCTCGTCCGGCAGCGCGATGTCGAGGTGAAAGTCATAGAGTGCGCGCTTGCGGGAACGGTGCGAGCGTGGCTCGACTACCACGCGGCAGGATTGGATGTGCGCGCTGAATCTGTCGAGCCTGGCGGCCAGCTCGCGGATACGCGCCTCGAGCGCGGGCGCAGGCTCCATCTGGCGGAAAGTAAGCTGCAGAGGCAGGATCATCGTGACTCCGTATCTTCCGCCGAGCTCTCCTCGGGTCCGCAGATTGTCGGGGCCGTCGACCGCTCCACGTACCCGCACTTGTACGTAGTACCCTCGGCGAGAACGCTCGTGCCAGCATGGCCAGAACGCTCGTGCCAGCATGCTGATGACTCCACGATCCCAGCCTGTATGCCATGAAGATCGAGTTCCACGGGGCCAGCCGGAGTGTCACCGGATCCTGCCACCTCATCGAATGCGCCGGTGCGCGCGTGCTGATCGACTGCGGTCTCTACCAGGGAGGGCGCGAGCTCGAGGAGGAAAATGCCGGGATCTTTGGTTTCGAGCCCGGCACCATCGATTTCGTGTTGCTCACGCACGCGCATCTCGACCATTGCGGCCGGCTGCCGCTGCTCGTGAAGCGCGGCTTCCGCGGCGAGATCGTCACCACCGGCGCCTCGCGCGAGCTGCTGAGGCTGATGCTGCTCGACGCGGCGCACGTGCACGAAGAGGAAGCGGTGCGCCATGCCCGTCATGGCCCCCGCAAGGGGACGCAGGGCAGCGCGACACCCCTGTACAGCATCGCCGATGCGCTCCATACGATGGACTTTGTCGGCCGGACGGCTCACTACGGCGCGCCGCTGCGGCTCGCCCCTGAAATAGCGGCGACCTTCCTCGACGCCGGCCACATCCTCGGATCGGCGAGTATCCTTCTCGAGCTCGTGGCAGGTGGCACGCAGCGGCGGGTACTGTTCTCGGGCGATCTCGGCAACGTCGGCCGGCCCTTGCTGCGGGCTGCGCCGCCCCCGCCCGAGGCCGACACCGTGGTAATGGAGAGCACCTACGGCAATCGTCTGCACAGGCCGATCGGGCCTTCGATCGAGGAGCTCTACCGGTCGATCAGCGAGGCGTTCGCGCGCGGCGGCAACGTCATAATCCCGAGCTTCGCTCTGGAGCGGGCGCAGGAGCTGCTGTATGTCCTGCGAGCCGGAGTCGAGTCCGGGCGCCTGCCGCGTAGCGTGCAGGTGTTCCTCGACTCGCCCATGGCGATCTCGGCTACCGAGATATTCGCGCGCTACCCCGAGTGCTACCAGCCCGAGACCCGCGAGCTCTTGCGTGAGGGCCGCGATCCCTTCGCCCTGCCGGGCCTGCACCTGACGCGCGAAACCTCCGAGTCGATCGCGCTCAATCGCATCACCGGAGGCGCAATCATCATTGCCGGATCGGGCATGTGCTCCGGAGGCCGCGTGCGCCATCATCTGCGGCACAATCTCGGGCGGCATAACTGCGCCGTCATCTTCGTGGGGTTCGCAGGGCGCGGCACACTCGCGCGACGGATCATCGACGGAGCGAGCAGCGTGAGCCTGTTCGGCGAGGAGATCGCGGTGCAGGCGCGGATTCATACGATCAACGGCTTCTCGGCCCACGCGGATCAGGCGGAGCTGCTGCGCTGGCACGCGGCGACCCGCGCGGCGCGCACCTTCCTCGTGCACGGGGAGCTGGAAGTGATGCAGAGCCTGGCCGCACGGCTGCCCGGTACCGCCGTGGAGATGCCGCTCCTGCACCAGGCGTACGAGCTGTAGCGCAAGCCGCGGCCCCCTGGCGTAGATTTACGAGACCATGAGCACGAGGTGGCGGCGGTGCCGCAGCTGAGCGCCGGCATTCTGCTCTATCGCCGGACCGCATCCGGCACGGAGGTCTTCCTGGTGCATCCCGGAGGACCGTACTGGGCGGGCAAGGACGAGGGTGCCTGGTCCGTGCCCAAGGGCCTCATCGTCGAAGGCGAGGAGGAGCTCGCCTGTGCGCGGCGTGAGTTCAGGGAGGAAACCGGCTTCGACGCCGGCGGCACGGGATTTGAGCGTGACCTCGGCAGCTTCAGCCTTAGAAGCGGCAAGCGCCTGCGCGTCTGGGCGGTAGAGGGCGACTGCGATGCGCAGGCGCTGCGCAGCAACCTGTTCGAGATGGAGTGGCCGCCGCGCTCGGGCCGCATCGGGCGATTCCCCGAGGTGGACCGCGGCGGGTGGTTCGATCGGGCGGCGGCACTGCGCAAGATCGCGCCCGGCCAGCAGCCGGTTCTCGACAGGTTCTACGCAGAATTTGCCGATCCAGGGACGGCGACCCGCGGCACCTAGGTACTTCCTCGGATCGCGCCCGGCGGCGAGCCATCACAACATGAACCTCTCGGTCACAGGGAGTTGTCATGACCGCCATGCGAATCCGCGTCGTAGTAGCGAGTGAGGCCGAGGCCGCCTTTTACGATCTGAGCTCGCGGCTTCGTGCGCCGACACTCATCAGCCGCCTGAGCGATCCGCTGGCGCACCTTCACGACCGCGATTTCAAGTCCGACCGCCCCGGCCGGTTCTTCCATCATGCGCCAGCGGCGGGCCAGCGACGCGGCGCGGTGGCTCGTCACGGCACGGGAGGCGAGCGGCGGCCGCGCAAACAGGAGGCGGTGCTCTTTGCCCGCAAGATCGTCGAGCAGCTGGAGCAGGCACGGGCGCAGCACGAGTTCGATCGCCTGGTGGTGATGGCCGGGCCGGGCTTTCTCGGTCTGCTGCGCAAGGCGATACCCGAAGCCCTGCGTGCGCAGGTTGCCGCCGAGGTTCGCAAGGATCTGGTGCACGAGCCGCCGCGCGCCCTCGGCGCGCACATTCCGCCGCAGGTGTTTCACGCCCTGCCGGCTGCAGCGAGCTGACAGCCCAAGCGTGATCTCAATCCCGCAAGGCCTGCGAACGCAGAGCGATCTGTTCGAGCCCGTGCAGCTCGGACCGTACCGTCTGGCCAACCGTATCGTCATGGCGCCGCTGACGCGCAGTCGCGCGAGCGCCGCGGGAGTTCCGACACCCCTGATGGCGGAGTACTACGGGCAGCGTGCCTCGGCGGGCCTGATCGTTGCCGAGGGCACCAACATCTCGCCGGAAGCGCGCGGGTATGCGTGGACACCCGGCCTCTACACGCCGGAGCAGGTCGACGCCTGGCGGGCCGTCACCGCGAGCGTCCACGCCCGCGGGGGCCGGATCTTCCCGCAGCTCTGGCACGTCGGCCGCATTTCGCATCCCTCGCTGCAGCCGGAGGGCGCGCAGCCGGTGGCGCCGTCGGCGATTCGCCCCGAGGCCACCGCCTACACGCCGCGGGGCTTCGAGCCCTGTGGCACTCCACGTGCGCTCGAGGTCGCGGAAATCGCCGCAATCGTCGGGCAGTACCGCCATGCGGCAGCCAACGCGCTCGCGGCGGGTTTCGACGGCGTCGAGATCCACGCGGCCAACGGCTACCTGCTCGATCAGTTCCTGCGCGACAGCACCAACGAGCGTAGCGACGCCTACGGCGGCACGCGCGAGAAACGCGCGCGGCTGCTGCTGGAAGTGGTGAGCGCCGTGGCTGCGGAGTGTGGCGCCGGGCGCGTCGGCGTGCGGCTCTCGCCGCTGAGTGCGGTGAATGGCGCCGCACTCGACAGCGATCCGGCCGCCACCTACGGCTTCGTGGTCGCACGCCTCGACGAGCTCGGCATCGCCTACATCCATGTCATCGAAGGCGTTACCCAGGGTGCGCGCGAGGTCCAGGGGGGCTTCGACCTCCAGACCCTGCGTCGCGCGTTCAGCGGCCGCTACATCGCGAACAACGGCTACGACCTCGAGCTGGCCCTTGCTGCACGCCGTCGCAACCTTGCCGACCTGATCTCCTTTGGACGCCTGTACATCGCAAATCCCGATCTGGTCGAGCGCCTGCGCCGGCGGGCGCCGCTCAACGAACCGCAACGGGCTACCTTCTTCGGCGGGGGTGCAGCCGGCTACACCGACTATCCACCGCTCCCGACTGCGGGAGCGGCCACCACGGCCCCTGGTCAGCCGTCCTTCACGAGCTCCACCCACCGTCTCAGCGCCTCAGCAGATCCGCAGCCTTCTCGGCGATCATGATCGTCGGAGCGTTGGTATTGCCGCCGATGAGGCGCGGCATGACGGATGCATCGACGACGCGCAGCCGCTCCACGCCGCGGACGCGGAGCTGCTCATCGACGACCGAATGCGGGTCGCTGCCCATGCGGCAGGTGCCGGCCGGATGATAGATGGTCTCCGCTTTGCGCCGTACGATCGCGGCCAGATCCGCCGCGCTCTCGAGCTGCTCTCCGGGGAACACCTCGGCGCCGCGAAACGGCGCAAACGGCGCGGCGCGGATGATCTGCCGCGACAGCCGGATGCCCTCGAGCAGCACCGGCAGGTCCCGGGGATCGCTCAGGTAGCGGGCTTCGATCAACGGCGGGTCCTGCGGGCGGCGCGAGCGCAGCCGCAAGCGCCCGCGGCTGTGGGGACGCAGCACACACGCATGTACCGTGAAGCCGTGACCCTCGAGGCGGTTGCGCCCATGATCATCGAGCTGTGCGGGAACGAAGTGCAACTGGATGTCGGGGCGCGCGTCCGTGGCGAGCGGGCTGCGGACGAATGCCCCCGCCTCGGCGACGTTACTGACGCCGGGGCCGGAACGGGTGAGCAGATAGCGCAGCAGCACGCCGAGCTCCTGCCAGCGGGTGAAGTCGTAGGTGACGGCGCTGCGGCACTTGCTCAGCGTGCAGAAGTCCAGATGGTCCTGCAGGTTGCGGCCGACCTCGGCGCGATCGGCGACGACGGGGACGTCCAGTGCGCGCAGCTCGTCCGCCGGCCCGATTCCCGACAGCAGCAGCAGCTGGGCGGATCCGATGGCGCCGCCGGCGAGCAGCACCTCGCGCCCGGCGCGCGCCCTGGTGCTCACGCCGCGCTCGAGGTACTCCACGCCCGCCGCGCGCGTGCCCTCGAAGAGAACGCGCGTCACGAGACAATCCGTGCGGACCGCGAGATTGCCGCGTGAGCGGGCCGGCCGCAGATAGGCCGTGGCGGCGCTGCAGCGACGGCCGCGGCGCTGCGTGACCTGATAGAAGCCGACGCCTTCCTGCACTGCGCCGTTGAAATCCGCGTTGCGCGGCAAGCCGCAGGCGGCCGCGGCCTCGACGAATATCGCGCTCAAGGGATTGCGGAAGCGCAGGTCTTCCACGGCCAGCGGCCCGCCGACGCCGTGGAACTCGCTCGCGCCGCGTGCCTGGTCCTCGGCCTTGAGGAAATACGGCAGGACGGCGGCGTAGCTCCAGTCGCCCGACGTGCAGGCGGCCCATTCGGCGTAGTCGAGTGGATGGCCGCGCGTGTAGCACATGGCGTTGATGGAGCTGCTGCCGCCGAGCACGCGGCCGCGCGGCCAGTAGAGCCGCCGGCCGAGGAGCTCCGGCTCGGGCTCGGTGTAGTAGTTCCAGTTGATGCGGCGGTTGCCGACCAGCCGGGCGAGGCCCGCCGGCATGTGAATGAAGGGATTGCTGTCCGGTCCGCCCGCTTCGAGCAGCAGCACGCGCAGCCCGGGGCGTGCCGCGAGGCGGTTGGCGAGCACGCTTCCGGCGGAGCCCGCACCCACGATGATGTAGTCGTAACCGGACTCAGGCATGGACGGCCGGCTCGGTTGTCAGAAGGCTGGCGGCGTCGTCGTCGTCGCCACAGAGGAGCCGGTCCATCAGCTCGGTCTCGCGCTGGCGAATCGCCACGAGCAGCGGCTGCGCGTTGCCCATGCGCAGGAACGCCGCAAAGCCGCGCTCCAGGAACTGCTGCAGCACGCCGAAGCCGGCGGCGCGCGCCGGCCGATGCGCCGCGCGCAGCGCCAATCCTATCCAGCGGTGCCGCACCAGCCGCTCGAGCGCGGCGCCGATACTGACCGTGAGGTCGATCTGGCGCCGGCGCGCCGCGGCCTCGCCGAGCTCGCGGTAGGCCATCGCGTATGAAGCCTCGGTCAGCGGGCGGTCCCGCAGCTGCCGGATCATCCGCTGATCGAGCTCGACCGTCAGCACGTCGAGCTCGATCGCCCTGGTGAGCACGGCGAGCAGCGGCGCCGGCAGTGCGCGCCTCAGTGGAACGACTGCCCGGCTCAACTCCTGGTCACGGCAGCTGAAGTCCTGCGGCCCGTAAAGATCATTCAGGAAGAATTCCACCGCCGCGGTGTAACGGGGATCGGCGCGCAGATCCTCGTAGGTCCGGGCGAGCCGCCGCGCCTGCCAGGCCCGCAGTGCGCGCAGCCGCGCGCTCACTGCCGGCGTTGCCGAGCAGCCGCTCTCGAGCGCGCGCCGGCGTGCGAGCAGGGGCTCGATATCCGGGTCGGACACCGGCCCGCTCATGCGTCCGCCAGCGCCGCGAGAGTCCGCTCGATCGCGCGGCGTGAGCTGAGCAGCCCCAGGTGTCCGAAGCCGCGCAGCTCGAGAGAGTGCGCCCCCTCGAGCCGGGAGCTGCGCGCCGGCACGACGAGGTTGTCCTCGAGGCTATAGATGCTGGTGAGCGGTGCCGCGAGGTGTCCCTCCTGGGCGCCGTTGAGCGCTCGCAGCCAGGAGGAGTCCGGGGCCATCTGTCGCATCGGTGTCAACCATGGAAAGGAGCGCGCCAGGCGCGTCCCGTGATGAGGCGAGGCGATGGTGACGATCCGGCGGATGGACTGCGGGCCGAGCCGGCGCAGGGCCGCGCGCGCCACGAGTCCGCCCATGCTGTGAGCGATGATCGACACCCGTGCCCCGTTCGTTTCGCTCTGCAGGGCACGCACCTCGTGCGCGACCCGCGTCGCGTGCACTTCGATATCGGCGAACAGTGGCTCGAGATTCACCGCGCGCACGGGACAGAAGCCCGCCGCCTGCAGCCGCTCGAGCCAGGGTCGCCAGATACTGTAATTGCAGACGATGCCGTGAATGAGGAGCAGCGGCCCGCCGGACCCTGCTGCGGGCGTGGCGGCTCCGGCCCCGATGGCCCGCAACGGCTCTCGCGGCAGCGCCATCGCGAGCACCGCCAGGTTGAATTCGATGGCTTCCGTGAGCAGCGCGCGCAGCGTGTGAACGAGGCGCACGGTCCCGCCGGGTGCCAGCAGGGCGGCGATCACGAACGAGGCGGCGACGAACACGCCGGGAACCAGCACCGAGAGCGCCAGCGCAATCGCCAGCGCGGCACCGAGCGGCCAGGAGAGTGCGGCGGCGAGCATCGCCGCCAGCGCGGCGGCGAAGGCGAGCTCACCCCCGAGCAGCGACCGCCAGAATCGCGCCGCCACGGACGGCTAACCGCCGCAGGCCGCGGGCCCGACGAGACGCTCGAGCCGCCCGAGTGACTGATCGAGGCGCCGGCACGCCTGACGCGCGCGCCGGGTGCGCTCGCGCGCGGCGCTCGCAAAGCTGCGGTGCCGGTCGCGCAGGATCTGCGTGTCGAGGGAAAGACCGTGCCGGCGCAGCACGGGTGCCAGCGCCGGGGCCTGCGCGAGCAGGTCGCGCCGCGTCTGTCGGTAGGCGTGATCGACCAGGCGATGCCGACCGGCATAGCGGAATACATTGGTGAAGAACAGAGTCTCGTCGCGCCGGTCGGGCTCGAGCAGCAGCGTATCGGCGTGCGGGAAGCGCGCGCGGTAGCTGTTCATGCCCACCTGCATGCGCGAGTGAATGAGGGCGCGAAACGTCTGGCCGAGAATGGCCGGCAGGCCGGCGTCGGCGAGGTTGCTGTAGCTGCGGCCGCGCGCGCGGGTAGCGTCGAAGGGCACCAGCGGGTTGATGCAGATCACGAGCTCGCAACCGGCTTCGAGCGCGAGTGAGGCGTGCATGGTGCGGATCAGAGCGCCGTCGACGTAGTGGCGCCCGTCGATCTCGACCGCAGGATAGAGACCGGGGAGGGCGGCGCTCGCGACCACGGCGCGCGAAATCGGCACATGATCGTAGCCCTTGGCGCCGAATGCCACCGATTCGCCGGTGCTGAGGCGGGTGGCGACCACGTACAGCCGGGAACTGAGCTCGCGAAAATCGTCCGTTTGCCTGCCGCGCGTGAAAGTCTCGTGCAGGTAGGCTTCGAGGGGCTGGTTGTCGAAGGCGGCCGTCGGCGTAATCCTCGCGAGGGCGCCGAGGAGCGTCTGCCAGCCGCTGCCGAGCGGGTCACGCGCGTACTGTCCTGCGGCCGCTGCCAGCACCGCCGGCAGCCGGGAGAGACGCCGCCCGTACTCCCCGAGGGCCGGCTGCAGGAACTTCCCCGGCGGCAGCTGCCGCGGGCCTTCGTTGAAGATGACGCTGGCGCCAATCGAGGTCGTGTCGATGCCGTTGGCGAGGCTTGCCGCGAGGAAGGAGCCCGAGCTGACACCGACGTACACGTCGAGGTTGGTCAGCTCGCGCCCGATGAGCGCTTCGCCGACCGCGTGCAGAGCTCCCAGCTCGTAAAACGCCCCGAGCGGCCCTCCACCGGCGAGGGCCACCCCAAGCTTGCCGCCCGCCCGGCCACGCCGCGCGGACTGGATGGTCAGCATCGCCGCCTAGTGAGCGGCTGCCGGCAGGGACGTCTTGCGCCCCGTGCTGCCGCGCGCCCTGACCTTGCGCGCCGCGGCGAGCTTGTCGATGTTGTCGTTCAGCATGTCGATGCGCTTGCTGAGCGACTCGACCTCTTCGGCGCTCGGCACGCCGAGCTGCGTCAACGCCTGATGCACGCGGCTCTGAAAGACCTTCTCGAGGCTGTTCAGGGTGTCGCTCGCCTGACCGCGCACCTGACTCACGCGCTCGTTTACGGCCTCGATCAGACCCTTCACGGCCTTCTCGGCGGCGCCGCGCTGCTTTGCCTGAACGCGCGCACCTTCCTCCACCAGGTCCTCGAACAGCCGGGGAGCTCCGTCGCTCGCCTTCGAGGCCGCACCGAGTCCTGCCAGCCAGATCTGATGCACCGTTCCCAGCAACCGCTGCTGCGGTGTCTCTGCCGCGGGCCGGGCGGCCTTGCGGGATTTCCTGTTGCTAGCCATCTGATGTTCCCTTCGCTGTGACTCTATATATATGGGTAACTACGGGCTCAACGGCCCAATCGACGAACCTACTATAGGAAGCCGGAGGAGCTATGGGGATGCGTACTTGCCGAATGAGTGCCGAATGCGCGTAACGCGCAGCAGGAACGACGAGCGGGAGCGGGGCGGCTACCGCTACACGCTCGGTGAGCTGCACCGCGAGTGGCCGCGCCTGCACGCCGGGGACTGCGAGCCCTGGCCGGATGCGCGGCGGATCGCCGCCCTCGCGCGGCAGCAGCTGGGATTTGCCGAGCTCATCGCTGCGGGCGGTGGTGCGCGGGAGGTAGCGGAGCGGCTGCAGGAGGCGTGGCGGGCGTTTCACGCCGGCGATTTTGCCGCTGCGGTCGAGCTGGGTGAGCGGCTCGGTGCGCCGGGTGCCTCCGTCGCCAACCGGTCGGTGGCGGTCGAGACTCTGTATTCGCAACGGAGTGAGCCGCAGAAGCTGCGCATGCTCACGGCCGCCATCAGCCGCGGCGAGGCCGCCGTCGCCCAGCTGCCCGACTATGCCAACGCGCATTACATGCTGGCCCTGGTGCTCGGCCGCTACAGCCAGCGCATCTCGATCCTCAAGGCGCTCACCCAGGGCCTCGCGGGCCGCGTTCGCCGCCATCTCGAGCGCACGCTCGAGCTCGAGCCACGGCATGCCGAGGCTCATCTTGCCCTGGGTCTCTATCACGCCGAGATCGTGGGCCAGCTCGGCACGCTGACGGCCAGCCTCACCTACGGTGCTGCGCCGGGAGCGGCGCTCGAGCACTTTCGCCGTGCGGCGCAACTCGCGCCGGCCTGCGCGATCGTGCACCTCGAGCATGCCCGCGGGCTGCTGCTGCTCGATGCCGATCGTTACCGGGAGGAGGCGCAGACGCTCTACCAGCGCGCCGCCACCTGCCGGCCGCTCGATGCCATGGAGGATCTCGACGTGGCTCAGGCGCGGCGCGGCCTGCCTGGGGCGGCCCGACGTCGCAGCTGAGCGCCACCCGCCGTTGGCGCATTCACCCCGGAAGCGCGACCCCGCCGAGCAGGACCAGGTACACGAGCCGCTCGAACTCCGGAGCGATCAGAGCCATCAGCTCATCGGGCCGCGCAATCATCTCGCGGTCGGAGATGACACCGAACTGCACGGCGCCGCGGTACGAGAGGATGCCGACGCCGGTGCCGATACTGCCTGCCTCCGGCACCCAGAACAGCACCTGGGTGATCTCGGCGCCGGCGAGATGCAGCACCTCGCGCGGACCCGGCAGATTCGAGACGACCAGGCTCGCCTTGGAGCTGAAGATCGCCGTCGTCGGCTCGGCTACCGACGAGGGCAGGGTGCCGACGACCGAGAGCAGGCCGAGAGTCGCCGCCGCCTGCGAGGAGCCCTTGAGCTGCTGCATCGCGGCGTGCACGGCATAGAGCCGCTCGAGCGGGTGCGGGAGCCCGATGGGAAGCTCGGCAAACACCAGTCCGAAGCGGTTTCCGAGACTCGGCGGCTCGTCGTCCGCGCGCAGATTCACCGGTACGACCGCCCGGATCCTCAAGCCCGTGGGATCATCGCCCTGCGAGGCGAGATGGCGGCCGAGCGCGCCGGCGAGAACCGACAGCAGCACATCGTTCACCGTACAGCCGAGGACCTGGGCGACGGTGCGCACCTCCTCGAGGGACAGGGGCTCGGCCCAGGCCGCGCGGCGCGCCCCCGAGAGGGGTTGCTTGAGGCGCGTCGGCGGGTCATCCGTCAGCGCCGCGATGTGCAGCAGCTCGCCGCTCCAGGCGAGCGCGTCGCGGGCCGCACCGGCGGCCTGCGCCGGATGCAGCAGGTAATCGACGCCGGATCCGAGGAGATCCATCCCTTCGCGCAGCGCCGCAGCTACCGGCAGCGGCATGAGGTCTGCGAGAGCCGGCAGAAATCCGCCCGCCGGTGCAACGCCCGCGCCGTCCTGGTGCCGCGTCGCGCCCGCTTCATCGGTGAGCGACAGCAGCACCCGCACCAGTGCGATGCCGTCCGCGTAGCAATGATGGATGCGCACGATGATGGCGCACCCGCCCCGATAGCCCTCGACGACGTGGAACATCCACAGCGGCCGTCCCGGATTGAACGGCGTGCTCGCCAGCTCGCCGAGCAGCGCCTCGAGCTCGCGCTGCGTGCCGGGTCGGGGCAGCGCGGTCCAGGCGATGTGATCGTCGAGGTTGAACTGCTCGGCTGCGACCCAGCGGGCTCCGAGAGCGTCGGCGACCGGAACGCAGCGAAAACGCTCATGCGCGAGGAAGCGCGTGGCGATGAGCTCGCGATAGCGCGCGCGCCCGAGGCCCGAACCGACGACGATCAGGCCCACGACCACCATCAGGTTCGTCGGCCGCTCCATCAGCAGCCAGGCGCGATCGGCACCCGCGACACGTTCCACGGTGCTCATGAGGCTACTCTGGCGCATCGCCGGGCGCTTGTGACCCCTCGGTTTGCCACGATAGGCAAAGCGGGGTGCCGGCGTAGCGTAGCGGCAGCGTGTCTGCGGGATAGTGGAGCAGATGGGATATTTCGTCACCGGCGGGACCGGTTTCATCGGTCGCCATCTGATTGCGGCGCTTGCCGAGCGGGGCGAGCCCATTCACGTGCTGGTGAGGGCGGGCTCGCGGGCGCGCTTCGAGCGCGTGCAGCGTGATTGCGGCACGCGCGGCGAGCTGTTGATACCGGTCGAAGGAGATCTGGAGCAGCCGCTGCTCGGCGTGTCCGGGTTGGCGCGGCTGCGGGGCAGGATCAGCCACTTCCTGCACCTCGGAGCGCTCTACGACCTGGCTGCCGGCGATGCCGCGCTCGAGCGCGCCAACGTCAGCGGCACGCGCAACGCGCTCGACTTCGCCCACGAGGTGCAGGCGGGCTGCTTTCATCTCGTCAGCTCGATCGCCAGCGCCGGGCTCTATCCCGGGATCTTCACCGAGGCCATGTTCGAGGAGGCCTGCGGGCTCGATCATCCCTACTTTCGCACCAAGCACGAGTCGGAGGCGTTGATTCGCAGCGCCTGCCGCCTCCCCTGGCGCATCTATCGTCCCGGGATGGTCGTCGGCCACTCGCGGACCGGCGAGATGGACAAGATCGACGGGCCCTACTACCTGTTCAAGCTCATTCAGAAGCTGCGCGACGCCGTGCCGCGCTGGGTGCCGCTCGTCGGCTTCGAGGGCGGTCACATCAATGTGGTGCCCGTGGATTTCGTGGCGGCGGCTATTGCACACCTGGCGCACGTTCCCGGGCAGGACGGCCGCTGCTTTCACCTCACCGACTCCCGCGACCGGCGCGTCGGCGAGGTGAGCAACATCTTCGCGCGCGCGGCGCACGCGCCGACGATGACGCTGCGCCTGGAGGCGGGCGCGGGCGCCGCGTTCGACTCTCTCGCCCGGGCCGCAGGCGAGCGGCTGCAGCCGCTGCGCCGCCTGGGCGCGCAACTTCTGCATGAGCTGGCGATCCCGGGCTCGCTCATCGATCTGCTGAACTATCCGACCCGTTTCGACAATACACAGGCCCGGCGTCTGCTCGGGGAAGCCGGTATTCAGGTGCCGCCGCTCGAGGACTACGCCTGGCGGCTCTGGGACTACTGGGAGCGGCACCTCGACCCGGAGCTGTTCAAGGCGCGCAACCTGCAGCAGGCGGTGCGCGGCAAGCGGGTCGTGGTCACCGGCGGCTCTTCGGGCATCGGCCGCGCGACGGCGCTGAAGCTGGCTGCGGCCGGAGCGCGGGTGCTGATCGTGGCGCGCGATCCGCAGAAGCTCGCGGCGGTGCGCGCCGCCATCGAGGAGCAGGGCGCGGCGGCGAGCGTCTACGCCTGCGACATCACCGACGAGCAGGCGTGCCAGCGGCTGATCGCGCGGGTGACGGCCGAGCACGGCGGCGCCGACATTCTCATCAACAACGCCGGCCGGTCGATCCGGCGTGCGATCGAGCACAGCTACGATCGCTTTCACGACTACGAACGCGTCATGCGTCTCAACTACTTCGCGGCGGTGCGCATGACGCTCGGCTTCCTCCCGGGGATGGTGCAGCGCGGTGCCGGCCAGGTAATCAACATCTCCTCGATCGGCGTGCTGAGCAACGCGGCGCGCTTCGCGGCCTACAACGCCTCGAAGGCCGCTCTGGAGGCCTTTACGCGCTGCGCGGCCGGCGAATTCAGCGAGCGCGGCGTGCACTTCAGCGTCGTGAACCTGCCGCTGGTGCGCACGCCGATGGTGGAGCCGACCCGGATCTACCGGCAGTTCAACCTGATCCCGCCGGAGCGGGCCGCCGACATGGTATGCGCTGCGATCATCGAGCGACCCCAGCGGCTCGCGACCGGACTCGGTACGCTCGCCCAACTGGTGGAGGTGTTCGCGCCGCGCCTGGGCACCGCGCTCATGAGCGAGAGCTTCAGGATCTTTCCGGACTCGGAAGCGGCCGGTGCCGCGCCGGGGTCGGATGCGGTCGCGACGCCCGACATGGTGGCGTTTGCCGCGCTGCTGCACGGCATCCACACGTAACGCGCAGCCCTACGCCCCGTCGCGGCGCTCACGCGGCGCGCGCAGCCTCCTCCTGCGCCAGCTCGCGCCGCAGGATCTTGCCGACGTTGGTCTTCGGCAGGCTCTGGCGGAACTCGACGTGCCGCGGCAGCTTGTACCCGGTCAGGCGCGCCCGGCAGTGGGCCTCGAGCTCCTCGACGCCGAGCGTGCAGCCGGGTCGCAGCACCACGAAGATCTTGACGGCCTGCCCGGAGCGCTCGTCGGCAACCCCGATGCAGCCGCACTCGAGCACGGCGGGGTGCTCGCCGACCACGGCCTCGATCTCGTTGGGGAACACCTTGAACCCCGAGACGATGATGAGGTCCTTGATGCGGTCGACGATCCGCAGGAACCCGTCGGTCTGCGCGACCGCGATATCGCCGGTGCGCAGCCAGCCGTCGGCGGTGCGCGTCTTGGCGCTCTCCTCGGGCCGGTTCCAGTACCCCGGCATCACCTGCGGGCCGCGCACGCACAACTCCCCGGCCTGCCCGAGCGGCACTTCCGTCTCGCCTTCGCGAATGCTGATGTCGGTGGAGGGCAGCGGCACGCCGACCGTTCCGATCTGCGGCGCGGCGAACGGATTGCAGGCCACCACCGGCGAGGCTTCGGTCAGGCCGTAGCCTTCGACCAGCGGCTTGCCGGTGATGCGCTGCCAACGCTCGGCGACGCTCGGATGCAGCGCCATGCCGCCCGCGGCTCCGAGCTTGAGGTTGGAGAAGTCGAGGTGCGCGAAGCGCGGATGCCCGAGCAGCGCGTTGAAGAGCGTGTTGACTCCCGTGATCATCGAGAAGCGCCACTTACCGAGCTCGCCGATGAAGGCGGGGATGTCGCGTGGATTGGTAATGAGCACGTTGAGCCCGCCCTGCCGCAGGAACAGCAGGCAGTTACACGTGAGGCAGAAGACGTGATAGAGCGGCAGCGGGGTGATCACCACCTCGCGCCCGGGCTCGATCAGGCCGCCCCACAGAGCGCCTATCTGCAGCAGATTGGCGACCATGTTGCGATGGGTCAGCATGGCTCCCTTGGCGACGCCGGTCGTGCCGCCGGTGTACTGCAGGAACGCGCTGTCCCCGGGCTTGATGGCAGGCGCCTGGAAATTGAGCTTCGCTCCCTGCGCGAGCGCCTGACGGAACGGCAGCGCACCCGGCAGATCGAAGTGCGGCACCAGGTGCTTGAGACGGCGGACGACGAAGTTGACGGCGACGCGCTTCGGGAACGGCGCGAGATCTCCGAGGGCCGCCGTTACCACGTGCGTGACCTGGGTGTCGGAGCGCACCTGCTCGAACACGTGCGCGAAGTTCTCGAGGATGACGATGCTGCGCGCGCCGGAGTCGGCGAGCTGGTGGCGCAGCTCGCGCGGCGTGTAGAGCGGATTGGTGTTGACCACCGTGAGCCCCGCGCGCAGCGCGCCGAACATCGCGACCGGATACTGCAGTACGTTCGGCATCATGAGCGCTATGCGTTCGCCGGGCGCGAGTCCCTGCGCCTGCAGATGGGCGGCGAAGTCCCGCGACAGACGCTCGAGCTCGGCGAAGGTGAGCGTTACGCCGAGATTGTGATACGCGGGCCGGTCGGCGAAGCGCCGACAGCTGTCCGCGAAGAGATCGACCAGCGAACGAAATTCCTCGACGTCGACCTCGCTGCCGACGCCGGGCGGATAGGCATTCAGCCATTTCTTGTCCATCGTATTCTCCCGGCAGAGCAGACCCGTTCTTACGCTCTTCTGCCGCCGGAAGCGATTCGTGGGTTGTACGGATTCCGCCCCGCCGGCGGGCTCGTTGGGTGACTTATACGGATTCCTTCCGCGCCCGGGGAAGGCCAGAGTGCGCCCCGGCAGTGGGGAAGCCAGCGTAAATCACTCGGAAAATGGAGAGGCCATGATGAACCGGAACATCTACCGCTTGACGTCAGGTTTGCTGGGAGCGCTCGCGAGCACGGCGGTTCTTGCCTCCGGGTTTCAGCTGCAGGAACAGTCGGCGAGCGGGCTCGGGGTGGCGTATTCGGGCATGGCTGCAGCGGTGCAGGACGGCAGCACCGTATTCTGGAATCCGGCCGGCATGTCGCAGCTCGGCGGATCGGGCCTGTCGGTCGCCGCCGAGTACATCATTCCCAGCTTCAAGTTCACGGACGCGGGCTCGGCCTACTCGGCCTTCGGCAGCGGCGGCGATGCCGGGGTCTCATCGCTGGTGCCCGCGTTTTACGGATACACCACCATGACCTCGCAGCTCACGCTCGGCCTGGCGGTCAATGCGCCCTTCGGTCTCAGCACCGACTGGGACAGCCAGTGGGCCGGGATGTTCTACGGCATCAAGTCCAAGGTCGAGACGCTCAACATCAACCCGGCACTCTCGTGGAACGTCAATCAGTTCCTCTCGCTCGGTGGCGGGGTGAGCTACCAGCGGCTGCGGGCGACGCTCACCCAGGGCGTGACGCCGCTCAATCCCACCGTGCAGGGCCGCATCGATGGCGACAGCTGGCGCTGGGGCTGGAACCTGGGGGCGCTCATGGACTTCGGCCAGGGTACGACCATCGGGGCGACTTACCGCTCGGCCATCAGCTACACGATCACCGGCAACCTCGGGTTCAACAACGCGGCCCTGGCGGGGCAGGCGTCGGGCATCAAGGCGGGGTTGCGGCTGCCGCAGACCTTCTCGTTCGGCCTGTCGCAGAAACTCACACCGCAGCTGCGGTTGCTGGCCGATTACACCAAGACCGACTGGGACACGATCGACTCGCTCACCGTCACCGCCACCAGCGGGCCCGCGGCGGGATTCCCGGTGTCCGTCACGCCGCTGAACTTCAAGAACAGCTGGCGCGTCGGCGCGGGACTCGAATACCGGGTCAATCCGCAGTGGCTGCTGCGCGGCGGAGCCGCCTACGACCGCGCGCCGGTCCAGGACGCATACCGCAACCCGCGGCTGCCGGACAATGATCGCACCTGGCTCGCCGTGGGCGCGCGCTTCGAGCCGTCCGCGGGCTGGACCATCGATGCGGGCTACGCGTATCTGTGGGTGAAGAACGGGCCGAGCGAGCTCGCCACCGCCGGACCGCCGTTTCCGGACAGCCTGACGGGCACCTACCGGGCGAACGTCAGCGTGCTCGGGCTGCAGGCCTCGCTCAAGTTCTGAGACGGCCGCAGCGGCGCGCCGCCGGCCCCGCCACGCGCGGGATCGGGCGCGCTATCGGGCACTTGCCACGCACCTGGCTGCGGAAGCAAGAATCGGAATGCTGGCGTTGCTGCGAGCGTCTAGATTGCACTCCACGATGAGCAAACGCTCATTCCTGGAGGACACAGATGAGGAAATCGAAGAGAGCCGCAGCCGAAGCCGCGTTCAAGACCGAGGGGCCGGCACGCGGCTCGCGGGACACCGGCATTCGCTACGCTGTCGGCCAGTCGTCGCTCGGCTCGGTGCTCGTCGCGCAAAGCAGCCGCGGAATTTGCGCCATCCTCATGGGCGACGGACCGGACGCGGTCGTACGCGAGCTGCGGGGGCGCTTCCCGGGAGCCAATTTGCGCGCCAGCGGCGATCGTGGATTCGAAAGGGTGCTCGCGGCGGTAATCGGGCTGGTCGAGGGGCGTTCGGGGACAGCGCAGCTGCCGCTCGATCTGCGCGGCACGGCCTTTCAGCGGCGGGTGTGGCAGGCGGTACGGAACATCCCGCCCGGCGCCACGGCCAGCTACGCCGAGATTGCGGCCCGCATCCGCGCGCCCAGGGCGGTGCGCGCCGTGGCGCAGGCGTGCGCCGCCAATGCGCTGGCGGTTGCGATTCCGTGTCACCGCGTCGTGCGCCGCGACGGCAGCCTCTCAGGTTACCGCTGGGGTGAGGGGCGCAAGCGCACACTGCTCGCGCGAGAGGCAGGTGCGTGAGCGCCGCCGTGGACGTGCGGGTGGAAGGCACCGCCGCAGCGTCCGGCAGGGAGCGCCCGATCTGCGCGCGCGTGCCGAGCGCAGCGTGGCAGCGGGTGGCGCAGGAGCTGGACGCGGCGGGGGTTGCGGTGCTGCCGGGTCTTCTCGATGCTGCCGAGTGCCGCGCCCTCTCGGAGCTGTACGAGGACGAGTCGCTCTTTCGCAGCCGGATCGTGATGGGCCGCCACGGGTTCGGCCGCGGAGAGTACCAGTACTTTCGTTATCCGTTGCCGCCCCTGGTCGCGCGGCTGCGCGCGGACCTGTATCCGCGCCTCGTGCCCGTTGCGAACCGCTGGAGCGAGCGGCTGCGGGTCGGGACGCTCTATCCCGCAAGGCACCAGGAGTTCATCGAGCGCTGCCATGCGGCCGGGCAATCGCGGCCGACGCCGCTCCTTCTCAAGTACGGTACGGACGACTACAACTGCCTGCACCAGGACTTGTACGGCGAGCAGGTGTTTCCGCTGCAGGTGACGATTCCGCTGTCGCGGCCGGGCGAGGACTTCGACGGCGGTGAGTTCGTGCTGACGGAGCAGCGGCCACGCATGCAGTCGCGTGCCGAAGTCGTTCCCCTGCGGCAGGGAGATGCGGCCGTGTTCGCGGTGAATCACCGGCCGGTGCAGGGCACGCGCGGCGTGTACCGGGTCCGGCTCCGCCACGGGGTGAGCAGGGTGCGGCGCGGACAGCGGTATACACTGGGCGTCATCTTTCACGACGCGAAGTGAGCTCGAGCGAGAGTCATGGGCACGAGCGGCGAGTTGTTCGGCGCCCTGGAGAGCCATCGGCCGGGGAGCGAGCCGCTGCGCGCCGGCGCGCTGCTGCTGCGGGGCTTCGCGATCGCCGACAGTGAGGCGATTCTTAAGGAGCTGCCGGGCCTCTTCGCGCAGGCGCCGTTGCGCCACATGACGACACCGGGCGGGTTCCGCATGTCGGTGAGCATGAGCAACTGCGGTGTGCTCGGTTGGGTCACCGACAGGAGCGGCTATCGTTATGCGCTCGTCGACCCGGAGAGCGGCCGCCCATGGCCGGCCATGCCGGCGGTGTTCACGAGCCTCGCCGCGCGAGCGGCCGGGCAGGCGGGCTTTGGCGGATTCATTCCCGATGCGTGTCTCATCAATCGCTATGTGCCCGGCGCGCGCCTCACGCTTCATCAGGACAGGAACGAGCGGGACTTCGGGCAGCCGGTGGTGTCGGTGTCGCTCGGGTTACCGGCGACGTTTCAGTTCGGCGGCGCGCGGCGTGCGGATCGAGCCGTCCACGTGCCGCTCGAGCACGGCGACGTGGTCGTATGGGGCGGACCTGCGCGCCTGTCGTTTCACGGCGTGCTGCCGCTCAAAGAAGGAACGCATCCAGCCACCGGTGATTGTCGTATCAATCTGACATTCCGGCGCGCGGGGTGACAGCCTCGTTGCCCGCTCGGGCCAGGCGCGTACACTCCTGCGGCAGGCCAGGCTCAATCCGCTCAGATACGGCTCGCTGCAGGGAGGTCGATCGTCGTGGGGTAGTCGCGCTCGACGTCTACGGAACGGTCGTTGACACGACCGGCATTGCCCTTCGGCTCGGCGAGCACTTTGGCTCGCGCGCTGCCGCAGCCGCGCAGCTGTGGCGGCAACGACAGCTCGAGTTCACGTTCCGGCGGGCTCTCATGCGCCTCTACGTGGATTTCGACGAGTGCACGGCGCAGGCGCTGCGCTCCGTGAGCGCGGACCTTCGGATCCCGCTCGATGAGGCTGCCGAGCGTGTGCTGCTTCAAGCGTATCTGCGTTTGCCGCCCTTTCCCGATGTCAGGGGAGGCCTCGAGAGCCTGAGGCGATCGGGTCACAAGCTGGTCGCACTGACCAACGGCACCGAGCGGTCGGTGCGAGGGCTGCTCGCGCATGCCGGCATCGACGGGTACTTCGAGACGATCCTGAGTGCCGAGCGGAGCCGGACGTTCAAGCCCGATCCGGCGGTGTACGCCCTGCTGCGTGAAGTTACCGACGCGTACCCGACGCAGGCCTGCCTCGTCTCCGCTAACCCGTTCGACGTGATTGGCGCCAAGGCCTGCGGCCTCACGACTGCCTGGCTGCGACGAGACCCCGAGAAGATCTTCGATCCCTGGGAGCTCACACCGGACGTCGTGATCCAGACGCTTGAAACGCTTCCCGACGCGTTGCGCCGCTTGAATTTCCCCGCGAGCCGCAACTCCTGAGGCAGCAGATGACCCGGGAGTCGTCACGCCGCCGTCTCCAGGTTCTGATGAGTGCGGCTAAACGCACCGGGGCGGCAGTGCTGGCCGGCCTGGCCGTCGCCTGTCACAGCGACACCGCGCCGGATCTGGGTCGGCTCTATGCCTCCGGCATGGAACAACCACGCACGCTACCGGTCATCCTGATTCCGGGAGCTCTCGGCTCGCGACTCCTCGACAAGCACAGCGGCGCTGAGGTATGGCCGGGATCGACGCTGCATTTGCTGGCCGGCTCCAAGCAAGATCTGGTATTGCCTTTTGATCCGGTCACCCTGCAGCCGGTCGATGACGACCTGGAAGCGAGCGGGCTGTTCGAAGAGGTTCTCAACGCCGACTTCTACGGAGCGATCCTGCAAACGCTGCGGCAATCGGGGGGATTCGTTCCGGGCAAACCCGGCGAGCACGCTGATCCGCGAGTGCGGCGGTACTACGTGTTCGCGTACGACTGGCGGCAAGACAACGTCACGATCGCGAGGCGTCTCGATGCCCTGATCGAGCAACTTCGTCATGACTATGATGATCCGACTCTGAAAGTCAATCTGATCGCCCACAGCATGGGCGGTCTCGTCACCCGCTATTACCTCCGCTACGGCACGGTCGACGCGCTGCAAGGCGAAGGCGCTTTCGCCATCGACATGGCCGGCGCGAAGAAAGTCGCTACGGCTGTGTTACTGGGCACGCCCAACCTGGGCTCGGTGAGTTCGCTGCAGAGCATGCTGCTCGGTCACAGGGTTGGATTGCGCCGAATTGAGCCGGAGGTGCTGGCGACCATGCCCAGTGTCTATGAGCTGCTGCCGCATCCTCTGACTGACTGGTCAGTCGATCCCAGCGGCAAGGACCTGGATCTGGACCTGTATGACGTGGCGACCTGGAAGCGCATGCAATGGTCCGTGTTCGACCCGGCCATCATGGGCCGCCTGCGAGCCCGCTTCAAAGCACCGAACGAGGCGAACGCGTACCTCTCGGCGCTGCAAGCCTACTTTGCCCGAAATCTCGAGCGCGCACGCCGCTTCATCTGGTCGGTGACTTTCGAGGAGCCGAGCTCGCCGGTCAAATTCGTCGTGTTCGGCGGCGACTGCGTGCTGACGCCCGCGCGTATCGTGATAGAGCCGCAGGGCGGCCGCTCGCTGGCACGGCTGTTCCCGGAAGATGTGCAGCACAAGCTCCCGGGAGTGGACTACAGCCGCCTGATGTTGGAGCCGGGGGACGGCGAGGTAACCAAGCCGTCGTTGCTCGCGCGCGAAGCGCTCAATCCGGTCGCGCCACGTAACGACGCACTCTTCTTCCCGCTCGCCTATGCCTTCTTTCTCTGCGAGAGTCATGAGCGACTCACGGGCAACATAAATTTTCAGGACAACCTGCTGAACGTGGTGCTTAGCCGGGAGCAACCGTGGGGTGCGACTCGCGCGATGCGGCCCTGAACGAGCGCGCACACGAGGGCATTGGCGGGTCAAGGAACGGTTGGCAGCGCGGCTGGGCCCGGCCGAGAACTTCCGCAGCGGTCTACTCTGGCGCCTCTCCCGCGCCGATCCCGTGCTGCGGCGCGGATTGCAGCGCGCAGGGTTCACGGGCGGATGGCTCGGCTGAAGGAGCCAGGGTGAGCGACATTGTCATCGAATCTGGATCAGGGATGTGATCCATCCAATTGTAATATAAAGGATTGGCTCCCCGGGTTGGAATCGAACCAACGACCAGACGATTAACAGTCGTCTGCTCTACCGCTGAGCTACCGGGGAACCGGATGGGACTCGTGAAGGGCGCGGATTCTCAGGTAATGGCCTCCGCGGAGTCAAGGAAACACGGCACTCAACCGCCCGGTGCCCGGCGGCGCCAGCGCCGGGCGAGCCCCGCGTACGCCACCACGTTGATCGCGACCAGCAGTACCGCCAACTCTGCCTGGACGTGCCACGTGAGTCCTGGCGGATACAGCACCCGCACCAGGTAGTGCGCGAGGAAGCCTTCCTCGTACCCGGCCTCGCCTGCCAGGAGGCGCCAGTGGTTCTCGAGCGGCGTGAGCGGGCAGACCGAGTGCGACACCTCGATCCAGCAGCCCCAGGCAAGCGCGGGGAGATGCGCCAGCGCCACGCGTGGCCAGCGCCAGCAGAGAAATCCGCCGAAGATGACGAACGCCGTGAAGGCGAAATGCACGACGACGAGCGCATCGGCAATGGTGGACCAGATCATGGGAGCCCAAACCCGCAGAGCGGACGCGGCCCGCGGACCCGTGAGGAGTCAGGCGGTCTCGGCAACCACGCGTTGCACCAGGATGCGCGCGATCCGGTCGAGCGCCTTCTCGAGCGTCTGCATGCTGCTGGCGAACGAAAGGCGCACGTGGCCGGGAGCGCCGAAGCCGGAGCCCGGTACCACCGCCACTCCCGCATCGTTCAGCAGCAGCTCGGCGAATTCGTGGTCGTCGCGGCAGTTGAGCGCGGCCATCGCGCGCGAGACCTCCGCGAACGCATAGAACGTGCCGTCGCCGGGCAGGCAGCTGACGCCGGGCATGGAGTTGAGCGCGCGCACCACGAAATCGCGGCGCTCCTTGAACGCGTGGTTCATCTGCGCGACGCAGCTCTGATCGCCGCTGAGCGCGACGGCCGCGGCCTTCTGCGAGATGCTCGAGGCGTTCGAGGTCGACTGACCCTGGATCGTCGCCATCGCCGCGATGATTTCTTTCGGACCGCCGCAGTAGCCGAGGCGCCAGCCCGTCATTGCATAAGCCTTGGAGACGCCGTTGATGGTCACCGTGCGGGCGTAGAGCTCGGGCACGGCGGTGACGAGACTGCAGAAGGGCTCCGCTCCCCAGTAGATCTTCTCGTACATGTCATCGGTGCCGATGAGGATGCGCGGGTGCTCGATCAGCACCTCGCCGAGCGCCTTGAGCTCGGCGCGTGTATAAGCGGCGCCGGTAGGATTGCAGGGACTGTTGAGGATCACGAGCCGGGTCTTCGGCGTAATCGCGGCCTCGAGCTGGCGCGGCGTGATCTTGTAGCCCTGCGCAAAGCCCGCGAGCGGCATCACGGGGAGCCCGTCGGCGAGCAGCACCATATCGGGGTACGAGACCCAGTAGGGCGCCGGGATGATTGCCTCGTCGCCCGGGTCGAGCACCGCCATGCACAGGTTGTAGACCGTCTGCTTGGCGCCCGAGGAGACCAGGATCTGAGGGCGCTCGTACGTGAGGCCGTTGTCGCGCCGGAATTTCCCGATGATCGCGTCCTTCAGCTCATCGGTTCCCTCGACGTTGGTGTAGCGCGTGAAGCCACCCTTGATGGCTTCGATGCCCGCCTGCGCGATGTGTGCCGGGGTATCGAAATCGGGCTCGCCGGCGCCTAAGCCGATGACATCCTTGCCTTCGGCCTTGAGGCGTGCGGCCCGGGCGGTCACGGCGAGAGTGGGGGAGGGCTTGACGCGCTGGACGCGGCGGGACGGCAAGATCGCGGGCTCCTTAAGTCCTTTGAAAGTCGCTGCCAGCCGCTATATTAGGAGATTGCGCCCGCGCCGGCCATGCAGGCCGACACGTGGTGGAACCGATCCCGCACGCAAGCTCGGCAGTCAATAGCTCCATGGATCAGAAGGAACATCGGCCCTTCGAGCTCGAGGCGGACTTCTCCCCCGCGGGCGATCAGCCGCAGGCGATCGAGAAGCTCGTCGAAGGCTTGAACGAGGGCCTTGCGCATCAGACGCTGCTCGGGGTCACGGGATCCGGAAAGACCTACTCCGCCGCGGCCGTGATTCAGCGCGTGCAGCGTCCCGCCATGGTGCTCGCCCACAACAAGACGCTCGCAGCGCAGCTGTACGGCGAGTTCCGCGAATTCTTCCCGCACAACGCGGTCGAGTACTTCGTCTCCTACTACGACTACTACCAGCCGGAAGCCTACGTCCCCTCGTCCGACACCTATATAGAGAAGGACGCCTCGGTGAACGAGCACATCGAGCAGATGCGCCTGTCGGCGACCAAGGCGCTGCTCGAGCGTCCCGACTCGATCATCGTCGCGACCGTGTCCTCGATCTATGGCCTGGGTGACCCGTCGGCGTACCTCGCCATGGTGCTGCACCTGAAGCGCGGCGACCGCTGGGATCAGCGGGCGCTGCTGCGGCGTCTCGCCGACATGCAGTACACGCGCAACGAGCTCGATCTCACGCAGGGCACCTACCGGGTGCGGGGCGATGTCATCGACATCTTCCCCGCCGAGTCCGAGCGCGAGGCAGTGCGGGTCGAGCTCTTCGACGACACGATCGACTCCATCACGCTGTTCGATCCCCTGACCGGTGCGGTGGCGCGCAAGATCCCGCGCTTCACGGTCTATCCCGGTACCCACTACGTCACCCCGCGCGAGCGCTTGGTGGGTGCGGTGGATCAGATCCGCGAGGACCTGCGCGTGCGTCTCAAGGAGCTGCGCGATGCCGGGCGGCTGCTCGAGGCGCAGCGGCTCGAGCAACGTACGCGCTTCGACATGGAGATGATCAAGGAGGTCGGATACTGCGCCGGCATCGAGAACTACTCGCGCTACCTCTCCGGCCGCGCGCCCGGGGAGCCGCCGCCGTGCCTGTTCGACTATCTGCCGAAGAACGCGCTGCTGTTCGTCGACGAGAGTCATCAGACGATCCCGCAGCTCGGCGCCATGTACCGCGGCGATCGCTCGCGCAAGGAGGTGCTGGTGGAATACGGTTTCCGCCTGCCGTCCGCCCTCGACAACCGGCCCCTCAAATTCGAGGAGTGGGAAAGCCTCGCGCCACAGATGATCTTCGTCTCCGCGACCCCCGGAGCCTACGAGGCCAAGCACTCCTCGCAGGTGGTCGAGCAGCTGGTGCGCCCCACGGGTCTGGTCGACCCGGAGGTCGAGGTTCGCCCGGTGGCGAGTCAGGTGGACGATGTGCTCTCGGAGATCGGCAAGACCGCCGCGCGCGGCGAGCGCGTTCTCATCACGACGCTCACCAAGCGCATGGCGGAGGATCTGACCGAGTATCTGTCCGAGCACGACGTGCGCGTGCGCTACCTGCACGCCGACATCGAGACCGTGGAGCGCGTCGAGATCATCCGCGACCTGCGTCTGGGCAAATTCGACGTGCTGGTCGGCATCAACCTCCTGCGCGAAGGGCTCGACATGCCCGAGGTCTCCCTGGTTGCGATCCTGGACGCTGACAAGGAAGGGTTCCTGCGCTCCGACAATTCGCTCATCCAGACGATCGGGCGCGCCGCGCGCAACATTCACGGGCGTGCGATCCTCTACGCCGATCGGTTGACGGGCTCCATGCAGCGCGCCATCGAGGAGACCAACCGCCGCCGGAAGAAGCAGCTCGATTACAACACCGCCCACGGCATCACGCCGCGCGGGATCGAGAAGCGCGTCACCGACATCATGGAAGGCGCGCGCAGCGAAGCGCCGGGGCCGGGGGCCCGGCGCCGGGGCGAGAAGCCGCGCGCGGCGGCGGAGCTGCGCCCCGAGGCGCTGGTGAAAGAGATCAAGAGGCTCGAGGCCGAGATGTTCCGCAAGGCGCGCAACCTCGAGTTCGAAGAGGCGGCGACGCTTCGCGATGAGATCGACAGACTCAAGCAACTCGAGCTCGGGCTGCCGGCACCCGCGGGGGCACGGGCGGCGCAGTCAGCGTAAGTGCTTGGAATCACAGGTATTAGCTTGCTTCGCCCGGGCCACTCTTGTATCGTTCGCGGCCCTCGGCTTTGTCTTACCGGATTCAGGCGCGTAGCTCAGTGGTAGAGCATCACCTTGACATGGTGGTGGTCGGTGGTTCGATCCCACTCGCGCCTACCAGTCTGTTGCCGCCGGGCCGGGACAAACGTGGACACGCCACCCTTTGTCCTGGCCCGGTACTGAAAAGCCGCAAATCCAATCGCCGGGATTCACTATCGGCATTTACGTACTGATCGCGCGTCGCGAACGTGGCAGCCTGTGGCCCGTTGCAAAGGCACGGGCTGCGCTCAAGTGATCGGACCGAATTCCGCAAACCCACGCGTCTCGCGCCTGTTGGCCGCCGTTATCGGCGGTCTGGTTGCGGCGGTCGGATTTCTGGTCCTCGTTGGAGGATGGGCGCTCGGCATAGAGAC
>DASQIP010000030.1:0-1736 GCA_035631515.1 Steroidobacteraceae bacterium
ACCCATCGTTTCGGCGGTCACGCCGGTCTGGTCCGAGACGAAGAAAATGGTTCGACGGCTCATGGCGACGCGGGAAGTGTTTCACCGCACGGCGAGCGGAGCAAGTCAGCCTTGAACCCCTATGTGATCCCCTTCGAGCGCCTGAGTGTGCGCGACATCGAGACCGTCGGGGGCAAGAACGCCTCGCTCGGGGAGATGATCGGCGCGTTGGCCGGGCTCGGCGTGCGCGTCCCGGGGGGCTTCGCCACCACCAGCCACGCCTATCGCGAGTTTCTCGCACAGGGCGGGCTCGAGGCGCGCATCCGCGCCGAGCTCGCCGCCCTCGACGTCGACGACGTGGTGAAGCTCGCCGCGAGCGGTGCGCGCATCCGCCAGTGGATCCTGGCGACGCCGTTCAGCGCCGCGCTCAATCAGGCGGTGAGCGCGGAGCTCGAGCGCATGAGCGACGGCGCCGACATCGCGGTCGCGGTGCGCTCCTCGGCCACGGCCGAGGATCTGCCCGAAGCCTCCTTCGCCGGGCAGCAGGAGACCTTCCTCAACGTGCGCGGTGAGGCCGCGGTGCTCGAGGCCATGCACCGGGTGTTCGCATCGCTGTTCAACGACCGCGCGATCGCCTACCGCGTGCATCAGGGCTTCGATCACGGCGCCGTGGCGCTCTCGGCCGGCGTGCAGCACATGGTGAGGAGCGACCTCGGCGCGAGTGGCGTCATGTTCACCCTCGATACCGACTCGGGCTTTCGCGACGTGGTGTTCATCACCGGCGCGTGGGGCCTGGGCGAGACCGTGGTGCAGGGGGCGGTCAACCCGGACGAGTTCTACGTGTACAAGCCCGCGCTGCGCGCGAACCGCTACGCCGTGGTGCGGCGCAACCTCGGCGGCAAGGCGATCAAGATGGTGTACGCGCCGGCCGGAAGCGATGCGCGCGTGGCGACCGTCGAGGTGCCGGAGGCCGAGCGGCGGCGCTTCTGCCTCACCGACGCCGACCTCGAGACGCTCGCGCGCCAGGCGCTCGTCATCGAGGAGCACTACGGCCGGCCGATGGACATCGAGTGGGGCAAGGACGGCGCGAGCGGCGAGATCTTCATCCTGCAGGCGCGGCCCGAGACGGTGCAGAGCCGCGCCGGCCGCATCATCCAGCGCTACACGCTCAAGAGCCGCTCGCGCGTGCTCGCCAGCGGCCGCAGCATCGGCCAGCGCATCGGCGCAGGCCCGGCGCGCGTCATCCGCGACGTGAGCGAGATCGCGCGCGTGCAGTCGGGCGACGTGCTGGTCGCGGACATCACCGATCCGGACTGGGAGCCGGTCATGAAGCGCGCCGCGGCGATCGTCACCAACCGCGGCGGCCGCACCTGTCACGCGGCCATCATCGCCCGCGAGCTGGGAATCCCGGCGGTGGTCGGCTGCGGCGATGCGACCCAGCGCATCCGTGACGGCCAGCCGGTCACGGTGTCGTGCGCCGAGGGCGACACCGGCCAGGTGTACGACGGCGTGCTCGAATTCGAGCGCAAGCAGATCGAGCTCGACGCGCTGCCGAAGATCCCCGTCAAGATCATGATGAACGTCGGCAATCCCGACCGCGCCTTCGACTTCGCCGGCATCCCCAACCACGGCGTCGGGCTCGCGCGCCTCGAGTTCATCATCAACCGCATGATCGGCGTGCACCCGCGCGCGCTGCTCGAGTTCGAGCGGCTCGACGGCGAGCTGCAGCAGCAGATCCGCGTGCAGATGGCCGGCTA
>DASQIP010000031.1:0-2716 GCA_035631515.1 Steroidobacteraceae bacterium
CGTGTCGACCGGCGCTGCGATCTGGATGGCCGGTGCGGGACCCGCCGCTGACGGCAGCGGGAACGTGTATCTCTCGACCGCCAACGGCCCCTTCAACATCACGGCACTGCCGCCGCTGGCGCCCGCCGACAACTTCGGCGACACGCTGGTCAAGCTCACGAGCGGTCTTACCGTGACCGACTTCTTCACGCCCTCCAATCAGTCCTCCCTCCAGAGCGGCGACCTGGATTTCGGCTCCGCGGGCGTCGTGCTGCTTCCGAATGCCGCAGGATCGGGGACTCATTCGCACCTCGCCATCGCCTCCGACAAGGAATCGATCCTGTACCTGGTCGACCGCGACAGCATGGGGCAGTACAACGCCGTCACGAACACCAATCTCCAGACGGTACAGGTGAACAACACGGGCGGGGGCATCACCACCGGCTTCTTCAGCACGGCCTCCTACTGGAACGGCAACGTGTATGCCGGCGCCGTGGGGGATAACGTGAAGGTCTATCCGATCAGCAACGCCGTGCTCGCATCCTCGCCTGCGTCACAGAGCACCGAAAGCTACGGGTATCCCGGCGTCAACGTGGTGATCTCCGCGGCGGGGGCGAGTGCGACCACGGCGGTCGCGTGGGCGCTCGATACCAACGCCAGCGGAACCCAGACCGGCGGCGCAGGTGTAACGGGGCCGGCGATTCTGCGCGCCTACGATGCGACCAATCTCGCCACGACGCTGTGGAGCAGCAGCACGCTCAGCACGGACACCTGCGGCAATGCCGTCAAGTTCGTCGTGCCGACGGTGGCCAACGGCAAGGTCTATGTGGTGGGCACCAATCAGCTCACCGTCTACGGCCTGCTGCCCTAACGCTGCTTGAACTCCTCCGGCGTCAGCTGATGCCGCGCCAGGAGCTTGTAGAAGTCGGTGCGGTTGCGCCGCGCGAGGCGTGCCGCCTGACTCACGTTGCCGCCGGTGATCTGCAGGATCTGCGAGAGGTAGCTGCGCGTGAACTCATCGCGCGCTTCGTCGAACGAGGGCAGGCGCCCCGGCGAGCCGCCGAGTGACTGCTGCACGAGCTCCACCGGGATGATGGGGGTCTGCGACAGCGCGACATTCTGGCGCACCACGTTCTGCAGCTGGCGGATGTTGCCGGGCCAGTCGGCGGTCGCGAGCAGCTCGACCGCCTCCGGCGCGTAGATCTTGCGCACCCCGCTCTCGCGGGCGATCTGGGCGAGGAAATGCGCGACCAGCAGCGGTATGTCCTCGCGGCGGCGGCTGAGTGGCGGAATGTCGATGTGCACGACGTTCAGCCGGTAGTAGAGGTCCTCGCGGAACTGCCCGCTCGCCATGAGCTGCTGCAGGTCGCGGTGGGTGGCGGAGATCACGCGCACGTTGACCGGGATCGCATCGCCGCCGCCCATGGGGCGGATCGCGTTCTCCTGCAGCACCCGCAGCAGCCTCACCTGCAGCCGCGCCGGCATGTCGCCGATCTCATCGAGCATGAGTGTGCCGCCGTCCGCGGCCACGAACAGCCCCTGGTGCGCGCGGCTCGTCGCGCCCGCCGGGCTCTTCTCGTGGCCGAACAGCTCCGATTCCAGCAGGTTCTCCGCCATCGCGCTGCAGTTGATGGCGACGAACGGCTTGTTGCGGCGCGGGCTGGCGCGATGGATGGCACGTGCCAGCAATTCCTTGCCGGTGCCGCTCTCGCCCGTGATCAGCACGCGCGCATCGGTTCCGGCGACCATGTGCGCCTGAGCGAGCTTCTCTTCCATGACGGCGCTGCGCGTGACGATCTCCGCGCGCCAGTCCTCGTCCGAGGCACCGAAGCCCGAGATACGCAGCGCCTTCTGCACCTGATCGAGCAGCTCCTGCTTGTCGACCGGCTTGGTGAGGAAGCCGAACGCGCCCATCTGCGTGGCCTGTACCGCATCGGGGATGGTGCCGTGCGCCGTGAGGATGATGACCTTGAGCCCCGGCCAGCGGTTCTGCAGCTCCTTGAGGAGCCCGATGCCGTCCATCTGGTCCATGCGCAGGTCGGTGATCACGAGGTCCGGGCGGAAGCGGCTGGCGGCCGCGAGCGCTTGCGCCGCGCTCTCGACGGCCTCGACGTCGTAACTCTCCGCGCGCAGGCGGATGGTGAGGAGGCGCAGCAACCCCGGATCGTCGTCGACCACGAGAATGCGCGCTTTACGTTTACCGGTCTGATTCAAGTACGGCTTCCCCCGTGTCAGCTCATGGGTGCGGCGTCGTGGTGCCGGGCTTGCGCTCGTTCAGCGAGCGCTCGATGTTGGCGATCGCGTCCAGCTTGGCGCGCGCTTCCTCCAGCTCCTTGCGCAGCCGCGTGTTCTCGTCGACCTCCGCCTGCAGGCGTCGGGCGGCGGCCGCCGTGCGCGCCTGATCCTCGCGCACCGCGTCGGTCTGGAGCCTGCGGTTTTCCGCGACGAGCGTCAAATGGTCGTCAATTAGCGAAAGCTGCAGGAAGGCGAGGGCCCGCTCGGCGGGCAGCAGCGTTTCGGGGTGTGCCATGAGCTCGCGCAGCAGCCGCTGGGCACGCGGCTGGTCGGTCGCCGGGTGCCCGGGGGTCGAGAGGATCAGGGCGAGCCTGAGCTCGTGGCTCGGCGTCGGCGCCGTGTCGTACTCGTTCTGGGCGCGCGCGAGGATCTCGGCCTGCTCGGAGGCGCTGCCCTGTACCAGGCGCTGCAGGAGCAGCAGGTAATCGGACAGTACCAGGGA
>DASQIP010000032.1:0-20404 GCA_035631515.1 Steroidobacteraceae bacterium
CCTCGCGCGAGGCGCCGATCATCTCCACGTTCCACTTTTTCAGCACGCCCTCGCGTGCGAGGTCGAGCGCGCAGTTGAGCGCCGTCTGCCCGCCCATCGTCGGCAGCAGCGCGTCGGGCCGCTCCTTCTCGATGATGCGCGCCACGGTGCGCGAGTTGACCGGCTCGATGTAGATGGCGTCCGCCATCTCCGGGTCGGTCATGATGGTCGCGGGGTTGGAGTTCACCAGAATGACCCGGTAGCCCTCCTCGCGCAGCGCCTTGCAGGCCTGGGCTCCGGATTAATCGAACTCGCACGCCTGGCCGATGATGATCGGGCCGGCACCGATGATCAGGATGCTCTCGATGTCGGTGCGCTTCGGCATCTAGTGCCGGCTGCTCATCGGGCCGACCCGGCTTGCTGGCGGCGCAGCGTGTCCTCGGCGAGCTTCAGCTGCGCCTGCAGCCGCCGCAGCATCAGGTGGTTGAAGCGCTCGAAGAGCGCGCGCATGTCGTGCGGCCCCGGGCTCGCCTCCGGGTGGCCCTGGAAACCGAAGGCCGGCCGGTCGGTGAAGGTGAGTCCCTGGAGCGAGCCGTCAAAGAGCGAGCGATGCGTCGCCTTGACGCCCGGGGGCAGGGTCGACTCGTCGACGGCGAAGCCATGATTCTGGCTGGTGATGAAGACGCGGCCCGACTCGAGATCCTGCACCGGGTGATTCGCGCCGTGATGCCCGAACTTCATCTTCACGGTGTGCGCGCCGGCGGCGAGCCCGAGGATCTGGTGCCCGAGACAGATGCCGAACACCGGCACGTCGGTCTCGAGGAACTTGCGGGTCGCCGCGATCGCATAGCTGCAGGGCTCCGGGTCTCCGGGACCGTTGGAGAGGAATACGCCGTCGGGCTCGAGCGCCAGGACGTCCGTGGCCGCAGTCTGTGCCGGCACCACCGTCATGCGACAGCCGAAGTCGGCGAGCAGCCTGAGGATGTTGCGCTTGATGCCGAAGTCGTAGGCGACGACGTGCAGCCGTTGCTGCGAGCGGATCGGCGGACGTGACGGATCGGGCCACACGCTGCCGTCGTTCCACTGAAAGCTGCGCTTGGTGCTCACCACCTTGGCGAGATCCATGCCCTTGAGGCCGGGAAACTTGCGCGCCAGCTTGATGGCCGCGGCTTCATCGGCCTTCTCGCCCGTCATGATGCAGCCCGCCTGCGCGCCGTTCTCGCGCAGCAGGCGGGTGAGACGCCGCGTGTCGATGCCGGCGATGGCGACCACCCGGCCGCGCTCGAGAAACTCCGGCAGCGACTCGTTCGCGCGCCAGTTGCTCGAGCGGATCGGCAGATCGCGGATGATGAGACCCGCGGGATAGATCTGCGCCGCCTCGAGGTCCTCGGGAGTCGCGCCGGTGTTGCCGATGTGGGGACAGGTCAGCGTGACGATCTGTCGCGCGTACGAGGGGTCGGTGAGAATTTCCTGATAGCCAGTGAGGGCGGTGTTGAAAACGACTTCGCCTGTGGTGTTGCCCTTGGCTCCGATCGACTGTCCGCGGAAGATCGTTCCGTCGGCCAGCGCGAGCACCGCAGGTATGCTCACCGGTTCACTTCCCCTTCACGCACATATACAAAGCGGGAGGAGTTCTCATCGAACATCCTCCCGCCTTGCATGGACTAACCCGTACACGGATTAGGTGGAAATTTTACGGGTTGGGCGGTCGACGTGTCCACGGAAAATTCCCCCCAGTGGAGCCTCGCAAAGCTCAAGTCATCTCGTGACTTGAGCTCTAAGATAATGTTTTGGAACCAATAAAATCGCGCATGCTGTAGCGCCCCGGGGGCCGAGACACGAGCCAGAGCGCTGCCGTCAGGGCACCACGGGCAAATATCTCCCTATCGCTCGCCCGGTGGGTCAGAGCGAGCTGCTCGCCGGGCCCGGAAAAGAGCACGGTGTGCTCGCCCACGATGTCCCCGGCGCGGATGCTGGTAACCCCGATCTGCCCATCAGGGCGGCCCTGATCCCCACCCTCCCGGGGGCTGGGCGTGAGCCCTGCGGGGGGCGGCAAGCCGCGCGCGCTCGCTGCGGCCCGGCCCAAGGTGAGCGCCGTGCCCGACGGAGCATCGCGCTTCATCCGGTGGTGCAGCTCGAGGACGTCGATATCGAAACTGGCGGGCAGCGCCTGCGCGCTCTGGCGCACGAGCTCGGCGAGTAGTGCCACCGCGATGCTCGTGTTGGGTGCCACCAGCAGCGCGATCTCGCCGGCTGCGGCATCGATCGCCGGCTCGAGCGCGGCGTCGAGCCCCGTGGTGCCGATGAGGAGCGGTGTGCGCGCCGCGCGGCAGGCGGCGACGTTCGCGCCGGTGGCGGCGGCGTGGCTGAAGTCGATCGCGACATCCGCGTCGGCGAGCGCGCGCCTGAGATCGCTGGTGACGGTGAGGTTCGTGGGGGCGAGGCCTGCGAGCTCGCCGGCGTCGCGCCCGAGCGCGAGGCTCGCCGCCGAGGCGACGGCGCCGGTGATGAGCAGCTGCGGGAAGCCGGGAGCCGCGCGCAGCACGGCCTGGCCCATGCGGCCGGTGACGCCGATCAGCGCGATGCGGGTGAGAGGTGCCTTGCGTGGATCGGAAGCCATGCGCGCCGCGGCCCCCTCAGGCCTCGCCGCGGTCCGACCCGAAGAAGCGCTTCACGCCGTCGAGAAAGCCTTTCTCGCGCGGCGCGTGCTTGCTCGAGTGCGTCTTGAGGGAGTCGTCGAGCGAGCGGATCAGGTCACGCTGCTCCGCCGTGAGGTGCACCGGGGTCTCGACCACCACGCGGCAGAACAGATCGCCGCGGGCGCCGCCGCGCACCGGCTTCACTCCCTTGTCGCGGAGGCGAAACACGCGGCCGGACTGCGTCTCGGCCGGAATCTTGAGCGTCACGTCGCCGTCGAGAGTCGGCACCGCGACCGCGCCGCCGAGCGCCGCGGTGGCGAAACTCACCGGCACCTCGCAGGACAGATGCTCGCCGTCGCGCTCGAAGATCGGGTGCTCGCGCACGTGAATCTCGACGTAGAGATCCCCGGGCGGCCCGCCGTTGCGGCCGGCCTCGCCCTCGCCGGAGAGGCGCACGCGATCCTCGTTGTCGACGCCGGCGGGGACTTTCACCGAGAGCTTGCGCGTGCGGCGCACGCGCCCCTGTCCGAGGCAGGTGTCGCAGGGATTCCTGATGACGGTGCCGGACCCGCGGCAACGCGGACAGGTCTGCTGCAGCTGGAAGAAGCCCTGGCTGATGCGCACCTGGCCCGCGCCCCCGCAGCTCTCGCAGGTGGCGGGCTGGCTGCCCTTGGCGGCGCCGCTGCCGTGGCAGGTGTCGCACTCGGCGAGCTTCGCCACCTCGATCTCGGCGGTGGTGCCAAATACGGCCTGATCGAGATCCAGCGCGAGCTCATAGCGCAGATCGGCACCGCGGAATACCTGTGAGCGCCCGCCGCGGCGTGCGCCGCCGAAGATGTCGCCGAACACATCGCCGAAGATGTCGCTGAAGGCGTCCCCGGCGCTGAAGCCGCCGCGGCCGCCGCCGCGGGCCGCCGCCTCGAGGCCGGGGTGTCCGTGCTGATCGTAGAGGGCGCGCTTGTGCGCGTCGGTGAGCACCTCGGAGGCCTCCTTGGCCTCCTTGAAGCGCTCTTCCGCCTCCCGGTCGTTCGGGTTGCGGTCCGGGTGGTACTTCATCGCCAGGCGCCGGTACGCCTGCTTGATCTGCGCCTCGGTCGCAGTGCGCGGTACGTCGAGTACCTTGTAGTAGTCGCGCTTGGACATCTATTTTTTTATCGAACGCCTAACCCGCCGGGGCAGCAGGCAAAGACCGCGCTCTTTGCCTGCGGTCGACGAAGTAATGTCCGGCAAAATCGCCGCAGGCGATTTTGCCCAATTGATCAAGAGGCCTTGCGTCCCTTGTCCTTCACCTCTTCGAATTCGGCATCGACGACGTCGTCCTTGCCCGCGCCGCCGCTGCCGCCGCTGCCGCCGCCCGCGGCTCCCGCGCCGGCCGCCGCGGCCTCGGGCCCCGCACCAGCCCCGCCCTGCTGCCCGGCATAGGCCCGCTGGGCGATCGCGCTTGATGCCTGGGCGAGCGCCTCGGTCTTCTTCTCGATGACGCCGCGGTCGTCGCCCTTAAGCGCGGTGCGCAGATCCGACACCGCCGACTCCACGCTGGCGCGCTCGGCCGCATCGGCCTTGTCGCCGAGCGTCTGCAGCGACTTCTCCACGGCGTGGATCAGGCCGTCCGCCTTGTTGCGCGTGTCGACCAGCTCGCGGAAGCGCTTGTCCTCCTCGGCGTGCGCCTCGGCGTCGCGCACCATGCGCTTGATCTCGTCCTCGGAGAGGCCGCTCGAGGCCTTGATGACGATCTTCTGCTCCTTGCCGGTCGCCTTGTCCTTGGCCGACACGTTGAGGATGCCGTTGGCGTCGATGTCGAAGGACACCTCGATCTGCGGCATGCCGCGCGGCGCCGGCGGAATGTCCGAGAGGTCGAACTTGCCGAGCGACTTGTTGTCGGCCGCGCGGTCGCGCTCACCCTGCAGCACGTGAATGGTCACCGCCGTCTGGTTGTCGTCGGCGGTCGAGAACGTGTTCGACGCCTTGGTCGGGATCGTAGTGTTCTTCTCGATCAGCTTGGTCATGACGCCGCCGAGCGTCTCGATACCGAGCGAGAGCGGGGTGACGTCGAGCAGCAGCACGTCCTTCACTTCGCCGGCGAGCACGCCCGCCTGGATCGCAGCCCCCACCGCCACCGCCTCGTCGGGATTGACGTCCTTGCGCGGCTCCTTGCCAAAGAGATCCTTGACATACTTCTGCACGAGCGGCATGCGCGTCTGGCCGCCGACCAGGATCACCTCGGCGACGTCCGCGGCGGAGACCCCGGCGTCCTTCATCGCGGTCCGGCACGGCGCTACGGTCTTCTGCACCAGATCCTCGACCAGCGACTCGAGCTTGGCGCGAGTCAGCTTGATGTTGAGGTGCTTCGGCCCCGAGGCGTCCGCGGTGATGTAGGGCAGGTTGATGTCGGTCTGCTGGGTCGAGGACAGCTCGATCTTGCCCTTCTCCGCCGCCTCCTTGAGGCGCTGCATCGCGAGCGGGTCCTTGCGAACGTCGACGCCGGACTCCTTCTGGAACTGCTCGGCGAGGAAGTTGATGATGCGCAGGTCGAAGTCCTCGCCGCCGAGGAAGGTGTCGCCGTTGGTCGAGAGCACCTCGAACTGGCGCTCGCCGTCGACCTCGGCGATCTCGATGATCGAGATGTCGAAGGTGCCGCCGCCCAGGTCATACACGGCGATCTTGCGATCGCCCCCCTGCTTATCGAGCCCGTAGGCGAGCGCGCCCGCGGTCGGCTCGTTGATGATGCGTTTCACCTCAAGGCCGGCGATGCGGCCCGCGTCCTTGGTGGCCTGGCGCTGCGAATCGTTGAAGTAGGCCGGTACCGTGATGACGGCCTCGGTCACCGGCTCGCCGAGGTAATCCTCGGCGGTCTTTTTCATCTTCATGAGCACGCGCGCCGAGATCTCGGGAGGGGCCATCTTCTTGCCCTGCACCTCGACCCAGGCGTCGCCGTTGTCGGCCCGGGCGATCTTGTACGGCACCATCTTGATGTCGCGCTGCACGACCTCGTCCTCGAACTTGCGGCCGATGAGGCGCTTGATCGCGAACAGGGTGTTCTGCGGATTGGTGACGGCCTGGCGCTTGGCCGGCTGGCCGACGATGACCTCGCTGTCCTTGGTGAAGGCCACGATCGAGGGGGTGGTACGGTCGCCCTCGCTGTTCTCGATCACCCGGGGCTTGCCGCCCTCCATGATGGCCACGCACGAATTGGTGGTGCCGAGGTCGATGCCGATTACCTTTGCCATGGGGTCACTCCGACGCAAAATCTCTGAAAGAGGGATAGTCCAGGGTCACTTCTTAGGGATGGCCCGGCGCCCTTTCAAGGCGTATGGGGCCTTCTCCCCGGGGGACCCGTCAGCCGCCCGGCGCCCGGGCGACGATCACCCGCGCGGGCCGCAGCAGGCGGCCGTTCAGCTCGTAGCCGGGCTGCACGACCTTGAGCACCGAATTGGGCGCCGCGGTGGCCGACTCCTGCATCATCATGGCCTCCTGGCGGCCCGGGTCGAAGGGCTCGCCGGGCGGGGGATCGAGCACGCTGACGCCGACCTTCTCCAGCGCCTTCTCGAGAAGCTTGAGCGTCGCCACCTGCCCTGCGGCGAGGCTGCGGGCATCGGCCTGGCCTGCGTTCTGGACCGCGAGCTCGAGACTGTCCCGCACCGGCAGCAGCTCCTCGACGAACTTCTCCAGTCCGTAGCGGTTGGCGGCCTCGACATCGCGTGCGGCGCGCTTGCGCACGTTCTCGAGCTCCGCCACCGCGCGCAGGTACTGCTCCCAGTGGCTGCGGGCGCGCTCTTCGGACTCACCGAGCGCCAGCTGCAGCCTCTCGAGCTCCACCAGCTGGGCCGCCGTCTCGGGCAGCACGGCGGTGGGCTCGGCGGCCGGCCCGCCCGGCGCGTCCCGTCGGGGCTCGTTTGCGGTCATCTTTGCTCTGCTCTCCAGGTTGCGCGCCACGCCGGCAGCGTGGGGCTCAGCGGCGCGAATTCAAGGCCGCACCGAGCAGTTTAGCGGTCATATCGACGATCGGGATGACCCGCTCGTAGGCCATCCGGGTCGGTCCGATCACGCCGAGCACCCCGACCACGGAGTCCCCGTCGCCGTAGGGGGCGGTGACCACGCTGCAATCATCCAGGATCTGATAGCCAGATTCGTGGCCGATGAAGATCTGCACCCCCTCCGCCTTGAGACTGTGGTCGAGCAGGTGCAGGAAGTCGCGCTTCTCGTTGAACGCCTCGAACAGCCGCCGCAGCTTCTCGACGCTGGTGAGCTCGGCCACGCCCATCAGGTTGGTCTCGCCCTTGATCACGTACTCGAGCCGCTCCTCGCCGCCGCTCTCGAACACCTGCTGCGCCACCGAGATCGCCTCCAGCATGATCTGATTCAGGTGCGCGTGCGCCTCGGACAGCTGCCGCAGGATCTCCTGGCGCGCCTCGCGCAGCGTACGGCCGCGGAACTGCTCGTTGAGGTAGTTCGAGGCGCGCTTCAGCTCATCCGGCGAGTAGCGGCGCTCGAGCTGGATGATGCGGTTCTGCACCTCGCGGTCGTTGAAGACCAGCACCACGAGGACGCGGTTCTCCGACAACGCCACGAACTCCATCTGGGTGATCGAGGCCGAGCGGGTGCGTGGCAGGGTGACGACCCCGGCGAGCCGCGTCGCGCTCGAGAGCAACTGCGACACCGCGGTGACGAGGTCGGTTGAGCTGTCGCGACTCGCCTCGACCTGGCGGCGGATCTCCGCGGTCGCCGCCTCATCGAGCGGGCGCAGCTGCAACAGCGTATCGACGAAGAACCGGTAACCCTTGTCGGTGGGCACGCGACCGGCGGAGGTATGGGGCGAGGCGACGAAGCCGAGCTCCTCGAGATCCGCCATCACGTTGCGCACGGTGGCCGACGAGAGCTGCAGGCCCGATTCGCGCGACAGCGCGCGCGAGCCGACCGGCTGGCCCTCGCGGATGTAGGTCTCGACGAGGATCCGCAGCAGGTGCTGGGCCCGCTCGCCCAAGGCCTCGTCCCGGGTTTCGTGCGCCATAGCGTTCAGCGTCGGACCTTACATCATGCACGGCCGGCGCGGGAAGGGCGGACGGCGGCACGCGAGAAATCGGCGCACCGGTACGGCCGCGCAGATGTGTTCTGCAGCATTGGCCGGGAGCCGCGCCAGCGTGTTACAAAGGCCCCGCCTCGCGAAGCTGGCGGGGCGTTTAGTAAAACCTGGAGCGCGGATGGCTTTCCCCGTTCGCAGCTGTGCGGTGATCTGCAGGTTCACCGACGCGCGCGTGACCGACACGCTGAATTCCCTGCTACCGCATCTGAAGGGCCAGGGCGTGCAGGTGCTGGTCGCTGAAGCGGCACCGGCGGCCGAGGCCGCGGGCGCCGTGCGCGTCACGGCGGCCTCGATCGGCGAGCGCGCCGACCTGGTGATCGCCGTGGGCGGCGACGGCACTCTGCTGCAGGCGGCGCGCCTCGTGGCCCGCCACGGCGTGCCACTTCTCGGTGTCAACCGCGGCCGGCTCGGATTCCTCACCGACGTCATGCCCGAGAACATGCTGCCCGCGGTCGATGCGGCGCTGCGCGGCGAGCTCGAGAGCGACGACCGTCCGCTGCTGGCCGCACAGCTGCACTCGGCCGGCGGAGGCATCGCGCAGGCGCTGGCGCTCAATGACGTCGTCATGCAGAAGCACGATACCGGCCGCACGCTCGACTTCGAGACGCGCATCGACCAGCGGTATGTCAACACGCATGGCGGCGACGGCATCATCGTCGCGACCGCAACGGGCTCGACCGCCTATGCGCTCTCCTGCGGCGGCCCGATCATCGAGCCGCACCTCGAGGCGCTGGTGCTCGCGCCGATCTGCGCGCACACCCTGTCCGACCGTCCGATCGTCATCTCCTCGCGCGCCGTCATCGAGGTGGCGCTGCTCGAACGCCTGGACACCCAGGCGCACGTCTCGTGCGACGGCATGCGGCTCGGGGCCCTGCAGGCGGGCGACCGGCTCGAGGTGCGCACGGCAAAGGAACGCGTGACGCTGCTGCACCCGGCGGGATACGACTACTACACGCTGCTGCGGTCCAAGCTCCACTGGGGGCGCGGCGCGCTCGGGCGCTGAGGGCGGCGGCTTGCTGACGCATCTGCAGATCCGCGACTTCGCCATCATCGATGCGGTCGAGCTCGAGCTGCGTGCCGGGCTCACGGTTCTCACCGGCGAGACCGGCGCCGGCAAGTCGATCATCGTCGACGCGCTGCAGCTGCTCGCCGGCGGCCGCGCCGGGGCCGAGGTGGTGCGCCATGGCGCCGAGCGCGCCGAGGTCTCGGCCACCTTCGACGTCGCGCAGGCACCGCGCGAGCTGCGGCAATGGCTCGAGGAGCAGTCGATCGGGGCCGGCAGCGAGCTCATCATGCGCCGTGTGGTCGGGAGCGACGGCCGCTCGCGCGCCTATCTCAACGGCCAGTCGGTCCCGGTGCAGTCGCTGCGCGACGCCGGCAACATCCTCATCGATATCCACGGCCAGCACGAGTTCCAGTCCCTGACGCGCAGCGCCTCGCAGCGCGAGCTGCTCGACGGCTACGGCTCGCTCACCGCCATCACCGCCCAGGTCGGGATCGCGTATCGCGTCTGGCTCGGACTGCTGAACCGTACGCTGGAGCTCGAGAGCAAGGCGCGCGACCGGGACGCCAGGCTCGATCTGCTGCGCTACCAGGTACAGGAGCTCGAAGGCCTGCAGCTCAAGGACGGTGAGCTCGCGGCCCTGGGCGAGGAGCGCGCGCGGCTCGCCAACCGCGGCCGCCTGGCGGCCGGCGCTCAGCTGGCGCTCGGCGAGCTCTACGAGAACGACGCCGCGAGCGCGCATGCGGGAGTCAGCCGCGCGCTCACGGCACTGCGCCCGCTGGTGGCGCTCGATACCAAGCTCACCGGGGTGCTGGCGCTCCTGGAAGAGGCGTCGGTGCAGATCCGCGAGGCGGCACGCGAGCTCGAGCGCTATGGCGAGTCGCTCGACGTGGATGCGACGCGCCAGGACGAGGTCGAGCGGCGCCTGGCGGCCATCGAAGAGCTGTCGCGCAAGCACCGCATCGCGCCGGCGCAGCTCCCCGAGCGTGCCGCACAGCTGCGCGTGGAGCTCGAGCAGCTCGAGCGCGCCGAGCTCGACCTGGCGCAGCTGCGCAAGGAGCTCGCCGCCGCGCTCGAGGGCTACCGCAGCCAGGCGCAGGAGCTCTCCGGCAAGCGCCAGAAGGCGGCGCGGGCGCTCGCCCGGGACATCGGCGCGCGCATGCAGACGCTCGGGATGTCAGGCGGGCGCTTCGAGGCCGATGTCACGCAGGCCGGCAACGCCGATCCGACCCAGCACGGCATCGATCAGGTCGAGTTCCGCGTGAGCGCCAACCCGGGCCAGCCGCCACGCGCGCTCGCCAAGGTGGCCTCGGGCGGCGAGCTCGCGCGCCTCTCGCTGGCGGTGCAGGTGTCGTGCGCGACGGAGGAGAGGCGCTGCATGGTGTTCGACGAGGTCGACGCCGGCATCGGCGGCGCGGTCGCGGAGATCGTCGGGCGCGAGTTGCGCCGGCTCGGCGAGCGCGGCCAGGTGCTGTGCGTCACGCACCTGCCGCAGGTTGCCTGCCAGTCGCACCACCATCTGCGGGTCACCAAGCTGACCGACGGGCGCACCACCCGCACGACGCTCAACGAGCTGACCGCCGGCGAGCGCGTCGAGGAGCTGGCCCGCATGCTCGGCGGCGTCGAAGTCACCGACAAGGCGCGCGCGCACGCGCGCGACATGCTGAACGCCGCAGAACGCGGCACTGCTGCCCGTGCCGGGGGGAGCGGCGCCGGCGGAGCCGACGCTTCCGGCAATACCGTGAAGCAGCCGCGCCCGCCGGCGGCGCGGCGCAGCTAGACCATTGCAGGCCCACCGATCGGCGGGGTACCGCTCGCGGGCAGAAGGCGCATCAGCTTTGGCCCGCGAGCACAGGGCCTCAGCTGGTCTTGAGCTTGCGGTGCGGACAATCCGGGCGCTGGCAGTGCCCGTAGAGAATCAGCGAGTGATCGCGGATCGTGAAGCCGAGCTTGCCCGCGACGGCCGTCTGGCGCGCCTCGATCCCCGAGTCCACGAACTCCTCGACCCGCCCGCAGTCGAGGCACACGATGTGGTCGTGATGCGTGCCCTGGTTGAGCTCGAACACCGCCATGCCGTCTTCGAAGTGGTGACGCGTGACGAGCCCGGCCGCTTCGAACTGCGTCAGCACGCGATACACGGTGGCGAGCCCGATGTCCTCGTTGGACTCGAGCAGCGTGCGGTAGATGTCCTCGGCGGAGAGGTGCCGCGTGGTACTGCCTTCGAGGATCTCGAGGATCTTCAGCCGGGGCAGTGTCACCTTCAGGCCGGCTTTGCGCAGGTCCTTGCCTTCCACGGGACTTCTCCGGAATCAGGTATTATTCGCTCTTCCGCGTGATTATCCTCCAACGGACCCGCATGCGCCTACCCTCGATCGCCCTGACCGCCTTAGGCTTCGCGGCGCTGCCGCTCGGCGGCTGCATTTATCGCATGAACATCCAGCAGGGCAACTACCTGGAGGGCAAGACCGTCGCCCAGCTGCAGGTCGGCATGACTCGCACCCAGGTGCGCTACCTGCTCGGCTCGCCGATGATCCCGGATGTCTTCGACAAGGACCGCTGGGACTACCTCTATTACTTCAAGAGCGGCCACCTCGAGCGGCCCGAGCAGCGCCACCTGGTCGTGCTCTTCAAGGACGACAAGGTGGCGAGCTTCCAGCACGACAACATCCCCGATACCGCACCGCGTGCACCGGACAACGATATCTCGGTGCAGAAGTTCCCGAAGATCTAGCCGCGCGTCGCTCCCTTGCGGCGCTCGCGCTGCACACGCTCGCGCTGCACGCGCTCGCGGCGGCGCGCGCGCGGATCGGCGCGCAGCGGCCGGTAGAGCTCGATCCGATCGTCATCCTGCACCTCGCTCTCGCGCCCCCGGGGCTCGCCGAACACGCCAACCGGCGCGAGCTCCCACAGCGCCGGATCGAGGCCGGCGCGCTCGCGCTCCGCGGCGTGGCGCGCGGCGGCGAGTGCATCGGCGATGGTCGCTCGCGACGCCAGCTCCACGCGCCACAGGTACTGGCGCTCGCGCGTCGCGTAGGCGACCACGCAGTGCGTCACTTCGCCACCCGTGCCCGCGCGACGAACGCGTCTACCAGCGAGCCGACGGTGTCGGCGAACTTCTGCTCGAACAGCAGCCCCGTGAGAGCGTTCCTGAACGCGAAGCGCATCGTGAGCTCCACCCGGCAGCCCTCCCCGGCCGGCGTCAGCAGCCACTGGCCCTCGAGCGCCCGGAACGGCCCGCTCACCAGCTGCATCTGCACACTGCGGTCGGCGTCCAGGGTGTTGCGCGTGGTGAATTCGCCGTGCAGCGCACCCTGTCGCACCCCGAGCGTGGCGACGATCTCCCGCGGCGTGCGCGATTCGACCCGCGCGTGCGTGCACCAGGGCAGGAACTGCGGGTAGCTCGCGATGTCGTTGATGAGCACGAACAGCCGCGCCGGCGACTGGTTGACGAGTGCCGAGCGCTTGACCTCCCGCATGGTGTCATTGTCCCATTAGCGGCAGCCGATGACCAAAGCCGAGAGTGCACCGCGACTGATCGCCGAGAACCGCAAGGCGCGCTTCGACTACTTCATCGAAGAGCGCTACGAGGCGGGCCTCGCGTTGCAGGGCTGGGAAGTCAAGTCCATGCGCGCCGGACGGGCGCAGCTCAAGGAAGCCTACGTGTATCTGCGCGGCGGCGAGGCCTTCCTCATCGGAGCGCATCTCTCGCCGCTGCCCAGCGCTTCGACGCACGTGACGCCCGACCCGGCGCGCACCCGCAAGCTCCTGCTCCATCGCAGCCAGCTGCAGGGCCTGATCGGTGCGGTGGAGCGGCGCGGTTATACGCTGGTGCCGCTCGAGCTCTACTGGAAGGACGGACGCGCCAAACTGCAGCTCGGCCTCGCCAAGGGCAAGAAGCAGCACGACAAGCGCGCCGTGGAAAAAGAGCGCGACTGGCAGCGCGACAAGGCGCGGCTGCTGCGGGGCCGCTGAGAGCTGGAAAGCCCCGCGCACGGGGTTGCGGTATGCTGGCAGGGCACACTTGAAGGGGGCGACCGGTTTCGACGTGGGTCACGAACCTTCAGGGGCGTACCGAGGCGCAGTGCCCTCGTTAAAAATGCTGCAAATCATAGTTGCCAACGACGACAACTACGCTCTGGCTGCCTAACCGCAGCTGACCTCTGACCGGCTCGTGCCTGTGCGACCGACTCAGGGGACGCGTTCACAGGATCGCGCTCCGTGCGTGCGACGGGTCGGAGCGTTAAGAGTCACCGTCCGCTGGCGTTGCGTCTTCCCTGCTGCTCGGGTAGCGCCGCGCGAGAAACAAAGAGACAGCTACGTACGTAGAGCCTGAAGTCTAGGGCTTACGGACGGGGGTTCGATTCCCCCCGCCTCCACCATTGGCCGCCGAAAGACCGGAGTCCGGTTCGCGGCAAGGTGCCCTTGGGAGCGTGCGTCGACCCTCGTGCGCTGTCCTCCTTCAGCGCTCCGGCCGCCGGTTGCCGGAGCGGTTGCCCGGAGAGACCGACCGGAGGTGCGGGGCTCGCGCCATGACCACGAAAAAGTCCTCGCTCGCGCGCGGAAGACCCCGGAAGGCATCGGGAACTCCCGAAGCGACACTGGGGGACACCGAGCGCCGCTTCCGGCTGTTTGTCGAAAGCGTCCGCGACTTTGCGATCTGCATGCTCGATCCGCAGGGGCGCGTCGCCACCTGGAACCAGGGCGCCGAACGCATCGACGGATACCAGGCACACGAGATCATCGGCCGGCACATGTCCTGTTTCTACACCGCCGAAGACGTCGGCTCGCGCTTCTGGGCCAGCGGCTCGATCACGGCGTTACGCAACGAACGCGGAGAGCTCGAGGGATTCGGCCGGGTGGTGCGCGACCTCACGGAGCCCAAACGGGCCGAAGCGGCTCTGCGGGAGCTTTCCGGAAGGTTGGTCGAGTCGCAGGACCGGGAGCGCAAGCGTATCTCGGTCTCATTGATCGACAGCACCAGTCCCGCCTTCGCGGCCCTGCGCGCCCATCTGGAAGCCCTTGCCCAGCGAACCGGAACGCCCATCCTCGCCTGCGAAGGTGCGCCTCGCCGTTCACGAGGGGCAGCTGCGGCTGGAGGTTGGCGCCGAGGGCCGGGGCATCTCGCCACGGACCCTCAAGGAGGTCCGGCAAGGGGTCGGCGAGCTGGGGGTTGCCATCGCCGGCATGCGCGAGCGCATCGCGCGCCTCGGTGGCACGCTGGAAATCAATTCGACTCACACCGGAACCTGGGTGACGGCCACTCTGCCGGTCGACCTGCCGCCGCAACCGGCGGCGCGTCAGCCGGCCCGCCGGCCGTCGAGCGAGGTGAGCACGCCGTAGAGATCCGGCCGCCGGTCGCGGAACACGAACCAGTTGTCGCGCAGCCGTGCGATCGCTTCCAGATCGAAGCTCTGCACCAGCACCGCCTCGCCCTCCTCGGGCGCCTCGGCGAGCTTGGCGCCCATGGGATCGGCGATGAACGAGGAGCCATAGAAGCGGAGGTAGAGTTTCTGCGGGTCCTGCAGCGAGCGCTCGAGCCCGTAGCGGTTGGCGGCGATCAGCGGGGTGAGGTTCGCCGCCGCATGGCCCTGCTGGGTGCGCTGCCAGTGCTCGCGCGAGTTCACCGGCAGCGCGGGCGGCGGCTCGGTGCCGATCGCGGTCGGAAAGAGCAGCAGCTCGGCCCCGAGCAGCGCCATGACGCGCGCGGACTCCGGGAACCACTGGTCCCAGCAGATCCCGACGCCGAGGCGCGCGAAGCGCGTGTTCCACACCCTGAAGCCGGTGTCACCCGGAGCGAAGTAGTTCTTCTCCTGATACCCGGGGCCGTTGGGAATATGGGACTTGCGGTAGACGCCCAGATTGCTGCCGTCGGCGTCGAGAATCGCGACGGAGTTGAAGCACGCCTGCCCGGCGCGCTCGAAGAAGCTGACCGGGAGCACCACGGCGAGCTCGCGGGCGAGCGCGCCGAAGTGGCGCACCGCCGGGTCCTCGCCGACCGGGTGGGCGAGCGCGAGGTGGCGCGCATCCTGCTCGATGCAGAAGTACGGCGTCTCGAACAGCTCGGGCAGCAGGATCACCTGCGCGCCGCGCGCGGCCGCCTCGCGCACCAGTCGCTCGGCGCGGGCGATATTGCCCGGCGTATCCCAGTCGCAGGCCATCTGGATGGCGGCCACGGTCACTGGTCGCGGGGCGCGCCGGAAGTGCTGCGGATCCTGTGTCATGGGGCGGTGGATTCTAGCGTGGCCTGCGCGCCGCCAGGCTCTGCTGCACCTGCTCGGTGATGCGCGTCGCCGTCTCGAGCGCCATGAGTCCCGCCTCTCCGGGCACCACCGGCCGGCCGCCGCTGCGGATGCACCCGAGGAACGAGTCGATCTCGGCCTTGAGCGCGTCGCCCGGCTCGAGGCTCTGCTCCTCGATGGTCACCGGCAGCTCCCCGGGGCGCGGCGGTGCGGCGCGCTTGCGGATCAGGGTGATGATCTTCTGCTGCAGGTCGAGCGACAGGTAGGCGTCGTCCTCGAAGACCCGCAGCTTGCGCTCGGTCTTGAGGCTCACGCGCGAGGCGGTGGCGTTGGCGACGCAGCCGTTCTCGAAGCGGATGCGGGCGTTGGCGATGTCGATCTCCTCGGAAAACACCGGCGTGCCGACGGCATCGATGGTGCTGATCGGGGCGGCGACGATCGTCTGCACGATGTCGATGTCGTGGATCATGAGATCGAGCACCACGTTCACGTCGGTGCCGCGCTCGCGGTAGGGAGCGAGACGGTGGCACTCGACGAAGCGCGGCGAGTTCAGGTAGGGCTCGGCGGCCAGGATCGCCGCATTGAAGCGCTCGAGGTGGCCGACCTGCAGGATGCGCCGGCCGCGCGAGGCGAGCTCGATCAGCTCGCGCGCCTGTGCCCCGGTCTCGGTGATGGGCTTCTCGACGAGTACGTGGGCACCGCGCTCGAGGAAGTCGCGGGCGATGGCGAAATGCGCCGGCGTGGGCGTCACCACGCTCACCGCATCGACCGCGCCGAGCAGCTCGCGGTAGTCGGCCACGGCTCGCGTCCCGAGCTCCGCCGCGACCTGCTCGCGCGCCTCGCTCCGGGTATCCACCACGGCGAGCAGCTCGCAGCCGTTCGCCTGCGCGTATTTCTGGGCATGGAACCGGCCGAGGTAGCCGACGCCGATGACCGCAGCTCTGATTTTCTGCATGGGGAGGCTATTATGCCCGCACGCGCCCGGCGCGCCCGGATGCAAGCACCAGATGCCCCCGACCGCACCGCAACTGCTCGAACCACTGACGCGCGCCCGCGACTCCTACGCCGCCCTGCCCCGGGCGCGGCGCGAGCTGCTGGTGCTCGGCGCGGCGCTGCTGTTCGGTCTGCTCGTCATGCCGTTCATGGTGTGGTTCGCGGGGATGCGGGTGCTGGGTGCCTACACCCACGGGGACAATCCGCGCGCCGGCCCGTTCGCGCTGCTGCTCGACTATTTCGTGGGCCTGGTCCACGGGTCGGCGGTCTTCTGGGTGGTGGCGCTCGGACCGCTCGGGTTGCTGCTCCTGGTACGCGGTTTCTTCGCGCTGCTGCGGGCGCTGCCGGCAGAGCGGGGCGACTGAGGGTCGCCGGCCTCACCTCACCTGGGCCAGTACATCCACACCGCCAGGGCGAGCGCGGCCACGGTGGCCGCGTGAGCGGCGAGGCGCCAGCGGCGCGCGGTCAGCTCCCCGTAGAAGCTGCCGCCCGAAGCCGCCGAAACCAGGGTGAAAACCGCTATGGCCTGGGCCAGGTGGGCATGCTCGGGCGCGAAGCGCTGCTCGTCGGCCGGCAGCAGCAGGATCACGACCCAGGTCATGATCAGGCCCGAATCCAGGGCCATCGCCGACCCCGCCAGGATTCCCAGGAGCGCCGCCAGGGGCTTCATGACTCGATGATGTGAAAACCGTACTTGCTAAGGGCGAACCGCACGCTCTAGCCTTGCTCTTTGACAGTGTACTCAAACTGCGAGCCGATCCGATGACCCAGCCCCTGCGCCGCTCCTCCGGGTGGATAACTGCCTGCCTGCTGGTGGCGTCGGCGCTCGCGCTCGGCGGCTCGGCGCAGGTGCCGGCGAGTCCCTCGCTCCTGCCTCCCGGGGCCCTCGCTCCCACCGACCAGCAGCGCGCCACGGCGCGCAAGATCGGCCGCATCCTCGAGGAAGACCACTACAGCCACGCGCCGATCGACCGCAAGATGTCGGAAGTGGTCTACCAGCGGTATCTCGAGTTCCTCGACCCGCAGCGCAGCTACTTCCTCGCGAGCGACATCGACGGGTTCGCAGCCTACCGCGATCAGTTCGACGACATGATCCGCACCGGGGCGATCGACCCGGCGTATCTGATCTTCGCGCGCTTCCAGCAGCGCAACCGCGAGCGCGCCCTGTACGCGCTCAGCCTCCTCAACACCGAGCCTGACTGGACCCTCAACGAGACGTTCGACTTCGACCGCGCGCACGCCGCCTGGCCGGCCGACGAGGCACAGATGAACGAGCTGTGGCGCAAGCGCGTGAAGAACGATGCGCTGTCGCTGCTGCTCACCGGCAAGACCTGGGCGGAGGCGGGCGACATCCTGCGCAAGCGCTACGAGCGCGTGCTGAAGCGCATCGACCAGGTGACGCCGGAGGACGTGTTCGAGAATCTGATGAACGCCTATGCGCGCGCCTTCGATCCGCACTCGAGCTACTTCTCGCCGCGCAGCTCCGAGGAATACCGCATCCAGATGAGCCTCAACTACGAGGGCATCGGCGCGTCACTGCAGGTGGTCGACGACTTCGTCACCATCATGAACATCATCGAGGGTGGTCCGGCTGCCGTCGCCGGCACGCTCAAGACCAACGATCGCATCACCGGCGTCGGTCAGGGAACCGAAGGGCCGGTCACCGACGTGATCGGCTGGCGGCTCGATGACGTCGTGCAGCTGATCCGCGGCAAGGCCGGTACCACGGTGCGCCTGCAGGTGCTGCCCGCGGGCGCCGCTCCCGGCAGCGCGGAAAAGATGCTCGCCTTCGTGCGCAACAAGGTCACGCTCGAAGCGCAGGCCGCGCACAAGGAGGTCAAGACCGTGGCGCGCAACGGGCGCAGCTACCGCGTCGGCATCATCACCGTGCCGGGCTTCTACCAGGACATCGCCGCGCAGAACGCCGGCGACGAGAATTACCGCAGCACCACACGCGACGTGCTGAAGCTGCTGCGCGAGCTCAAGAGCGAGAACGTCGATGGACTCGTGATCGACCTGCGCGGCGACGGCGGCGGCTACCTGCCCGAGGCGACCGCGCTGACGGGCCTCTTCATCGACCATGGCCCGGTCGTGCAGCTGCGCGACACCGCCGGCCGCCTCGAAGTGCTCGACGATCCCGAGAACGCCCCGGCCTACGACGGCCCGATGGCAGTGCTGGTCGATCGCATGAGCGCCTCGGCCTCCGAGATCTTCGCCGCGGCCATCCAGGACTATCACCGCGGGCTGATCATCGGGCAGACCACCTTCGGCAAGGGCACGGTGCAGAACCTGGTGCCGCTCGATCGCTGGTCGAAGAGTCCCGTCAACGGCCAGCTGACGGTCACCATCGGCAAGTTCTACCGGGTCACCGGCGAGAGCACCCAGCATCGCGGCGTGCAGCCCGACATCCCGCTCGCCTCGATGCTCGACACCAAGGAAGTCGGCGAGAGCGCGCTCGAATCCTCCCTTCCCTGGGATCGCATCGCCGGGGTGCCGTTCAAGACCAGCACCATCTCGGCGGTCGAGCCGACGGTCGCGGCGCTGGTGTCGGAAGAAGATCAGCGGGCCAAGCACGACCCGGACTACCGCTGGCTGGTGTCCGACATCGCCGCCATCGACACGCTGCGCGAGCAGCACAGCGTCTCACTCAACCTCAAGGCGCGGCGCGAGGAGCGCGCGCGTGAGGAGCGCGAGCGGCTCGAGCGCGAGAACGAGCGGCGCGTCGCCAAGAACCTGCCGGCTTTCAAGACGATCGCCGACATGGAGAAGGCCAAGGAGCACGAGCCGGACGTGGTGCTCGATCAGGCGGCGCAGATCATGGCCGACATGCTGAGCGGGGCGCATCCGGCGCCGCCGCAGAAGACCGCGCGCGCCGGCTAGCGCAGCAGGACCCGGAACAGATCCCAGGTATCCTCGGCCAGCACGTTCGGCACCCGGGCGCCGCTGCGGCCCTGCGCCGCCGTGGCCAGGGCGTCGCCCTCGGTGGGCGCGACCGAATCGCTGGTCGGACAGGTGTCGGCGGCGCCGCGGTAGCGGGCGGTCGACTTGAGCCGCCTGGTGCGGCCCTTGATCTCTTCGGCGAGCGCCTCGCGGCTGCCGAGCAGGCGCTGGGCGCGCTGGATCTGCGCCATCAGCAGCACGCACTCCTGCGGCGATCCGTAGGCATCGGTCGAGGCCCGCTGGGCGGTCGCCTCGCGCGCCAGGTTGAGCAGCGGCTCGGGTATCACCTCGAGCCGTGCGCACAGCACTTCCGCGTAGGCGATGGCGGCGACATTGATCGACCGGCGCGCCGACAGCGACAGCCCGGGAAATTCCGGCAGCGGCTCCTGGCTGACCGCCTCGAGCTCCGCCTGGGCCTGCGCCACGGCCGCGCGGGCCGCGGCCTCAGAGGCGCGCGCACCGCCGAGCCGCCGCTCGAGGGCACGGCGCCGGAAGTAATGCCACAGGCGCGTGAGCTTCGAGCGCCCGGCCTCGAGCGCCGCAACCTCGGCGGCGGCCTGGGCACTCAGCGCCTCGGCCGCATGCAGCTGACTCTCGCAGGTCTGCCGGCGGGCCATCTGCCGCCGGTTGAAGAGCGCGAGGTGGCTGCGTCGCTCGCGTTCGTCCTGCTGGCGCGACAGGTCGCCGACAAACTGCCCGAGGAGCTCGCGCCCGGACTGCCACAGCCGCCGCAGCTGGTAGAACACCAGCGCCGAGTAGGCGGTCTCGGGCACCCCGAGCCGGCCCTCGAGCGTGTTCAGCAGCTCCTGCACGCGCTGGGTCGCCGCCTCCTGCTGCTTGACCAGATCCTTGAGGCGGTAGGTCTCCTCCTGCAGTCCGCCATAGGCTTTCTTCAGCTCCGCGCGGTTGCGGAACAGGGCGAGGACCCGGTGCTCCTCGTCTGAGGGAGCGTTCGGGCGCAGATTGAGCTTGAGGAAACCGAGTTGCCGCAGCGCGTTCATGAGAAGTTGGGCGGGCGACCGCCCCTTCTCATGCGCCGGCGCCAAGCCTTGTGCGGGATGAGAAGCGATGACCTCGCTCCACGCAGTACTCCAGCCACTTATTTAACATTAGGTTGCGGGCCCAGCGCTGATCCAGTTCACGCTCCGCGTGCGAGCGCAGCGCCCGCAGCAGCGGCTGACTGTGAACCGCCGCCCATTGCTGCGCTTCGACGAGATGCGCGTCGTGGTAGATCCGCAGCCGCATGTCCGGATAGCGGGCGATGCCGCCGGCGCTCGGCAGCAGGTAACTCAGCAGGAGGGTGCTCGTGTACGGGGAGCGCTCGGTGACGTTGAGAACGAGATCACAATCGCCGGCGACCACCGAGCGATGGCGGTCGGCGAGCGCCTCGAGTCTCCCGGCGAGCCAGCCGAGCCGGATGAAGTTGCTCTCGTAGAGCCCCATCAGCGCGACGAAGCTGCGCGGCCGGGCGCGCCAGGAGACGCGAGTCAGTGTGTCGTTTGCGAGCACGCACCGACTATAACGCTTCAGT
>DASQIP010000033.1:0-34932 GCA_035631515.1 Steroidobacteraceae bacterium
AACGTCTCTGGACCAAGGCCTCGCTCACGGCGATCTATGCGCCGGCGGTCGCCCCGGACAGCCCCATCTACACCTCGTTCGACCTGCGCAGCTTCAATCCGATGCTCGATCGGACCAACGCGCACGATCGCTGGCTCGTAAAGGGCACGGTCGAAGCCTCCGACAACCTGAGCCCCGAGCTCCTCGCCTACGCTTCGCAGGGGCGGGCGCGCTTCGGCGCGAACCTCGCCGAGAACGTCGGCAAGAGCCTGGTCGCCTACCTCGAGTGGTCGGGCGGGCGGCGCGGAACCGTGAGCTCGGACGCTCTCGCCTTCGGCCGCGCCACGGGGAGCCTGCCGGCCGCGGCGGCGGAGGTGCTGCCCGGCTTCGGCGCGGTCGGCTTCCGCAACCAGGTCGCGGCCGGAGCCTCGTACACGACCCCGCTCCCCAGAATCACCTTCAATCTCGAGTTCCTCTACAGTGAGGCGGGATTCACGGGCGCGGACTGGGACCAGTGGTTCCGTACCGGGAGCGCCGCAGGCGCCCGCTCTGCGATCCCCGGCGCGCTCTGGTACGTGCGGCAGTACGCGGCAGACCAGCAGGATCTGATCAGCCGCCGCTTCGCCTTCCTGAGGATGGACTGGGTCGATGCGTTGGTACCGAAGCTGGAGTTGAGCGGCTTCGCCGAGACCGATCTCACCGACGGCTCGACGCGGCTGCAGCTCGGCGCCGACTACTACCTCTCCGACCGCTGGACGGTCGGCGGCCTCCTGCTCATCGACGCGGGCGGGCGCCGCGCGGATTTCGGCTCCCTGCCGCAGGCCGGGAGCGTGCTCCTCAAGATCGTGCGCTATCTCTGAGCGGTCAAATGAGGTTCGAGCGCAGCGCCGGCCTCGGGTACCATCGCGCCTGACTCATCGGGGAAAATTGATGGCTACGGCGGCCGCGTCCAGACGGCGGGAAAAATCGGGCGAGCAAGACACGGTCCGTGGACGCATCCTCGAGGCCGCCTTCGAAGCATTCATGAAGAGCGGCTATGCGGCGGCCAGCACGCTCGAGATCGCGAGCCGCGCGCGCGTCTCCAAGCGCGAGCTCTACGCGCTGGTCGGCAACAAGCAGCAGATGCTCATCACGTGCATCGCGGACCGGTCCAGGCGCCTCAAGGTACCGGCCGAGCTCCCCGTGCCCCGCGACCGCGAGACGCTCGAGCACGTGCTGTCGGCCTTCGGGACGCAGCTGCTGCGCGAGATCAGCGACCCGGTGGTCATCGCCGTGTTTCGCCTCGCGATCGCCGAGGTCGCGCAGGCACCCGAGGTCGCGCAAGCGCTCGACTCCTTCGGGCGCGAGGCGAGCCGGGCGGCTCTCCGCAAGCTCATGTCCCAGGCAGTGGATTGCGGACTCCTCGCGGGCCGCCCTGCCGACCTCGCCGAGCAGTTCGCGGCGTTGCTGTGGCGCGATCTGCTGGTCGGCCTCATGCTCGGCGTCACCGAACGGCCGGGTACCCGCGAGATCGCGACACGGGCGCGCGACGCCACGGCCGCCTTTCTCAAGCTTCATTCGTGAGCGCCACGCTCATCGGGCCTGATTCAGTCTCACGGCGGCGCGCACCAGAGTCTTCAACGCCTCCTCGTCGATCTTCTCGCCCTCGTGGAAGTCGATGGCGCGCCGGGTGTTGCCCTCGAGACTGGAGTTGAAGAGGCGCGACGGATCCTCGAGGTGCGCCCCCTTCGCGAACGTCATCTTGACGACGCTCGTGTAGGTCTCGCCGGTGCAGATGATGCCGTCGTGCGACCACACCGGCACGCCTCGCCACTTCCACTCCTCGACCACCGCGGGATCGGCCTGTTTCACGAGTGCCCGGAGCCTGCCGAGCAGCTTGCCCCGCCAGTCGCCGAGCTCCTCGATTCTCGCGTCGATCAACTCCGCCGGGGACTTGCTGGTCCGCGACCCGCTCTTCTTCATGCCGCTCTCCTCTCGAGTCTCAATCGATCTTCACATCGAGCCCGGCGAGATGCCCGGGCTCCATGACGAGCTCGATGCCGGTGATTCTCTCGCCCTGGATCCGGAACAGGAACGCCGCCCGAACCTGGCCGCCCACGGCCCATACCGCGCCGGCTTCGCCGTCGATGACCGCCGGCAAGGCCTCGCTCGCCCGCCCCTTGAAGACGTTCGCGACCGACGGTCCGCCGCGAACCTCGGGAGCGAGATCGGGCGCCCCGTACCGCTGCCTGCCGGCGGCCACGCGCACGGCCAGGTCATCGGCCCGCAGCACGACGTCTGGCGAGAGCACCGCGAGCAGCCGCTCGAAGTCGCCGTCTCTCGATGCCGCGAGGAACGCATCGACCAGCTCCCGATGCCGCGCCAGATCGGTCGCGGGGCCTTCCGCCCCGCGCACCCGGCGTCGGGCGCGGCTCGCGAGCTGCCGCGCCGCGTCGGGGGTGCGATCGACGATGGGGGCGATCTCCTCGAAGGAGAGATCGAACATGTCGTGCAGGACGAACGCGACGCGCTCGGCGGGCGCGAGCGTCTCGAGCACCACGAGCAGCGCCTGGCCGGTTGCATCGGCGAGCGCGACGTCGTCCTCGGGCCGTCCGCCGGCCGGCGCATCCGCCTCGGAACCCAGTGGCTCCTCGCGCCGCGAGCGGCGCGTCCGCAACATGTCGAGGCATACCCGCGCGACCACGGTCGTGAGCCAGCCGCCCAGGTTCCCCACGTCGCGAGTGTCCGAGCGGTTGAGCTTGAGCCAGGTCTCCTGGACGGCATCCTCGGCGTCACTGGCCGAGCCCAGCATGCGGTAAGCCACCGCTTTGAGGTGACCCCGACTCTCGTCGAACCGCCGGGCCAGCCAGTTGTTATCGTCCATGCCTGCCTCGTTACCAGTACTGCTCGGCCGGGCGGACCTCTACCGCACCCCCGTGGCGGGCCGCCGGGACCCGCGCGGCGAGCGCGACCGCGGCGTCCATATTCTCAGCTTCGAACACCAGATAACCACCGGCGCTCTCTGACAAGTAGGTTCCGTTCCTGACCTCGGGCTTGCCGTCCCGCACCCGCACCGTCCGCGCCGCGCCCGGTAACCCGAGCGGCAGTCCGGGTGTGACACCCGGCGCCTGAGTGATGCCGGCGTAATCGGCGTAGATCGCCTTCTGTTCCTTCTCCGGCACCCCCTTCCAGGCCTCGGTACCGGGCAGCGGCGTAGTTCCCTGATAGATGAGCAGTACGAATTTCATGGGGTAGTCCTCCTTCTCCCCTATGACGGAGCGCGGGACGCGAATGTGACCGGATTTCATCGAGCGCCAACGGGAGGATTAAAGTTGCCGCGTCGCCTTCGGGGAGAAAGACTTGAAAATCGCCATTGAAATCATCGGGTGGTCTGCCGCGGTCATGATGCTCTCGGCGTACCTGCTGCTGACCGCCGGCCGATTGAGCTCGAGCTCGAGAATCTACCAGTGGCTCAACGTGCTCTCGGGTGCCGGCTTCATCATCAACAGCGGATGGAACGGAGCCTACCCTTCCGCCTCCCTCAATCTGATCTGGATGGGAATCGGGCTCTATGGGGTGTTCCGGGGAGGCCGGATCACCGCCAAAGGGGCGGCTTAGAAAGGGATTCGGCAGGGCGCCCGGCCGGCAGCGTCGCGCCCGTGCGAAACAGCCTCCTCGCGACGAGGAGCGCCAGGAGCGCACCGGCGAGCTCCGCAACGATGAACCCTGGCACGTCCGCCGGCCGGATCCCGGAGAAGGTATTGGTCAGCGAGCGCGCGATGGCGATCGCGGGATTTGCGAACGAGGTCGATGCCGTAAACCAATAGGCCGCGCCGACCCACGCTGCGACCATCCAGGCAACATCCCCCGGCCGTCGGTGTCCGACGATGATCAGAACCAGGCCGAACGTTGCGACTGCCTCGGCGAGCCACTGGCCGGGTCCGGTCCGCACGTGGGTCGATGCCTGCAGCCAGGGCAGATCGAACATCGCGTGAGCGAGCAGTGCCCCCAGGCAGCAACCGATCACCTGCACGAGGACATACGCGCCCGCGTCGCGCCAGCCGAGCGAGCCGCGCAGAGCCTCGACCAGCGAGACCGCGGGGTTGAAGTGCGCACCGCTCACGCTCGCGAGCAGCGCAATCAGCGTGGCCAGCGCTGCCACCGTCGCCCCGGTGTTGGCGAGCAGCGCGATCGCGGCGTTGCCGCCGGCCAGGCGTTCCGCCATGACGCCCGAGCCCACGACGGCGGCGGCGAGCAATAGCGAGCCGATGCCCTCGGCGGCCAGCCGCCTGGAAAGACTCACTCCGCGGCCTCCGGCGGCCGCGCCCGTCCGATGGCGTCCAGACGTTGCTGCAGCCTCATCCGGTCGAATGAAGCGATCGGGAGGCTGGTGAAGATCCTGATGCGGTTGTCGAGCATTCTGAAGGCGTCGCGAAACGCCAGCCACTTCTGCGTCTCCGATCCTTCCACCACCGCCGGATCGGGGACGCCCCAATGCGCCGTCATCGGCTGTCCCGGCCAGTAAGGACACACCTCTCCGGCCGCGTTGTCGCAGACGGTGAACACGAAATCCAATGGCGGTGCGCCGGCAGCGGCGAACTCGTCCCAGCTCTTGCTGCGCAGCCCCTCGGTAGGGAGATTCATGTTCTTCAGAAGCTCGAGCGCGATCGGATTCACCGCGCCCCTGGGATGGCTGCCGGCGCTGAAGCCGCGAAACCGGCCCTGCCCCCATTGGTTGATCAAGGCCTCCGCGAGGATGCTGCGCGCCGAGTTTGCGGTGCACAGGAAGAGGACGTTGTAGGGCCGACCTGCCACGACACCTCCTAAGCCAGGCCGTCGAGCCTCTTTGCCATGCATATCGCCGAGCCCGGGCACAGCGATCGAAACGCCTCGCTCTGCTGCATGTCCGCGGGCGCCGCGCTGCGCTCGATCACCCGATAGCCACGGCGCGCGAAGAATTGCGCGGCGGTCTGGGTAAGGAGGATCAGCCGCCCGATGCTCGCCTCCCGGGCTCGCCGCTCGAGCTCGCGCACGATGGCGCCGCCCAAGCCCGCTCCACGATGGTCCTCCGATACCACGACCGAGCGCAGCAAGGCGCAGGAGCCGAAACGCTGCAGCGCGCCGGCGGCAAGCACAACGCCACCCTCACGGATCGCGAGGAACTCGGGCCGTGCCGAGGGCAGATCACTCGTCGGCAGGCCCGCGCCTTCGAGCAATGAGCGGATGGCGATCAGATCGTCCGCAGACGCTGTCTGCGCGGCCGGCACGCTATGACTCGCTCAGACTGTCTGCGCCGCACAGCAAGCCGGGGCGCAGCACGCCGCGGCGGCTTCCTTGTCGCGCTTCGGCCGGATCTCATCGGTCCCGTAGACCGTGCTCTCGCCCGTCGTCAGGAAGGTCTCCCACGAGACCCCTTGCGGATCGTTGATCCAGCTCTTTTCGCTCTGCGCATAGCAGCAGGTGGTCTCGCCCTCCTCGATCACGGGAGCCTCGCCCCGCCGCAGCCTGTCGTAGACCTCCTCGAGCTCCGCGCGCTCCTCGACCTGAATGCCCAGATGCTGGACGCCCGGCGGTCCGCCGCGCTGGCTGATCGCGAAATTCACACGCGGATCCTCGAGCATCCACTTCGCGTAATCGCTCTTGCGCACGGAAGGCTCGGCCGCAAAGAGCTGTGAGTAGAAACGGATCGAGGTATCGAGGTCCTTGACGGCGACATGGACGTGCAGGCGTTTCATGCTGTCTTCCTTTGCCGGGCAGCGGCGGCCGGCCGGCAGTCCGTGTCGCAGGCCTGGTCGGCGAGGCTGCAGCAGTTCTCGGTCAGAAATTCCACCAGACCCCGGACCCGCTCGAAGCTCGGGCGGTAGTAGAGATTGCGGCCCTCGCGGCGGCTGCCGACGAGCCCCGCCTGCACCAGGCCCCTGAGGTGAAACGAGAGGGTCGGTGCAGGAACCTCGAGCTTGTGGCTGAGCTCGGATGGCGTATAGCCCTCGGGGCCGCGCTTCACCAGCAACCGGTAGACAGCGAGGCGCGGCTCGGAAGCTAGCGCGCCGAGCGCATGGACGGCGTCTTTAGATTTCATATTTTCAATTATATGAAATCATAAGCCGCGCCGCTACGCCAATTCATGAGGTCCACGCCGGGATCCAGCCGCTACTCGATCTCGGCGAGCGATTCGCCGCCCGCGAAGCGACGTTCCTGCGACCCATCCCGAACTTCGACTGCCTCTGGCAGTGGGGCGCCATAGGCGGAAGCGGAACTGCGGAGAGCTGATGACCCGGAGCGGCCTTCAGCCCCCGCCGGTCGTGCACAGGAACAGCTGCGCCGGCGGGAAGTTCCGCCGCTCGAAACCACGCCGCACCTCGCCGAAGGTCCGCTCGAGCGCAGGGAGCGCCCGGGCGGTGAACTGGTAGACGAGGAACGCACCCCCCGGCTCGAGCGCCGCGCGGCTCTTCACCGCGATTTCGGTGCGCACCGCATCCGGCATGCTGCCGAGCGGGATGCCGGAGATGATGTAGCGTGGCGCCGGGAGTGCCAGGCGCTTAAGAACCGGCTGCACCTCCGCGGCGGAGTCGTGCACGACGTGCAGCCGCGGATCCGGCAGGGCCCTCTCGAGGAAGCGCACGAAGTCCCGATTCGTCTCGATCGCCACGAGGTGCGCATCATGGCGCATGCGGCGCAGGATCTCGCCGGTGAACGTGCCGACCCCGGGTCCGTATTCGACGATCACACGGGCACGGCCCCAGTCGATCGGCGCGAGCACCTGGTCCACGAGGAAGCGCGAGCTCGGGATGATCGAGCCGAGCATGCCCGGGTGACGCAGAAAGTTGCTCGCGAACAGCAACGTTTCGCTGAGCGGCTTGAGGGGCCATAGCGGCGATAGCAGCGATCGGGCATTTTCTTGCATGACGGGCCTCTTAGGTTCGGGACGGCAAGGTGGGTTCACGGGTCACTGTGGCGCTGCGGTCCACGCGGCGCTCTGGCTCCATAACGACTCCTGCAGGGCGACATCGTTCGCGAGTGCCGAGGCGGCCCGCGGAACCTGGTGCTCGTCGAAATAGCGGCCGGTGACGCCGGCGACGCTGCGATCGAGCGCGAGGTAGAGAGTAGTGCGCGCGCCGCGCTCGGCATCGAACATCACCCGGGTAATCAGCGGCTTGACGACACGCAGCCAGCGCGGCAGGAGATTCGTGGCTACGACGCCCGGGTGCAGGCAGTTGACGCTTACGCCGGTGCGGGCCATGCGGCGCGCGAGCGCGAACGTATGCATCACGTTGGCGAGCTTCGAGCGGGCATAGGCTTCCGTTGCCCGGTAGCGCTCGCGCGCGTCCGTGACCGCGGCGAGATCGAGGCACCCCTTGTAATGGATCCGGGACGCAACCACGACGATACGTGCCGCCTCGTCCAGGTGATCCGACAGCAGGATGGTGAGGAGGAAGGGACCTAAATGGTTGGTCGCGAACGTGAGCTCGAAGCCGTCGACCGACGTGCGGCGGCGAGTGCTCACCATGCCGGCGTTGTGGACGAGGAGCCCGAGCGGCGGGTAGTCGCGGCGCACGGCGGCAGCGGCTTCGCGTACCGAGGCGAGCGAGGCGAGATCGCAGCGGACTACCTCGACCCGGGCGCGGGGCACGCGCCGCACGATCTCATCGCGCACCGCAGCTGCGGCCGGCACGTCGCGGCACAGCATGACGACGGTCTTGCCGGCGCGCGCGAGCTCGCGGCTCGTCACGCGGCCGATACCGTGGGTGGTGCCGGTGATGACGGCGAGCTCGCTCACGATTCCCGGCCCGCGATACTGAGGAGCGGCTGGCCCATGCGGATCACGCTTCCCTGAGCCAGGCCCGCAGCCAGCGCCATGCCGCGCGGGGCGAAGGCGATCATGGTGGAGCCGTGCTGGAACCAGCCCATCTCTTCGCCTTTGCGGAGCCTCGCATCGCAGGGAATGGTGTTGGGTCCCCGGTATTTCAGATGCAGCAGCACGTCCGCGCAGTGCAGCCGGATGCTCGCCACCAGGATGGCTGCGACCGGCACCAGCGTGAGAAGAGAGTCCGATGCGCTCAGGCGGCAGCGGATGATGGCGCGCTCGTTCTTGCAGAAGAGATTCTCGATGCGCCGCAGCGCAATCGGATTGACGTTCCAGGTGTCTCCGGAGACGTAGGTCACACGCTCCACGCGGCAGTCATGGGGTGCGTGGAAGCGGTGATACATGCCGGACGTGAGGCGCAGCGTCACGAAGGAGCCGTCGAGATAATTGCCCACCAGCTCCTCATCGCCGAGGAGATCCATGAGCGTGTAGGGGAAACCCTTGGCCTGGAGCACCGACCCTTCCCTCACCCGACCCAGCTCGCCCACGACACCGTCGCACGGACTCACGACGACATCCGGGTCGGGATCGACGCGGCGTGCCCCCTCCTTCAGCTGTCGGGTGAAGAACTCCTGGAGGCTGTCAAAGCGGCTTTTCCGGGCATCGCTCAGATCGAGCTCCGTGAAGAGCCCCCAGATAGCGAGGCAAGTACGGCAAAGCCAGGGCTGCTCGAGGCGGCTCAGCCACCCCATGAAGAGGGTGAGCCAGCGACGGGGCAGCCGGTTGGTCAGGAGGAAATTCAGCCGCTCGTGCTGAGTGACCCGGCTGATGGCAGAACGGACTGTCATCGCCCTGTCACGAAACCGAAATACTTTGCCGCCCGAGGCGATCGGCCTCGCCGTCGGGGCCTCGAGTTTGAACGTCATGCTGTCGTGGTACGTCGTCGGCGCAGTAGTCGCCCTGCTCGCGCTGCGGAGCCTGTGGCTGCGGCTGCTGCTGTCGCGCGCCAAGCACCCCTCGCTCGCCGGACATGCGCGCATCGCAACGCTCCTGGCGCGGCTCGTCCGCTACTACGAATACGACGAGACGCGGTTCTTCGACGCGGACGGTGCACCCGCGGAAGTGGCCGCCGCGCGGCGGGCGGGATTCATGCAGCTCGCAGAGCTCTACGCGCAGCGCTTCGCCAGGGGCACCGCCCTCACCCGCGAGCTGGCGCGCTCGGTGCCGGACTTGCAGTTCACGATGCGCTATCGCGTGCCCTTTCAGTTCGGCCGCGTGGTGCGGCAGTACCTGCCGGGCGGCGCGTTCCTCGAGTCTTCCTCCGGGGTCACCGTGGCCGACGTGGACGGCAACCGTCTCTTCGACGTCAGCGGCTCCTACGGAGTGAACCTCTTCGGCTACGACTTCTACAAGGAGTGCATCGAGCGCGGCGCCGAAAAGGTGCGCGCCCTCGGGCCCGTGCTCGGCGCCTACCATCCGCTGCTCGCCGACAACGTCCGCCGGCTGCGCGAGATCTCGGGCCTCGAGGAGGTGTCGTTCCACATGTCGGGGACCGAGGCCGTGATGCAGGCGGTGCGCCTCGCGCGCTATCACACGCGCCGCCGCTACCTGGTGCGCTTCAGCGGCGCATATCACGGCTGGTGGGGGGACGTGCAGCCGGGGGTCGGCAACCCGCTGCCTCCCGAGGCGACCTACACGCTCAAGGACATGGATGCAGCGACGCTCAAGGTGTTGCGCACGCGGCGCGACATCGCCTGCGTGCTGGTGAACCCCGTGCAGGCGATGCACCCCAATACGAGCGCACCGGCCGATTCGGGCCTGATCGATAGCGGACGGAGCGCGCATTTCGATCGCGCGGCCTACGCCGGATGGCTCAAGGAGCTGCGCGCGGTGTGCTCCGAGCGGCGGATCGTTCTCATTTTCGATGAAGTGTTCACCGGCTTTCGCCTCGCCCGCGGGGGAGCGCAGGAGTACTTCGGCGTGCGCGCGGACCTGGTGACCTACGGCAAGAGTCTCGGCGGCGGGCTGCCGGTGGGAGTCGTCTGCGGACGGCACGACCTCATGAAGCGCTACGACGAAGAGCATCCGATCGACGTGTGCCTGGCGCGCGGCACGTTCAACGCACACCCTTACGTGATGGGCGCGATGCACGAGTTCCTGACGCGCGTTACGAGTGAGCCGATCCGGGCTCTCTACCGCGACCTCGATGCGGTCTGGGAGCGCCGGGCTGCCGGGCTCAACGCGCGGCTCGAGGCGGCGGCGCTCCCGGTTCAAGTGGCGAATCTCTCGTCCATCTGGACCTTCAACTACCTCTTGCCTTCGCGCTACAACTGGATGTTCCAGTACTACCTGCGCGCCGCGGGCCTCAACCTCAGCTGGATCGGCACGGCACGGCTCATCTTCAGCCTCAACTACGGCGACGCCGACTTCGCCGCGGTCGCGGACCGTGTGGTGGCGGCAGCCGAGGCGATGCGGCGCGATGGCTGGTGGTGGGAGAATCCTGCGCTCACCAACAAGGCGATTCGGCGACGGGTCCTCTTCGAGCTGCTTCAGGCCTGGTGGACCACGTCGTCCATCGGGTCGACCAGTTCCCCGCGCAGCAAGGCGAGCGGCGCCCGACAGTAGAGTTTGACGTCGTGAAACGGGTCGGTGAGGATCTTCGTGAACCACGCGACGCCCGTCAGCACGCTCTGCGTGAGGCACAGCTGCACCGTGCGGAACAGCAGCGCGCCGAGGCCGAGGGCGAGCCACACCTGACAGACGTGGCGCAGGAACTCGGCGTGGCCGTGCGTGCCGCGAAAGATGCCGAACAGCGTCGGATCGAGCCATAGAACGACGGGTGAGGCGCCCCAGATCGACAGCAGCACGACCTTGCGCCTCAGGTTGTAGCCGACCTTGATGTCTTCCTTGTGCGCGTGGGTGGCCTGGTTCACCTCGTCATAGTCCCTGGACTCGAAGACGAAGTGGCCGAGCTGCCGCGTCACCATCGCCACCAGCCAGCCGATGAGTGCGGCGGCGACCGGGCTCGTGAAAATGAAGACGTAGGCCGCGAGGAAGCTGAGCGCACTCACGAGGTGCAGCGTCTGGTTGATGCGGCTGTGGTGGTAATAACGATGGTCATCCCAGCGTTGCTTCTTGAGCTCGGCAAAAAAGGCGTGCATTCGCTCCTCCACTCCCGATGCGACGGCGCAGCTGCGACCGGCATGAACGAATTATAGGAAAAGTGTTAAGAACACATGACAACGTGCTGTGCAGGCAGCCGTTTTTCGTCGGCTGCCTTCACGCTACTGTCACGATTCTCATCGAGCATGTCCCGCGCATGAGAATCATGATCGTTACAGACGCGTGGTTTCCGCAGACCAACGGGGTCGTCAACACCCTGGCGCAGACCGCCGCGTCGCTCGTGCGCTTCGGCCATGAGGTGATGATCGCCGCGCCGCGCGACTTCAGGACCGTACCCTGCCCGAGCTACCCCGAGATCCGCATTGCCGTGAGGCCGATGCAGGCCCTGGCGCGCAAGCTCGCATTCTTCCGGCCGCAGGCCGTGCACATCGCCACCGAGGGGCCGCTCGGATTCGCCGCGCGCCGCTATTGCCTGAAGCGCGGATGGCGCTTCACGACCTCCTATCACACGCAGTTCCCGCAGTACCTCAAGTCCCGCTGGCCGATACCGCTATGGCTCTCGTATGCGGCGCTGCGCCGCTTTCACGCGGCCGCGTCCCGCTGCATGGTGAGCACGCAGTCGGTGGAGAATGAGCTTCACCAGCGCGGCTTCCGCAATCTCGTGCGCTGGCGGCGCGGCGTGGACACGGACTTGTTCCGGCCGGGATCCAAGGAGTTCCTGCAGTTGCCGCGTCCGGTCGCTGCGTACGTCGGACGCCTGGCGGTCGAGAAGAACGTGGCTGCGTTCCTCGAGATGCCGTGGAGCGGCTCGAAGCTCGTGATCGGCGACGGGCCCGAGCGAGCGCGCCTCGAGGCGCGCTACGGTGAGGCCGTGTACGCGGGCTTTCGCTACGGCGAGGATCTCGCCGCCCACCTCGCGGCGGCCGACGTGCTGGTATTCCCCAGTCTCACCGATACCTTCGGACTCGTGAACCTCGAGGCGATGGCCTGCGGCGTACCGGTCGCGGCCTTCCCCGTCACGGGCCCGATCGACGTCGTCGAGGATGGCGTGACCGGAGCGCTCGATCCGGATCTCGGCAAGGCCGCGGAGCGGGCACTGCGGCTCGACCCGCGCGCCTGCCGCGCCCGCGCTCTGCAGTCGAGCTGGGCCGCGTGCACGCGCGAGTTCGAGGCCAATCTGATCAACTGCCGTCCGGGGCCACTGCCACAGAGCGCCGCGAAACGCGTAGGTCTCGAGCGCGCCGCCTGATCACCCGCTGAGGATCCAAACGGCAGAGCGCGTCCTCCCATCGGCGCATGACTCATGACCCTCGGAACCCTAAGGGCGTGAGGTCGCGCGCCGTCGCCTGGTGGCACAGGTTGCTGCGTGCGATCTCCGCTCTGAACGTGGCTCTCTGGTCGCTATCCGCCGTCGCGGTCGTACGCGAGTGCGCTTCGATCCATGCGGGGATCGACGCCGCCTGCTATCTGCAGCTGCTGCTGTCGGGCGTGTACGTGGCAGGGTGCGCTTTCCGTTGCTTCCTGCCCGTGATCGACATCCCGCGCCTCGTTCTCGTCGACTCGCGCTTCTCCAGCGTGCTCGTCGGCCGCTCGGTCGCGACCGTGGCTGAATTGTGCTTCGCCGCTCAATGGGCCCTCATGATGCACGCCAGCGCGTCATCAGGCGGCAGCCCATTCGTGCAAGCGGTATCACTGGCGATCGTGCCGCTCATCGTGCTCGCCGAAGGATTCTCCTGGTACGCGGTGCTGACTACCGAGCAGCGCCCCCACGCGGTGGAGAACTCATTGTGGGGACTCTCGGCAGCGCTCATCGTCGCCTGCATGTTGGTGATCGGGCCGCATAGACTTCCGGCCCTGTACCCCGGAGTGATCGCCGGGGGTGTCCTCTATGTCGCGTTCATATTCGCCTACGACGTGCCGATGTACCGGGCGCGATGGCGACTCGACCAGGCCAAGGGACGCAAGTACCTGAGCGTCAGCGAAGGTTGGGTCGACGTTTGCAGACGCTGGACCGTGTCGTATCGCTGGGAGGACTGGAAGGACGAGGTCGCGTGGATGTCGCTCTATTTCACCTTCGGGGTATGGAGCAGTATCTGGCTGGTCTACGCGTCACTGCCCTCACCGCATCCCCGATGACGTACCAGCCTCTCTCAAAGGTCTGTGGTGACGTACGCGAACACCGTGCGCGGGGCCGGCCAGTGGAAGTCTCCGGGCGTGTTGTGCGCCGGGAGTCAGCCGCCACGGCCCGGAGTCCGCCGCTCGTCGGACCTGGCGTACAATTCGCCCGGCGCCGCCGTAGCTCAGTGGCAGAGCAGCCGCCTTGTAAGCGGCAGGTCGTCTGTTCAATCCAGACCGGCGGCACCACATACACTCTCGAGTCCCTCGGGCGGCAGGCTCGCAACTAACCCGCGCCGGATGCTGCCGGGAACGGCTCCGCCCGGGTTGGCTGAAACTGTGGGTTCTTTGTCATTTCTGCAACGAGACGGCGGTCTACACTCGCCTGCACTCAGCAAAGGGGGTGCGCCATGATCCGCATACTGCTCGCCGTGCTGCTGCTCGCCGCGGGGACCGTTGCCGAATGCAGCGCCCTCAAGCCTCCCGAGGGGCGCAAGATCCGCGTCGCGGTGGTCCTCACCGAGGGCGCCGTGGTGATCGATTACGCCGGCCCCTGGGAAGTCTTCGAGAATGTCCACCTCGGCACGGGCGACATGGATCAGGCGATGCCGTTCGAGCTCTACACGGTGTCACGCGATCGCAAGCCGATTCACACCAGCGGGGGCATGAAGCCCGGCATGACGGTGGTCCCGGACTACGGCTTTGCGGATGCTCCGGCGCCGGATGTGGTCGTCGTCGGCGCCCAGTCGGGAGATCCCGAGCTCGGCCCGTGGCTGCGCAAGGTCCACGAGCAGCACGCCCTCATCATGTCGGTGTGCACCGGCGCCTTCAGGGTGGCCGAGACCGGACTCCTCGACGGCAAGCCGGCGACCACTCACCACGCCTCGCTCCAGCGCCTCGCCAACCAGTATCCGCGTATCGCCGTTCGAAGCTCGGTGCGGTACGTCGAGTCCGACCCGCTGATACTTACCGCGGGCGGGCTGAGCTCCGGGATCGACTCGGCGCTGCACGTGGTGGAGTTGTACTACGGGCGAGAGGTGGCCCAGGCCACCGCCGACTATATGGAATACCAGGGCCAGGGCTGGAAGACGAATGCCGGCGCGGGCGAGCCCAAAGAGGTACGGCCCACCATCCCCCTCGCCTACCGGGACCGCGAGACGCGCTGGCAGGGCACGTTCCTCCCGGCATACCCCAGGCCCGAGCCGGCCATGCCCTTGACGTTGCACCTCGCGCAGGTCGAGGGGCAGTACCGCGGGACGCTCGACGCGCCGACCGAGTCGATGATCGGCGAGCCCCTCGATGACGTGCAGGTAGCAGACGGGCGGATTCATTTCACGCTCGGCTCGGATCACGGACCCGTCGATTTCACCGGCACCATGACCGCCGACCGGATATCGGGCAACGTGACCCACGCCGGCGGGACGGCGACGCCTTTGACTCTGACCAGGGCCGGACCGGTCCAGGCGCCGCAATAGGGTGGCTGTCGACCGACGCAAGATGGCTGCCAACGCAGCGCGCGCGCGGCGCGCGCATCACGTGGTGATGCTCGCGTACCCGGACGTGCAGATACTCGATGTGACCGGTCCGCTCGAGGTGTTCAGCCGCGCGAGCCGCTGGATGCAGGACAGCGGGATGCGCCCCGACCCAGCTTACCGCGTCGAGGTCGTGGCGCCGCGCGCCGGGTCACTGGTCACTTCCTCGGGCGTACGCCTCATGGCCGAGCGCGCCTGGCGCGACGTAGCGAGCGCCGACACGCTGCTGGTGGCCGGGGGACGCGGGCAGACCGTGGTGCGCGCGCAGACACCGCTCCTCGCCTGGCTGCGCCGTATGGCGGGCCGCGTCTCGCGTCTCGGCTCGGTATGCAACGGCGCGCTGATTCTCGCCGCCGCGGGGCTCCTCGAGGGGCGCCGCGCGACCACGCACTGGGCCTACCTCGAGGAACTCAGGAAGTCGGTCGGCAGCGGCGTCGCCCACGACGCCATCTACACGCGCGACGGCAACCTCTACACCTCCGCCGGCGTTACTGCCGGCATGGACATGGCGCTCGCCATGCTCGAGGAAGACCACGGCGGCGCGGTGGCGCTCGCGGTGGCGCGCGAGCTGGTGCTGTTCCTGAAGCGCCCCGGGGGCCAGTCACAGTTCAGTGACTATCTCGCCGCGCAGTTCAGCGAGGACGCGGGCCTGCGCGAGCTGCAGCTGTGGATGCTCGGGCACCTCGATCAGGACCTGTCGGTGCCGCGCCTGGCGGAGAGAATCGCCATGAGCGAGCGCAGTTTCGCCCGGCACTTCGCCGGCGGCGTCGGCCTGGCGCCCGGCCACTATGTCAGGCAGATCCGCGTCACCGCGGCGCGGCGCAAGCTCGAGCAGACCGATCTGACGCTGCAGCAGGTCGCGCGGCGCTGCGGCTTCGGCACCCCGGAGAGCCTGCGGCGCAGCTTCATCACCGCACTCGGAGTGACCCCGGGCGCGTATCGGCAGCGCTTTCGGGCGCGCCACTGAGGTCAACGCGTGGTGAACGGCCGGTGCCGCGTCAGTGCGTACGCACTGCCCGCTCGAACGTCCAGGTCACGGTGCGCGAGCGCACCAGTCCTGAGCGCGCACTGCCGCGCAAATGAGGCACGCGCCAGAAGATCTGGCTGCCGCGGCGCACGAGGTGCCCGCGGACGTGGTGAAGCCGCGGACCCCTGCGGCTCGCGGCCGGCTCGACTCGCCATGAGTCACGGTACCCGGGCAGTAGCGGAGCGCTGACCTCGATGTGCTCGAGCAACGGCGCCTTGCCGCCGTTGAGGCGCCGCCGGTTCAAGTGCTCGAACGTCTGCATGCGCTGCGGCAGACCGCTGCGCGTCGCGAGGAGCAGGAAGAACGTGAGCAGCATGGGGATGTCGACAGCAATCGTCCCGACGGCGTGCCGCCACAGCGCGAGGCCGACCTCACCCGAGAGTCCGGCACTCCCGTAGTACTCGGACCAGCTCTGCTCGTAGCGGAAGCGAAAGCAGCGGCCGAGCTGGTCATCCTCCGCGCGCTCCTGGTCGAAGACTCTGCCGGCGAGCCCCCTCTCTCCGTCGAGCGGCTCCGGTTCCTCACCCGTCACGGTATCGAAGTCGAAGTAGGCCTCGACGCAGCTCGCGAGCACGTCCCCGGACGCGGCGCTCCAGAACGTGCGGACCAGGCCGCGCCGGCCGTCCGCGGTCGCCCGTACCCAGGCGCCGCGGCGGCCCACCCATTGCGGCCCGGCCGGAATCAGCGGGAAGCCGTAGCGCTCTAGCGCGCTCGTCCAGGGCGCGTTGCACCACTCCATCCACAGAGCTTCAGCCGGCACGTGCAGGAGATCGGCGCAGGCCACTGCGCCAGCACCTTTGGAATAGGCGAGATCCGCGCACAGGCGCGTCAGGTCATCGCTCAGCACGTAGCGCAGCGGACAGCGGGTGATGAGCCCGGCGCAGTCCGCGGTGTTGTTCAACGTGGTCACGCGGCCGCTCGTGTTGTCGCGTACCACGAACGGCGTGTGACACTGCGCGACGGCGTCGAGAAGATTCACGCCGCCAACGTAGCAGCGCGCCACCCGAGTCAGGGAAAAATGTGACGAACTCGCGCACTGCCGTGATGACGCCCATCGCCCGGCGCTACGAAACCGGCGCCGCCGTTCCGTCGGACCAGTGATCGACCGGCACGAGGAAGATGCTCTCGGGCTCGGGAACCTCGCGGACGTCGAGCAGCACCGGCGAGCCCGGGAGGTTCGCTCCCCAGGTCGCAGCTGCGGCCTTCGGCACGTGGAACATGAGGTGCGAGTGCCAGTGACCCTGGGCGTCCCCGAGGTAACCCTGCTTCGACATCATGAAGGACATCGCGCCCGGCTCCGGGGCGGCGGGCAGCTCCTGACGCGCGAGCGCGACGCGGGTCTCGGCGAGCATCTCCTCCCGCGAGTGGCCGGCGAGCGCGAGCTTCGTCCGGGCCAGCCTGTAGAGAAGAATGGACCTGCTCGCCGCCGGGTTGTAGCAGATGGGCGCTCTCATCTTCGGATTCCAGAATTCCGGGCTGTCGAACGGTGAGTCCCACCCGCGCTCGACGAGACACGTGAAGCCGTTGCTGCCCTGGGCGGCCATCTCGTATCCATGCGGCTTGAGAACCAGGACCGTGGCCCGGGCGGAGATGGCCTGCGGGGCGGCGCTGCGCGCGAGCGCGATCTCGGCCCGCGGGTCCGGGATCAGGTACTGATCCACGGGCGCCATCCGCGCATAGCTGGCCGCACCGCTGCGGGCGTTCCCCGAGAGAGGCGCGGCGATTGCCGCTGCGCCCGCCAGCGCACACAGCACCGCCACTGCGATGCCCGCTGCGAAACAAGCCGCTGCGCTCTTTGCTTGCATGCGATTCTCTCCACTGAAGGTCCGCGCATCCTAACGGCGCCGCTGCGCGCCGGCGCACTTGCGGGTGTTCGTCCCGGAAATTGCCGCGCTCGTCCCTCGCCCTCCCGGCTTGAGCGGCGTGCTGCGCCCTTGTGCCATGATTCTGCGCATGATCGCGATACCGGGCGCCTTCTGGCCGAGCTCAGCGTCGCTCGCCGCGGACGAGCCGCAGCTGCTCTCCCGCCGTGCGGTGCTGCTGCTCGTCAGCCTCTTCTGGGCCTACGTCACGCTCACCGACATCGTCTATTACGAGGCGATGCGCATCGAGATCGCCGAGATGACCGGCATCATGGTCTTCTACCCCTGGGAGCACCGGGTGTTGCAGCACGCTCTGACGCTGCCGCTGCTGCTGGCGTGCTATTTCACCGCGGCACGCATCGGCTGGCGGCCGGCGATGCGGCGCGTGCCACTGCAGATCGCGATGGCACTCGGGTTCTCGCTGCTCATGTACTGGGCGATGCTCGTCAGCGACCGCATCCTGTCCCTGGCGCTCGGCTGGCCCGCGCAGCCCTTCGGCGTATATACCCGGGGGAATCTGGCGGTATGGATCTCGAGCACCGCGACGGGACTGCTCGCCTACGGCTGCGGGCTCGCCCTCCTCACCGTGGCGGCGACCTGGCGGCGCTACCACGTGCTCACCCTGCGCAGCTCCGAGCTGCGGCGCGACTGGGCGGGCGCGCGTCTCGCGGCCTTGCGTGCCCAGCTCTCGCCCCACACGCTCTTCAATGTCCTGCACACCATCCAGGCGCGCATCAGCGGCGAGCCGGAGCTGGCCGAGAGCCTGATCGCCTCCCTCGGCGACCTGCTGCGCGGCCTGCTCGAGGCCGGGGACCGCGACTATGCGCGGCTCAAGGACGAGCTCGAGTTCGTCGAGCTCTACCTGGGTCTTCAGATCGGCCGCTTCGCCGACCGGCTGACGGTACACGTTCACAAGGGCGCCGACGTACCCGCGGTGTGGGTGCCGAGCCTGATCCTCCAGCCCCTGGTCGAGAACGCGGTGGTGCATGGCCTCGCCGAGCACAGCGGCCCGGTGCGCATCGACGTCAGCTGGGATCTCTCGCCCTACCGCCTGCAGCTCAAAGTGGTGAACTCGGTCGGTACCGGGAGCGCTCCCGGCGCCGGGGGCTTTGGCCTGCGGAACGTGCGCGAGCGGCTCCAGGTACAGTTCGGCGGGCGCGCGGTGCTCTCCTCCGGCCCGGGCGAGGGATCGACCTGGGTGGCGACGCTTCACCTCCCGGTGCTGCGCGAGTGGCAACCCGAAGCCGCCGCGGCGGGCGCGGCGGAGGCCGCGTGAAGGTCATCATCGTCGACGACGAGGCCGCGGCCCGCAAGTCGCTGCGGGAGCGTTGCGCCACGGAGCAGGACATCGAGGTGGTCGGGGAATACGCCGACGCAGAGAGTGCGCTCGCGGCGCTGCCGCAGCAGTCACCGGACCTCATCTTCCTCGACGTCAAGATGGGCAAGCTCTCGGGCATGCAGCTCGCGCAGGCGCTCGAGCCAGGCAACGCGCCGCTCGTCGTCTTCGTCACCGCCTTCGACCGCTACGCGCTGCAGGCCTTCGAGGTGAACGCCGCGGACTTTCTCCTCAAGCCCTTCGACCGGGAGCGCTTCCGCACCATGCTGCACCGGGTGCGGGAACGCTACGCGGCGCGCAGCTCCGCGAGCTACCGGATCGCGGCGGCGACGCTGGTGGAGCTGCAGCGCCTCGCGCAGGCACGCCTCGAGACGCGGCCGCGCCTGCTCGCCGAGACCGGCGGCGCGCTGCACATGGTCGACGTCGCGCAGATCGAGCTCGTCACCGCGGACCGTAACTACGTGGTGCTCAGCGTCGGGCGGGAGTCGTTCCACGCGCGCAGCACGCTCATTCAGGCCGAGGAGGCGATGCGCTCGCAGCCGATGCTGCAGATCAACCGCTCCTGCATCGTGAACATGAACCACGTCCGCCAGGTGTGCCGCACGCCGCGCGGCGACTACGTGTTCGTCCTGAGCGGCGGCACCACGGTGACGAGCAGTGAGCGTTTCCGCCACAAGGTGCGCGAGCGCATCGGCCAGTTCGTGGTCGGCGGCCCGAAGGACTGAGCGTAAAGGCCGCCCGTCGCCCCCTGCCGGGCGCAGTTCCGGTGATTCCGGGACGAGCGCGGGCGATTTGCGGATGAGCGCGAGGATTGCCTCTGGACTCCCCGGGCGCCACCGGCTGTGATACCGGCATGAATCTTCTCATCGTCGACGATGAGCCGGCGGCGCGCGTGGACCTCAAGCAGCTGTGCGAGCGCTCGCCCGATATGCGGGTCGTCGGCGAGGCTGAAACGGGCGCCCGGGCCATCGAGGCCGTGAAGTCGCTGCGCCCCGACCTCATACTCCTCGATGCCGATCTCCCCGACATGTCGGGATTCGAGGTGCTGCGGGCGCTCAGGCGGCGCCAGCAGCGCCGCACCGTCCTGGTCACCCGCAACGCGCAGGATGCCCCGGGCGCGTTCGCAGCCGGGGCGCTCGACTACCTGGTAAAGCCCGTGAGCGAGGAGACCTTATCCGCCTCGGTCCTGCGCGCCTGGGCGCGCGCCGTGCCGCGCGTGGCCCGTGCCGTGCGGCCGCAGGCCAATGCAGCGCACGCCGTGCCCCATGCCAACGGTGCGGGACGGCCGCTGTTCCTCGTCGGGGAGCGCGAGCATCGGCTCTACCCGCTCGATGCCCTGGAGATCGACTATGTCCGCTCGGCCGGCAACTACGTGACCTACCACGTGGGCGGGGTCGAGTACATCGCGCGCGAGTCCATCAAACGGCTCGAAACGGTGCTGGCGCCGGCCGCGTTCGTGCGCATCGAGCGCTCGCTGCTCCTCAACGTCCGCGCCATCGCCTACGCGCAACCCGTAGGTCACGGCGCTTTCGCATTCACCCTGGCGACGGGTGCGCGGCTGCGCTCCGGTCACGCCTACCGCGAGGCGATTCTCGCGGCGCTGCCTCTGCGCCGCCGGGCCCCCGGTCCCCTGCCAGAGTCTCGTTGACGACGAGGTTCAGCTCCCAGGTCTTGCCGCCATCCGCCGAGAACGACTGCTCGAAGCGGCAGGTGGTCGGCGTGAGCACCGACACCTCGAACCGCACCAGAATGCTGCGGCCGTCGTAGTCCTCCCGATCGACGAACTCTCCGCGTCCGCCTGCGAAGCTGCCGACCGCGGGTGGTGAGAGCACTCCGCTCGCGCTGCTCGTGATGTTCATGCTCCACTGGTGCGACTCGGGGTTGTAGAGCCGCAGCGTGAGGAACTCGAGATGCCCCGACGGGCCGTCGAGCTCGACCTCGCCGAGATTCGCGCGGCCATCCCAGACTCTTCTCACATCGTCCGTGCCTTCGTATTCGACCCAGGTCGTCGAGCCGGACAGCGGGTGCAGCAGGCGCTTCATGTGCACTCTCCACCTGCCGATGTCCCAGTCGAAGTCGTGCTGTCCGTCCCGGAGCGCCGCCGGCTGCGGCGCCGCGTTGGCGGCGAACGCGCATGCGAGAAAACCACTCAGCCAGCCGCTCACGAAGTACCGCACGAATCTCTCCTGCGCCGTTCGGCGCATCGCTGCCGCCGCGCACCGCTGATGACACGGTGCGGTCGCCGTGCACGGCCCGGCGTGCACTCGCTCCTGACTCCGCTGCGACGGTACCACCACTCGCGGCATCGTTGAGTCGCGCGCCACACCGGTCGTCCCCCTGCGCTGACACTCCGTCACGGCAGCCGGTGCCTTCCTCACGCGTCGAAAGCGCTTCGTCACATTGAAGCACCGCCCCCATGTGCGCCGTATATGTTCCATCGAACCAATTCGAGGGGAGATGCACATGACTCGCACGCGCGCGGCGTTGATCGGCGCCCTGTTCGCAGTATTCGCCGGCCTGGTTATGCCGGCAGCCCCTGCCCAGCAGGCGGCGGCGCCGGCCGCGGAAGCGGCGGTACCTCTGCAGGAGGTGGTAGTGACCGGCTCGAGAATCCCGGTGCCGGCCAACATCACGGCGACCAGCCCCACGACGATCGTATCGAGTCAGGAGATCCGCCTCCTGGGCACTACCGACATCACGGACCTGATGAATCAGCTGCCGCAGAACATCATCGGAGCGAATGCGGACTTCGGTAATACTTCGAGCCCGCTCACCTCGACCGGCGGCTTCACCACCGTCGACCTGCGGGGGCTGGGTCCGCAGCGCACGCTGGTGCTGGTCAACGGGCGCCGCCTCGGCTCGGGCGACCCCAGCACCTCGAATCAGAATGTCGCCCCCGATATCGATCAGATACCGGTGCCGCTCCTCGAGCGCGTCGACGTGGTGACCGGCGGCGCCTCCGCCACCTATGGCTCGGATGCCATCGCGGGCGTCGTCAATTTCATCCTGAAGAAGGACTTCGACGGCGTGCAGATCGACGGCCAGTACGGCTTCGCCCAGCACGACCAGCACAACAACTACATCCAGGGACTGCTCGGATCGAACGATCCCGACACGGGATTCACCGCCCAGCCGAACGTTCCCACCGGCAGCATCCGCGACGGCTACAAGCATGACCTGTCGATCCTCATGGGCCGCAACTTCGACGACGGCAAGGGCAACTTCACCGGCTGGTTCATCTATCACCAGCAGCAGCCGGTGACGGCCTCGGCACGCGACTTCTCGGACTGCCAGCTCATCTCGAACGGCCTGGTGGCCTCGCCGACATTCACCGGCGTCGAGTGCCTCGGCAGCTCGAACTCCAACCGCTTCACCCCGGAGGGCATCGCCCCGGGGGCCGGCACCCGCTACACGGTGGTCGGCAACCAGTTCCTCCCCTGGCCGCAGGTGGGCTCGAGCCCGCCGGCGATCTTCGACTTCAACAACTTCGAGTACCTGCAGCGGCAGGACAAGCGCTTTCAGGCCGGCTTCATGGCTCATGAGGAGCTGAACGACCACGTCAAGCCCTACGCGGAATTCTTCTGGATGGATGACAAGAGCGTGGCGGTCGTGGCCCCGTCGGGGCTCTTCATCGGCGGCGATCCGTTCACGGCCGACAACAACGAGCTCGTCAACTGCAGCAATCCGCTGTTGAGCGCCCAGCAGCAGGCGCTGCTGTGCACGCCGGCGCAGATCGCCGGCGATCTCGCGAACCCGGGCTCGAGGGGCAACAGCGCCGATGTCTCGATCGGCCGCCGCAACATCGAGGGTGGCGGCCGGACCTCGTTCTACGAGCACAACAACATCCGGGCGGTCCTCGGCACCCGGGGCGACGTCACGGACGGCTGGACCTATGACCTCTACGGCTCGTACTACTACGTCACGACGTTCCAGGGCAACACCGACTATCTCGACTATTCCAAGATCAACAACGCGCTCCAGGTGACGACCAACGCGCAGGGCCAGCCGGTCTGTATCAGCGGCGGGCAGTGCGTCCCCTGGAACATCTTCACCACCGGCGGCGTCACGCAGGCCGCGCTCAACTACCTGTCGACGCCCGGGACCGCGTATGGCAACAACACCGAGCAGGTCGCCCACATCGACTTCACGGGCGAGCTCGGCAAGTACGGACTGCAGACACCCTGGGCGAACGACGGCGCCGCCGTCAATTTCGGCTACGAGCACCGCCTGGACAGCATCACGTTCAATCCGGACGGCGCCGAGACCTCGGGCGACCTGGCCGGCTTCTCGGGTGCGCTGGTCAACATCAATGAGCACTACAACATCGACGAAGCGTTCCTCGAGCTGCGGCTCCCCATCGCGCACAGCCAGCCCGGCATCTACGATCTGATGACCGACGTCGGCTACCGCTACTCGAACTACGACACCACGGGCTCCACCAACACCTACAAGTTCGAGGTCCAGTACGCGCCGACCCGCGATGCGCGCCTGCGCTTTTCATACGATCGCGCCATCCGGGCGCCGAACCTGATCGAGCTGTTCGTCGCGCCCTCCTACGGCCAGGAGAACGTCGTGGGCGCCGACCCCTGTGCCGGTGTCCCCACGGCGACGCTCGTGCAATGCGAGCACACGGGCGTTACCCCGGCGCAGTACGCCGTCAACCCCGTGACCGGGGTCAACAGCATCACGCAGTGCGTCTCGGGTCAGTGCGGGCAGGTGATCGAAGGCAACAGTCAGCTGAAGCCCGAGCAGGCGGACACCTGGTCCCTGGGCCTCACCCTGACACCGGGCGCGCTGCCAGGCTTCAGCGCCAGCCTGGACTACTACCACATCAAGCTCACCAACCAGGTCGGCAACTATCCGTTCGCGACCATCCTGAACGGGTGCCTGATCGACGACAACCCGATCTACTGCAGCCAGATCGTGCGTACGCCGGCGGGCGCGCTCACCGGCGCGACGGTCGCCGGCGGCGGCTACTTCCTGCAGAAGGACTTCAACCTCGGCGTGTCGGTGGTCTCGGGATTCGACCTCGCAATGAACTATCGGCACCAACTGCCCGGCAACTGGGGCGCGTTCAGCACCACCTTCAACGGCGCCTATCTCTGGCACGACACTACGACGCCGTACCCCGGCTCCGGGAGCTTCGACTGCGCCGGGCTGTTCGGCAGCACCTGCGAGAACGGCTCGGTGAATCCCCGCTGGCGCCACAACATGCGCGTGAGCTGGGACACACCCATTGACCTGACGCTGTCGGCTCAGTGGCGTTTCATCGGTCCTACGACCTTCGACAACAACTCGGGCAATCCGCTGCTGCATTTCGCCGAGGAAGGCGCCTACGACCAGTACAACGCCCGCATCCCGGGCTACAGCTACCTGGACCTCACCGCCGTCTGGCACGCCATGAAGCAGCTCGAGGTGCGTGTCGGGGTGAGCAACGTGCTCGACAAGGATCCGCCGATCATCCCCTCGCTCGATATCAGCGGTAACGCAGGTCCCGCCAACAGCTTCGCGGCCTACGACTACCTCGGGCGGGAGGTGTTCGTAGCGTTCACCGCGAAATTCTGAAACCCTGGGCCGGGCGACGGCGCCCCGCACTCTTCCGCTGAGCGTCCGAGAGTGCAGTGGTGTCCGCCCGGCCGCTCTTTTTGCCGGCCCTGATCGCGAGCGCGCTGCTCGCGCCCGCTCACGCCGACGGCGCTGCCGCTGCGCCCGCGGAGCCGCCGCAGGCGTCCCCGCAGCCGGCGCAGCCGCCCCCGGAGGCCGCTACACCGCCGCCGGAGGTCCTGGTGCAGGCACCCGAGCCGCGCTACGTCGCGCCGACGCTCCGCGACCGGATCGGCCGCATCTGGGCGCCCGTCCTCATCAACGGCCGCGGCCCGTTTCGCCTGGTGCTCGATACCGGGGCGAGCGATTGCGCGATCACCGCGCCGGTCGCGCAGGCGCTCGGGCTCACGCCGGAGTCCTCCCACGTCGTCCTGGTGCAGGGTGTCGCGGGCAGCGCGATCGTCCCGACCGTCCACGTCGATTCGCTCACGGTGGGTGACCTCGATATCGCCTCCGTTACGCTGCCGCTCATCGCGGATGCTCTCGGCGGCGCCGATGGAGTTCTCGGCACGGCGGGCCTCACCGCCAAGCGGATCGACATCGACTTCCGTCACGACCGCATCACCATCGTCCGCTCACACGGGCAGCCCGCGCCGCTTGGCTTCGTCACCCTGCCCCTCGAGCGCTCGGGCCCGGGCCTGCTGATGGTTGCGGGATCGGTGGCGCGGGTGCGCGTCCATGCGGTGATCGACACCGGAGCCGAGCGCAGCATCGGCAACGAGGCCCTGCGGCGGGCGCTGGTGAGTCGCCATGCCCAGGGCACGCCGGACGAGATCTTCGACGTCACGACCCACGTCCAGGGCGGCGAGATGTTCGAGAGCCCGCCGATCGAGTTGGGGGGAATCGAGATTCACGGCGCGCGCATCACTTATGGCGAGGTGCGCATCTTCGAGCACTGGCGGCTGACACAGCAGCCCACATTGCTGATCGGCATGGACGCGCTCGGGCTCCTCGATGAGCTCATCATCGACTACCGGCGCCACGAGCTGCAGCTGCGGACACGGTGAGCGCTCCCGCGAGCATGCCGCCGCAGCGCGCCTGGGCTACACTGCCGGGCTGTGAGGTCCGGCATCGGCAGCGGTTTGCTCCTGGCGGCGATGACGTTGCCCGCGGCCGGGTCCGCGGCACCCCCCGCCTCGCAGCCGTCGCGCGACGTCGTAAAGGCGATCGCGCGGGGCGACTGCGAGGCCGCCGTTCGCCTCGCCAACGTGGGTCTGAGGGCGAACGATGCGCAGACGATCTTCCTGATCGGCCGCATGCTGGCGGAGGGCGTCTGCATAGAGCCGGACGTCGCGGCCGCCACTCCTTATTTTTCGCACGCTGCAGTGCAGGGATTGCCCGCTGCCGAAATCGAATACGGCGTGCAGGTTGGCCTCGGCGCAGGGGTCGAGCAGAGCTACGAGCGCGCCGGCGACCTCTGCCAGAAGGGTGGGCTCGAACGGCAGGGCGGCGGCTCGTCCCTGTACTCGTTCGGGTATGCCTGCACGGTGCGCGGGGTCGCGAGTCGACGCCTGCGCGAGACCCTGCCGCACGGCGCTATCCTGCCGGGGAGGGCCGCGCGCGTTTCGTTCAACCCCGCAGGCGGCATGATGCAGCTCCGCTCGACTCCGCGCGTCGCGTCGGTCCCGGACACGACGACGGGAACATTCGTGCAGCGGCCGCTCATCGACGCCCAGTCGGTCATCGGACAGGCCTGGCGGGACGCGATGAGTGCCGTTCCCAAACCCGACTCCGCCCTGCTGGAAAACGCGGGAACGGAGCTGAATCTGGATCTCGACATCACGATCGAGGTCGGCGCGGGCGGCGGCCGCGAGGCGCACCTGCTGCCGAACAGCACCTTGATGCCGGGGGACATCCCCGTGACGCCGCCCGCCGCCTCTCCCTTCGGCCGCTGACCGGCGCCCCGCGCTGACATCAGTGCTCACGACGGCGCGCCTCGAGCTGCGTTGCGTGGCGCTCGAAGACGCCGCTTTCTTCCTGCGGCTGCTCAACGAGCCGTCCTGGCTGGCGAATATCGGCGACCGCGGCGTGCGCTCGCCCGCGGATGCCGAGCGCTATATCAGGGACACCGTGCAGGCGCCGTATGAGTCTCTCGGCTACGGGATGTACGTCGTGCAGCTCAGGGCGACCGGCCAGCCGGTCGGAGTCTGCGGACTCGTCAAGCGCGATTTCCTCCCGGGCCCGGACCTGGGGTTCGCGCTGCTTCCCGAATTCGTCGGCTTCGGTTACGCCTCCGAGGCGGCGCGCGCGATGATGGGGCACGCGCAGTCCACGCTCGGCATCGCCCGCCTGTACGCCCTCGTGAAGCGCGGGAATCAGCGCTCCGTGAAGGTGCTCGGCCGCCTCGGATTCCGTCGTCACCGGTCGTCCGCGATCGCCGCGGAGGCTGAAGTCGAGCTCTACCTCACGACGTGACGATGAGATCCATCGGTATGTCGTGCGGCTGCGGGAAAATCGAGTCGAGCCGCGCTTCCGCGTAGCCGAGTCCCACGCAATACGGCCGCCGGGCGGCGGCCGCGATCGTCCGGTCGTAGTACCCGCCGCCGTATCCCAGGCGGAACCGCCGGCGGTCGAAACCCACCAGCGGAACGATGAGTGCGTCGGGGCTCAGGACCTCGCGCTCTGCGGGAATCGGAATGTTCCATATCCCGCGGGACATCGGCATGTCGGGCCGCCAATTCCAGAACTCGACCGGCGCCGACTTCGTGACGACCACCGGCAGCGCCACGCGTCCGCCCTTCTTGAGGTGAGCGATCGCAAGGTCCCGGACGTCGATCTCGCCCCGCACCGGCCAGTAGACGCCGAGCGTCCCGAAGCTCTCGAGCCCGGCGCTCCCGGTGAGGCGCCCTTTGGCGCGCTCGCCCTCGGCTCTGCGCACCGCGCCATCGAGGGCCAGCCGGCGCCCGATGAGCGCCTTGCGCATCGCAACGCGCCAGGGGCGAACCTCGCTCCAGTCTGGCGATCGGGGCGGTGGCGGCAGTTCGTTCAACATGCCCCTGCCCTGAGAGCCCATCAGCTCAGAGCGTAGAGATACTCGACGAACGAGGCCACGGCGCCGTCGAGCCCCTGCACTTTGGGATTCGTCGACTCGATCAGGTAGTACTCGTCCGGGGCGTGTGCGCCGGTCCCGTTCCCCATGCCGAAGTGCCCCGCCGGGAGGCTGAGCGGGGGATTGGTGAAGAGATACCCGGGCCAGGAGCCCGCCGTGCGCGGCCACAGCTGCGGGGCGGCGCCGAGCTGGCGGTAGGTGGCCAGCTGCGTCTGGATGAGGCGGCTACCCTTGTCGGTCTGATTCGGATCGTATCCGCCCGACATGTTGACCTCGATGTCGCCGAAGCCGTGCTTCGCGAGGTGCGCCTTGAGCTTTGCGAGCGTGTCCGCCGCCGTCATGTCGGGCACGAGCCGCATGTCGATCTTGGCCACCGCGCGATGCGGCAGCACCGTCTTGCCGCCCGGGCCGGTGTAGCCCGCAACCAGGCCCTCGATGTTGATCGTCGGTTGCGACTCGAGCAGCAGCTGCGACTCGAGCCAGTCCGCGTCGCGCACCCAGCGCTCGACGCCGAGCGTCTTCTTGACGGTCGCCTCAGAAGTGCTGGCGACGCGCTCCCGGATCATGTTCTTCTGCTCGTCGGTGAGGGGCATCGCCCGCTCGAAGAATCCCTCCACGGCGGGCGTGTGCCCGTCGGCCGTGACGAGGGTGTTGAGCGCCTGCACCAGGTGCCAGGTCGGAGAGTCCACCGCCGCCTCGAGGCTCGAGTGCACGTCGTGCGCCGGGCCGCGTCCCCACCTCTCGCCCGTCGACACGAGCTCGAGCTCCACCACCCCTTTGGCGCCGAGCGCTACCGTAACGCCGCCGTCGCGATCCTGCCCGGCCTCCGGCATGAAGACCCCGATGCATTTCCTGAGCTCGGCGAGCACCCCGGGCGCCCTTACGACCTCGCCGAAGTGCGGCGAGCCGATCTCCTCCTCGCCTTCGCACACCAGCACCAGGTTGACGGGGAGCTTGCAGCCCGCGGCCTTGAAGGCCATGAGCGCGGAGAGGAACGAGTTCTCGGGTCCCTTCTGGTTGACCGCTCCGCGTCCCATGCACACCGTGCCGAGCCCCTCCTTCTGCACCAGCCGTCCCTCGAGCGGCGGGGAGCTCCACTCCTCGGGCACGAACTGCTTGACGTCGTACATGAAATAGATCCCGACCGTGGTGAGCGCGCCGGCGTCGATGCGCCCGAACACGCCGGGCTTGCCGGTGGTCGGCATGATCTGCACCCCGGTGAAGCCGGCGTCGCGCGCCAGCTGTGCCATGTACTCGGGCCCCTGCGGGTAGTTGCGATTCTCGGCAGCGATCGAGGGCAGCGCGATCCAGTCCTGCAGGCGCTTGATGTTGGCGGCGTGCATCTTCGGGATCTGGGCGAGCACCGCCGCCTTGCCCGGGCACGCCGCGGCGCGCGCGCCGCCCGGCAGGGCCGCCAGCGCCGCGGCCGAAACCGAAGCCGTGAGGAAATCGCGCCGGCTCAGGGCCGGATCGATCGGGTGAGTCATCGCAGCTACTCCTTGGCCCGGGCCTACCGGGGGGTCCCCACCACTGCCGGCCCGGGGGTTACGGCGATCTGCGTCGCCAGCGGGCTTCCCGCCGTCGGCGGTTGCGGCGCGGCGGGCAGCGGGAGCTTGGGAGCCGTCCCGGCGGACGACTGCGGCGGTGCGGGCGCTGCGTGCGCGGGCTGGGCCGCGGCGGTCGCCGACGGCGGCAGCCTCGCCGGGCAGGGCTGTACCGCGATGCGGGAGTCGACGCCCTCCGCGAAGAGATCCGTGATGGGCACGGTCGTCATACCGGGCCGGAGGCTGAGGTCGATCCAGTACAGGACCTGCGGGAGCTTGCGCTCGGCGACCTCCGCCTTGAATCCCATGCGCTTCACCGCGGCGGCACGCTGCTCAGCCTGCGAGCGGTCGCTGAAGAGCCCGAGTGACACGCGCCGGCCGGCCTCGGCGCCCGGCGGCATGACGAGCGCGTCCTTGATCCCGCTCTTCTCGAGCTTCACCCGCGCTCTGTCGGCCTCGACCTCATTCTTCAGCCCGGCGACGTAGACCCAGAAGCCCTCCGAGGCCCCGGCCTCCTCGGCCCGCTGCTGCGGCGTGAAGCCCTTCGACGTGAGGATCCCCGCCGCCTTGGCGGCATTCGTGATGTCGCCGAACGGGCCCACCGACATGCACCCCGGGGTCTCGTTCAGGGTGGTCCGCGTGTTGACCGAGGGACGCTGGTCCGGGGGCACCTCGGACAGGAGCTTCAGGCGCGGCAGTCTCGAGAGCGCCTCGTTCACGGGCGGCATCTGAGGCTCGTCGACCCAGTACGACCAGGCGAGGTAGACGAGATTGACGGCCAGCAGTGCGATGAAGGTATTGCGCACGACCGCGGATTCTAGTCCAAACGGCTCAGCGAGCGTGTCGCCTCCCTGGAAAGCACCGCCAGACCCCGCAGTACCAGGTCCGGCACCGCTATGCAGCGGCTCCTCAATAGGGGTCGCACCGCGCCGGCACCGCCCCCGGTCAGGACCACGAGCGGCTCCCGCCCGAGCGGGCCCGAGGCCTCCTCCACCGCCCGATCGACCAGGGCTGCCGCCGCGTAGCGCGCGCCCCGCTCGACGGCTTCGCGGGTCGAGCGCCCGAAGATGCCGCGGCCGCCTGCGGCGCCGCCCCGCGCGCGGCGGCGGATGCCGTGGGTCTGGCTGAGGAGCGTTTCCACCATGAGGCCCGGAGCCGGGACGATCACGCCGCCCCCGTGACGCCCGTCGGCGCCCACGAGATCGATCGTCATCGCCGTGCCGACCCCGACCACGCACACGGGCACGCCGCCGAAGATCTCGTGCGCGCCGACCGCGGCGGCGAAGCGATCGACGCCGAGGCGCCAGGGCTCGAGGTACCCCACGGTCACTCCGCCCCCCTGTCGCGGGACGCTCACGAAGTGCGCTGCAATACCGGCGCGCCGTGCCGCCGTGGCGAATGCCCGGTCGACTTGCGGTCCCGCGACGCTCGCGACCACCGCCCGCCCGGGCGGGCGCACCGCAGCGAACAGGCGCCGCGCGTAGTCGCCGCTGCGCCATCCGGAGTGCACCGCGGCCCGGCCCCTGGCCAAGCGGTTGCCGTCGAGAAGCGCCCACTTGATGCGGGTGTTGCCGATGTCGACGAGGAGCGTGGTTCTCATGCCGGCCTCACCGTCACGTCTCCCGAGACGAAGCGCCGCACGCCCTGTGCCGTCTCGACGATCAGTGCACCGTGCACATCGATGCCGCGGGCGAGCCCCCTCGAGGTCGTGCCCTCGGCGGTCCTGACCTCTACCGGCCGGCCGCGCAGCGCATCCGCGCCGCGCCACTCCTCCATGAAGGATTTGAGGCCCTCGCGCTCGAACCCGGCGAGTCCCTCGACGCACGCGCCGATGAGCGCCGCCGCGATCCGGTTGCGGGACGCCGTGGCGAGGCCCGCGCTCGCGAGGTCCGTCGCCGGAAGGCCCGCCTGCACGATTCTCCTCGAGAGCACCTCCCCGAGTGCCACGTTGAGCCCGATGCCGATCACCACATAGGCGGGGCCTCCCGACTCGGCGCGCAGGTCGATCAGTACTCCCCCGAGCTTGCGCCCCTCGACGAGCAGGTCGTTCGGCCATTTGAGCGCGGCGCCGTGCACGCCGAGCTCCTTCAGGGCGCGCAGCACGCACACACCGATGACGAGCCCGAGAGCGCCGATGTCGGGCGGCACCGCGCGGAACGTCCAGCTCAGGGAGAGGCAGATCGCCCCACCCGGTGGCGCCAGCCACGAGCGCCCGCGCCGGCCTCTGCCGGCGCTCTGATATTCCGCCAGCAGCACTTCACTCGCGCCGCTCCCGGGCCCCGCGCGCTCGAGGAGCGCTGAGTTGGTCGAGGCGATCGACCAGACGGTCTCGAGCTTCGCGACCTGCGCGCGCACGCCGCGGGGCAGGTGCTCGCGGATCGCCGCGGCTGCGAGCGGCTCGGTGGCCGGATTCAACCGATAGCCGCGGTTGCGTACCGCCTCGAGCTCGGCGCCGAGCGCCCGCAGTGTGCCCGCTGCCTTCCACACGGCGCTGCGGCTGACATCGAGGTGCCTGGCGAGCGCCTCTCCCGAGTGAAAGCGGCCGTCGGCGAGGCGCATGAACACCCGGGCCGCGAGCGGCGCGCCTCCCGTCGGGGCGGCCGGCCTCGGAGCCTTCGCCATGTCAGCCCGGTCCCCGGCGCAGCCCGAAGAGCCACAGGCGCCGGGCGCGCGGCTCGGTGCCGGCGAGCATGCGGCCGATGTTGCCGCGGTGCGTATACATGATGAGGAGCGCCGCGAGAACGCCGAAGACCAGGAGCTCGGGGTGCGCACCCGAGTAGCGCGCGGCGATTGCCGCCGTCACGGCCACCGCGCCCGCCATGGAGGCGAGCCCGACGAAGCCGCAGAGAATGACGACCGTGAGCCAGGTGAGCACCATCACCAGCATCAGCCCGGCGTTGATGCCGAGCACCGCGCCGAGGAAGGTGGCGACACCCTTGCCGCCGCGCAAGCCGTACCAGAGCGGATAGACGTGTCCGGCGATCACCGCCAGCCCGCATGCGGGGATGACCAGCGCCTGCAGCGCGGGCCCTGCCGGCGGAATTCCCGCGACGGCGAGCGGCGCCAGCACCCCGGTCGCGACGGTACCCTTGCCGAGGTCGATGAGGAACACCGCGAGGGCCGCCGCCTTGCCCTGGGTGCGTAACATGTTGGTGGCGCCGGCGTTACCGCTGCCCATGGTGCGGATGTCGACGCCGCGGAGCCTGCCGATCAGGAGGCTGCCGACGACCGAGCCGATGAGATAGGCGGCGAGCGCCTTGACGATGAGCTCGATCACGTGCGTCCGAACACCTCGGCGAGCATGCAGCGCACGCTCCCGCCACCCAGCCTCTCGATGGTGGGAATGGGAACCGCGAGCACCGCGTCCGTCGAGCCCGAGAGCCGCCGGTAGGTCTCCGGACTCAGCGAGCGGCGGGCAGCCTCCGACATCACCAGCACGCGCGAGTCGCCGAGCGCCTCGTCCCAGGTGCCGAGCTCGAGCATGTTGCCCGCGAACCGCGCGATCTCCTCCTGGCCGATCTCGATCGTCTCGCGGCGGCTCGCGCGCAGGCGCGCGAGCACCCGCTGCCGGTCTGCAGCGGCGATCGCCTCGCTGCCGATGACGCCGAAGCGCTCCCCGATACACATGAGGACGTTGGTGTGATAGAGCGGCACGCCGGAGCGGTCCGCGGCCTCGAAGATCACCGGTTCGTAACGCAGCTCCCGCGCCCACTCGGCGACCAGCGCCGGGTGCGTGCGCGGCGAGGCGCAGGCGTACGCCACGCGCTCGGCGTGATCGAGCACCAGGCTTCCCGTACCCTCGAGGAACATGCCCTCGCCCTCGAAGTGGGTGAGGTCGAGGAGGTGCGCGACCCTGAAATGCAGCTGCCCGATCACCGCATCGATCACCTCCTGGCGCCGCTCCGGGCGGCGGCTCGCGCTCTCCAGGGGGTAGAGCACCAGGGTGCCGTCCTCATGGAATGACAGCCAGTTGTTCACGAACACGGCATCGGGCTTCACCGGGCTCGCCGTGTCCTCGACCGCGCACACTTCCACCCCCTCGCTCTCGAGGGCCCGGCGCAGTCTTGCGAACTCCTCGAGCGCCTCGGCCCGGGCCGCGGCGGGCGCGGCGGCTGCGCCGCCCGCGCTCTCGGGGCGCTGGAAAGTGTTGGTACGCGCGGTGTCGGGGTTATAGCCGAACGCCCGGGGCTCGATCATGAGCACGGCGTCGGCGCATTGTCGGCCGGGTCCGGACCTGGGCACCATGGCCCATTCTCGCACGTCCCGCGCCGGCGCCGGGCGGGCGGCTACTTGATGAGGCGCAGCGGCCGGGCGTCCTGCGTGCCGGTAGCTTCCATGACATCGAGCACCGGCAGGCGCTCGGTGAGGTCGAGCGGCGCGCCGCTGATATAGCGACGGCAGTCCGTGGCGGACCCCGGGCGGGCAAAGAGATAACCCTGCGCGTAGTGGCAGCCCATCTGGCGCAGCTTCTCGAGCTGCTGCCATCCCTCGATGCCCTCGGCGACCACCTCGATGTGCAGGTGCCGCGCCATGGCGATGATGGCGCTCACGATCGCGAGATCCGACGGGTCGGTTACGAGGTCGCGCACGAAGCTGCGGTCGATCTTGAGCGTGTCGACGCGCCAGCGTTTCAGGTACGACAGGCTCGAGTAACCGGTGCCGAAGTCGTCGATCGCGATGTGCACGCCGAGCTCGCGCAGCTTCGCCACCGCGTCCTGCGCCACCTCGCGCGCGCGCTCCTCGCGGCGCTCGAACACGGCGCTCTCGGTGAGCTCGACCTGCAGCATCGAGGGCTCGAGCCCATGCTGCTTGGTGAGTTTCTCGATCGAGTCGGCGAAGTTCGAGCGCTGCAGCTGCACCGCGGAGACGTTGAGGGCCACGGGCACCAGCGTCGCCCCCGACTGCCGCCACGCCGCCATGTCCTCGGTCGCACGCTGCAGTACGAACTCGCCGATGGGGACAATGAGGCCGGCCTCCTCGGCGATGCGCACGAAGCGCTCGGGCCGCACGAACCCCTGGCTCGGATGCCGCCAGCGCAGCAGCGCCTCGAGCGCCACCACGTGGTGGGTCTCGATGTCGACGATCGGCTGGTAATGCACTTCGAGCTGATGCGCCTGCAGCGCGGTGCGCAGCGAGGCCTCGACCGCGATGCGCTCCTTCAGCCGCCGATCCATCGTCGGGCTGAACAGCTGGAAATTGTTGCGGCCGCGGTCCTTGGCCTGATACATGGCGGTGTCGGAGTGGCGCAGCAGCTCGCCCATGTCGAGGCCGTCGCGCGGATAGAGCGCGACGCCGATGCTCACCGTGGTGACGAGCGTGCGCCCGTCGACCACCATCGGGGCGCTGAGTGCCTGATTGATGCGCTCGGCCGCCTCGTTCACCTTATCGATGTTCGTGACGTCCTTCATCACCACCACGAACTCATCGCCTCCCATGCGAACCACCAGGTCCTGCGACCGCATGGTCGAGCGGATGCGCTGCGCGACGGTCTTCAGGAGCTTGTCGCCGGTCTCGTGACCGCGCGAGTCGTTGACGTGCTTGAAGCGGTCGAGATCGAGGAACAGCGCCGCGAGCAGCGTCCCCTTGTCCTTCGCCTCGGTGATGGCATCGGGCAGATGCGCCGCGAGATAGAGCCGGTTGGGGAGCCCGGTGAGCTGGTCGTGGTGCGCGAGATGATCGAGGTGCTGATGGCGCTCGAGCAGCTTGCTCTCGACCACGCGGCGCACGGTCACGTCGTGTACCGTCACCGCGAGCACCGGGCGGCCGTCGAGGTCGAGGCGGTGAGCGGCGGCCTCGACGTTGCGCACGGAGCCGTCCTTGCAGCGCTGACGCATCTCGATCGGCGCGCGCGCGGTCGCGTCCTGGAGCCGCGCGAGCAGCGCGCGCTCGTCGGCGGCCCCTTCGACACTGAAGAGCGCGGTGAAGGGAAGCTTGCGGACCTCCTCGTGCGAATAGCCGCTGTTGCGCAGCGCCGCCGG
>DASQIP010000034.1:0-56491 GCA_035631515.1 Steroidobacteraceae bacterium
CGATGATGCCGGTCGAGCGCGGGCGCGAGAAGGCCGCGAGCGGCGTCTTCTTCACGGTGCCGGCGCGGGTCGCCATGAACACGAAGTGCTGCTCGTCGTACTGCTTCACCGGCAGCAGCGCGTTGATCTTCTCGCCCTCGCCGAGCGGCAGCAGGTTCACCATCGGCTTGCCGCGCGCACCGCGCCCGGCCTGCGGCAGCTCGTAGACCTTGAGCCAATAGACCTTGCCGCGGTTGGAGAAGCACAGCACCGTGTCGTGCGTGTGGGCGACGAACAGCTTCTCGACGAAGTCCTCGTCCTTGACCGCGGTCGCGGTCTTGCCGCGCCCGCCGCGCCGCTGCGTCTGGTACTCGGTGAGCGGCTGCGCCTTGGCGTAGCCGGCGTGCGACAGCGTCACCACCACGTCCTGCGGCTCGATCAGGTCCTCGGTGGTGAGATTCAGGTGATCGCGGCTGATCTCGGTGCGGCGCGCATCGCCGTAACTCTCGCGCACCTCGATCAGCTCGGCGCGCACCACCTGGGTGAGGCGCTCGGGGCGCGCCAGGATGTCGGTGAGATCGCGGATACTGTCGAGCAGCTCCCGGTACTCTTCGATGATCTTCTCGCGCTCGAGGCCGGTGAGCCGGTGCAGCCGCATGTCGAGAATCGCCTGGGCCTGGGCCTCCGACAGACGGTAGCCGCCGCCGTTCAGGCCGAAGTCGGCGGCGAGCCCCGCGGGACGCGTCGAGATCGCGCCGGCGCGCTCGAGGAGCTCGGTCACCAGCCCCGGCGGCCAGGGGCTCGCGAGCAGCGCGGTGCGCGCTTCGGCCGGATTAGGCGCCGCCTTGATGAGCGCGATCACGGCGTCGATGTTGGCGAGCGCGACCGCGAGTCCCTCGAGGATGTGGGCGCGCTCGCGTGCCTTGCCGAGGTCGTAGATCGTGCGGCGGGTGACGACTTCGCGGCGGTGCCGGATGAAGGCCTCCAGCATCTCCTTGAGCGACATGAGCTTCGGCTGCCCGTCCTGCAGCGCGACCATGTTGATGCCGAATACCGTCTCCATCGGCGTCTGCGCGTACAGGTTGTTGAGGACTATCTCGGTCACCTCGCCGCGCTTCAACTCGATGACGACACGCATGCCGTCCTTGTCGGACTCGTCGCGCAGGCCGTCCCCGGCGATGCCGTCGATGATCTTCTCGCGCACCAGCTCGGCGATACGCTCGATCAGCCGTGCCTTGTTGACCTGGAACGGCAGCTCGGTGACCACGATGGCCTGGCGGTCGCCGCGCCCGATGTCCTCGATCGCCACGCGCGCCCGCACCGACAGCCGCCCGCGCCCGGTGCGGTAGGCGGTGGCGATCTCCTGGGCGCCGTTGATGATGCCGCCGGTCGGAAAGTCGGGTCCCGGCATGTGCTGCATGATGGCGGCCAGCGGCAGTGCCGGATCATCGAGCAGCGCGAGACACGCATTCACGGTCTCGGTGAGGTTGTGGGGCGGGATATTGGTCGCCATGCCGACCGCGATGCCGGTCTGGCCGTTGACCAGCAGGTTCGGGATGCGCGTCGGCAGCACCGAGGGCTCGGATTCGCTCTCGTCGTAGTTCGGGACGAAGTCGACGGTCTCCTTGCCGATGTCGGCGAGCAGCTCGTGCGCGATGCGCGTCATGCGCACCTCGGTGTAGCGCATGGCCGCCGGCGGGTCGCCGTCCACCGAGCCGAAATTGCCCTGCCCGTCGACCAGCAGGTAGCGCATGGAGAACGTCTGCGCCATGCGCACGATCGTGTCGTACACCGCGCTCTCGCCGTGCGGGTGGTACTTGCCGATCACGTCCCCGACGACGCGCGCCGACTTCTTATAGGGCTTGTTGTAGTCGTTGCCGAGCTCGCGCATGGCGTGCAGCACCCGCCGGTGCACGGGCTTCAAGCCATCGCGCACGTCGGGCAGCGCACGCCCGACGATCACGCTCATGGCATAGTCGAGGTAGGACTGCCGCATCTCGTTTTCGAGACTGACCGGCAGAACTTCGCGGGCGATCTCAGCCATTCATTGTGGGGGGTGGGAGGGGCCGCTCAGGCCATGAAGAAATAAAGGAGAAATTCTAGCACGAAGCATGCCGCGGCCTCGCGCTCGCGCTCGCCCGCGGGGCCGGTCCCGCGGCGCCTGTCAAGCCGGCGGCGAAACCGCGCGGACGCGCGGATTTTGCCCGCGCGCAGGCCGCGCGGCGCGCCGATATACTGCGCCGGAAATCGCAGCACGCCCCCCTCATGCAGACCTCCGCCACCACGCACACCGCCAACGCCGATCCAGGCGAGCTCGGCAAATTCGACGCGCTGGCGGCGCGTTTCTGGGATCCCCGCGGAGAATTCCGCCCGCTGCACCTGCTGAACCCGGTGCGCGCCGCTTATATCGCCGCGCGTACCCCGCTCGCCGGGCAGCGGGTGCTGGACGTCGGCTGCGGCGGGGGACTGCTCGCCGAGGCGCTCAGCGCGGCGGGCGCGAGCGTCACCGCCATCGACCTCGCGCCCGGGATGATAGAGGTCGCGCGCCTGCATGCCGCCGAAGCCGGTCTCGCCATCGACTACCGCGTCGCCGACGCCGGCGAGCTCTCCCGCGCCGCGCCGGGCGCGTTCGATGTCGTCACCTGCATGGAGATGCTCGAGCACGTGCCGCAGCCCGGCGCCATGGTGGCCACGCTCGCCGCGCTCACCGCTCCCGGCGGCGCACTCTTCGTCTCGACGCTCAACCGCAACCTGCGCTCGTTCCTGCAGGCGATCGTCGCCGGCGAGTACCTGCTGCGGCTGCTGCCGCGCGGCACGCACGAGTACGAGCGCTTCATCCGTCCCGCGGAGCTCGCCCGCTGGGCGCGCGCCGCCGGACTCGCGCTCCTCGACCTGCGCGGCATCGAGCTCAATCCGTTCACCGGACGTGCGGCGCTCAGCGGCAGCGTAGCGGTCGACTACCTCGCGCATTTCTCGCGCCGCGACGGCGCCCGGTGAGCATGCTCGCGGCGCTGCTCTCGGTCGCCGCCGCGGGGCTGGCCGCCGGCGCGCTGCTCGGCGCGCTCCTCGCGCACCTGCGCGCCGCGCGCCGCATCGAGGCACTGCACGTCGAGCTGACCGCGGCGCGCGTGCGGCTCGAGTCGAGCGTCCTGCAGGACTCGGACCGCGCGCAGCTTCTCGAGCAGTCCGAGACCCGCCTGCGCGCCGCATTCGACTCCATGGCCGGGGAGGCGCTGCGCGCCAACAACGAGCTGTTCCTGCAGCTGGCGCGCGAGACGCTCGGGCGCGACCAGGCGGTCGCCGCGGGGGCGCTCAAGGAGCGCGAGGCGGCGGTCGCCCAGCTGGTGTTGCCGCTGCGCGTCGCCCTCGAGCGCACCGAGGCCCAGGTCCAGGCGCTCGAGCGCGAGCGCCGCGAGGCGTTTGCGAGCCTGCGCACGCAGATCGAAGCCCTGAGCGGCGGCCAGGCGCAGCTGTCGCGCGAGACGCGCAACCTGGTGACGGCGCTGCGCCGCCCGGAGGTGCGCGGGCGCTGGGGCGAGCTCACGCTGCGCCGCCTGGTGGAGCTCGCCGGCCTCACCGAGCACTGCGACTTCAGCGAGCAACCGCACGTCGCGGGCGAAGGAGGCGCGGTGCGCCCCGATCTCGTGGTGCACATGCCGGACGCGCGCGATCTCGTGATCGATGCCAAGACGCCGCTCGAGGCCTATCTCGCCGCGCTCGAGGCGCCGACCGAAGAGGAGCGCTCCCAGGCACTGAAGCGCCACGCGAGCCAGGTGGAGGCGCGGGTACGGGAACTCGCGTCCAAGAGCTACTGGAGCCAGTTCGAGCGCAGCCCTGAGTTCGCGGTGCTGTTCCTGCCGGGCGACCAGTTCCTGTCCGCCGCGCTCGCCGAGCGCCCCGAGCTCATCGAGAACGCGCTCGGACAGGGCGTCATCATCACCACCCCCTCGACCCTCATCGCGCTCCTGAAGACGGTGGCCTACGGCTGGCGCCAGTCCGAGGTCGCGCACAACGCCGCGCTCATCCGCGATCTGGGCCAGGAGCTGTACCGACGGCTCGCGAGCTTCGACGGCCACCTCGCGCGCATGGGCCAGCGCCTCGCCTCGGCGGTCGAGGCCTACAACGCCGCGGTCGGCTCCCTCGAGCGCCACGTGCTGCCGCAGGCGCGGCGTTTCACCGAGCTCGGCGTGACCGCGGACGCGCCGCTCGCGGCGCTCGAGCAGGTGACCCAGCTCACCCGCGACACCGGGGGGCCGACGCTCGCCGATCCGCCCGCCTCGACCGAATGACCGCCGCGAGGCCGGACGCCTCCGCGGCCCGTACCCTCGCCTGGCTGTACGCCCCCGGGACGCAGCGGCCGCTGCTCGCGGCGCTGTGCGCCATCGAGGCGGAGATCGGCGCGAGCCTGAAGGCGGGACTCGATCACCAGATCGCGCACCTGCGCCTCGAGTGGTGGCGGGCGGAGTGCGCGCGCACCGCCGCGGGCACGCCGGCGCACCCCGCGACCCGCGCCGCCGTCGCCGCTCTCGCCGGCCGCGACCCGCAGCTGCTCGCGGGCCTCACCGGCCTGGTGGACGCAGCGGCCTGGGATCTGGCCGCGGCCACCTTCGACACGCGGCTCGAGCTCACCGGCTACTGCGAGCGCTGGGCGGAGGCGGCCATCGTGCCGCTCGCGCGGCTCGCGGCTCCCGAGGTCGAGGCCACCGCCGCGCGCGCGCTCGGGGCGGCGCTGCGCGAGGGGGAGCTGCTGGCGCACCTGGCGCGCGATGCACGCGCCGGACGGCTGCGCTTGCCGCTCGATGAGCTCTCCGCCGCCCGGGTGGATGCGGCGCGCCTCGCCGATCCGCCCTGGCCCGCCGCGCTGGTGGCGTTGCTGCGGGAACGGCACGCGCGGCTGCGCAGCGCGCTCGCGGCTGCCGTCGGGAGCTTGCCGCGCAGCGCGCAGCCCGCCCTGCGGGCACTCCTGGTCTGGGCGGCGCTCGCCGGCGCCGTCTCGCGCCGCGCGGAGCGGCGCTTGCCGGGAGCGCTCGCGGCGCGCGACGATCACGGCGCCCTGGACGGCTGGCGGGCCTGGCGGGCCGCACGCCGGGCGCTCGCCGCGAGATTCGAGCTTTGAAGAGGCCCTGACGTGACGGAATCCTTCGATCCCCGCGCGCACCACGCCCGAGCCGATGAGCTCGCCGGGCGCGTGATCGCCATCACCGGCGCGAGCGGCGGGCTCGGGCGCGCCGTGGCGCTCGCGTGCGCGCGGCACGGCGCAACGCTGGTGCTGATCGGACGCAGCGAGCGCAAGCTCGAGGCGCTGCATGCCGAGATCGCCGCCGCCGGCGGCCCCGAGGCCGCGATCGGCGTGCTCGATCTCGAGCGCGCGCTGGCCGCCGACTACGACCGGCTCGCGGCGGCGGTCGCCGGGCGCTACGGGCGGCTCGACGGGCTGCTGCACAATGCGGGTCTCCTCGGAACGCTCTCCCCCATCGAGCACTACGACGTGCCGACCTGGTGCCGGGTGCTGCACGTAAATGTGACCGCGGCCTTTGCCCTCACCCAGGTGCTGCTGCCGGTATTGAAGAAATCCCCCGACGCTTCCGTGGTCTTCACCGCGAGCAGCGTCGGACGCCGCGGCCGCGCCTATTGGGGCGCGTACGCGGTGTCGAAGTTCGCTCTCGAGGGGCTCGCGCAGGTGCTCGCCGACGAGCTCGAGGGTACGAGCGCCATCCGCGTCAACACCCTCAACCCGGGACGTGCCCGCACCGCGATGCGCCGCCAGGCCTATCCGGCCGAGGACGTGGCGAGCGTGCCGCTGCCGGCGGCACTCACCGGTCCGTACCTGGCGCTGCTCGGGCCCGCGAGCCGCGGCGTCACCGGGCGCGCCTTCGACGGTCAGTAGACTCGCCGAATCGCGGGATGCGATTTCCTCAGACGTTACCGCGGTTGCCGCCGGCGACCGGCGTGGCTTCCCCCGGCTGCGCCGCGGTGTCGGCCAGCAGCTCTGCGAGCTCCTCGGACCCGAGCTCGCGCGTCCGACCGCGTCCGAGCGTGCGCTCGAGGGCGATGGGCCCGAGGTGCGTGCGCAGCACGCGGCTCAGCAGCGCTCCCTGGCGCTCGAAGAGCTGCCGTACCTCCTTGCCGCTCGCGCCGCGCACGCTCACGGTGTACCAGCGGTTGGCGCCTTCGCCGCCGGCCGCCTCGCAGCGGCCGATCGCGAGCCGCGCGCCGCTGTCGAGCCGACCCGCGAGCACACCCTGAAGCTGCGTCTCGCCGAGCTCGCCCCGTACCCGCACGCCGAACTCACTCGTGAGCGCATGTACCCGGCGCTGCAGGCGCTCCGCCAGCGCGCCGTCCGAGGTCACGAGCTCGAGTCCCCCGTCGACGCGCGGCATGGGGCTCACGGCGATGAAGCGCCGGCCGGCACGCCGCGGCAGCCGCGCGAGCGCAGCCGCGAGCGGCTCTCCCGGCGAGCGGTGGCAGAGAAAGACCTGGGCCGCGCCGCGCGCCGCCTGGACACGTACCAGCCGTCCGTCGAGGCGCAGCTGATCGCCGGCGGCCGCGCGGGTGCCGAGCGTCGCCAGCGCGCCGTTCACGGTGAGGCGGCCGGCGCGGATCCAGGCCTCGACCTCGCGGCGCGAGGCAACACCGGCGCGCGCCAGCAGCTTCTGCAGCCGCTCGGGGCCTGCGCCCGCACCGGCCGGCGCGCGCGCGCCGCGCGGCCGCGCAGCCGCGGCCCGGCGGCGCATCAGTAGTCGAGCTCGCGGGGTGCGGCGACCAGCTCGTGCGAACCGTCGCCGCCGGCGCTGAGCTCGTCATCGTCCGCTTCGCTCTCGCCGTCGGCGGAGTCAGCGGCGCCGGCCCCGGCGCCCGGCGTCTCCTCGCCCGCGAGCGCGAGCTGCAGGTTGATGTCGCCCATCGCCCGAAGCTCGGCGAGCGGCGGCAGCTCGTCGAGACTCTTCAGGCCGAAGTAATCGAGGAACTCGCGCGTCGTGCCGAGCAGCTCCGGATGCCCCGGCACGTCGCGGTGCCCGACCACCCGCACCCAGTTGCGTTCGATCATGGTACGGATGATGTTGGGATTGACCGCGACGCCGCGCACCGCCTCGATCTCCGCGCGCGTGATCGGCTGGCGGTAGGCGATGAGCGCCAGCGTCTCGAGCAGCGCGCGCGAGTAGCGCACCGCCCGCTCCGGCCACAGCCGCGAGATCTCCGCGGCCAGCTCGCGCCGCACCTGGATACGGTAGCCGCTCGCGGTATGCATGAGCTCGATGCCGCGGCCGGCGTACTCCACCGCCAGCGCCTCGAGCGCCGCCTGCAGCTGCTGCGTGCTCGGGCGCGAGCGCTCGTCGAAGAGGCGCGCGAGCTCGGCCACGGGCAGCGGCTGGCCGGCGGCCAGCAGCGCCGCTTCGACCACGTTGCGGATGTGGGAGTCGCTCATGAGGGATCCCCGGGGGTCGCATCCCCGTCGGTGTTGTCGGCAACCAGGTGCAGCGTGCGTCCCGCGGGCGCGGCACGCACGTGCAGCGGTGCATAGGCCTCGGCCTGCACGATGTCGATGAGACCCTCGCGCATCAGCTCGAGAATCGCCACGAACGTGACCGTCACGCCCATCCGGCCCTCCTCGGGCCGGAACAGCCGCGTGAACTCGACGAAGCCGGCCGTCCCCAGCATGGCGAGTATGTCGCTCATGCGCTCGCCCACCGACAGCCGCTCGCGCTCGATGTGATGGTGCGCGAACATCTCGGCGCGCGCCACCACCTCCTTGAAAGCCACCAGCATCTCCTGCAGCGTGATCTGCGGGAGCGCGCGCACCACGTGCCGTTCCTTGAGCTCCACCACGGTCGGCCACACGTCGCGCTCGAGCCGCGTGAGCCCGTCGAGGTCGTGCGCGGCGCGCTTGAAGCGCTCGTACTCCTGCAGGCGCCGCACCAGCTCGGCGCGCGGATCGTCGCCCTCCTCGGGCCCGCCCGGCGGCCGCGGCAGCAGCATGCGCGACTTGATCTCGGCGAGCGTCGCGGCCATCACCAGGTACTCGCCGGCGAGCTCGAGCTGCAGCTCCTGCATCAGCTCGATGTACTGCATGTACTGGCGGGTGATCTCGGCGAGCGGAATATCGAGGATGTCGAGGTTCTGGCGGCGGATCAGGTAGAGCAGCAGGTCGAGCGGCCCCTCGAAGGCCTCGAGGAACACCTCGAGCGCCTGGGGCGGGATGTACAGGTCGCGTGGCAGCTGCGAGAACGGCTCGCCGTTCACCACCGCGAACGGCATCTCGACCTGCTCCGGGGTGCCCGCCGGCGCCGCGGGCGCCGCGGGGGTATTGGAGACCACGATGGTGAGATTGGGTTTCACGAATCCCTCAGGTGCATGGCGCGGCGTACTTCGTCGAGCGTCTCGCGCGCGGCGGCGCGCGCCTTGTCGGCACCCTCGGCGACGATAGTGCGCAGCAGCTCCGGGTTGTCCTCGAACTCCTGCGCGCGGCGGCGCATGCCGGAGATCTCCTCGACGATCCTGTCGATCACCGGCTGCTTGCATTCGAGGCAGCCGATGCCGGCGCTGCGGCAACCCTCGCCGGCCCATTTGCGCGTGGCCTCGTCGGAATAGATCTGGTGCAGGTCCCATACCGGGCATTTGTCGGGGTCGCCCGGGTCGGTGCGCCGTACCCGCGCCGGGTCGGTCTTCATGGCCCTGAGCTTCTGCACCACCGTGTCCGGATCCTCCCGCAGCCCGATGGTGTTGCCGTAGGACTTCGACATCTTGCGGCCGTCGAGCCCCGGGACTTTGGGCGTGGCGGTGAGGAGCACCTGCGGCTCGGGCAGGATCGAGACGCCGGTGCCTTCGAGGAATCCGAGCAGCCGCTCGCGGTCGGCAACCGTGATCCGGTTGTTGCTGTGGACCAGGGCGCGGGCGCGCTCGAGCGCCTCGGCGTCGCCGCCCTCCTGGTACTTGCGGCGCAGCGCGCGGTAGTTGGTGGCGTTGCGCGAGCCGAGACTCTTCACGGCCTTCTCGGCCCTGGCTTCGAAGTCGGGCTCGCGCCCGTAGAGGTGGTTGAAGCGGCGCGCGGTCTCGCGCGTGAGCTCGACGTGCGCCACCTGATCCTCGCCCACCGGCACATAGGCCGCGCGGTACACCAGGATGTCGGCGCTCTGCAGCAGCGGGTAGCCGAGGAAGCCGTAGGTGGCGAGGTCCTTCTCCTTCAGCTGCTCCTGCTGATCCTTGTAGCTCGGTACGCGCTCGAGCCAGCCGAGCGGCATGATCATCGACAGCAGCAGGTGGAGCTCCGCGTGCTCGGCCACGTGCGACTGGACGAAGAGCGTCGCGACCCCGGGATTGAGGCCGGCCGCCAGCCAGTCGATCAGCACTTCGCGCACGTGCTCCTGCAGCTGCGCGGTGTCGTCGTAGCCGGTCGTGAGCATGTGCCAGTCGGCCACCATGAAAAGACACTCGTACTGATACTGGAGCTCGACCCAGTTGCGCAGCGCGCCGTGGTAGTTGCCGAGGTGCAGCCGGCCCGTGGGCCGCATGCCGGACAGGACGCGCCGTGTGGGCGCGGGCGAGCTCACGTGCCTCCCCGCAGCGGGACTGCGGGCATACTGTCGATAGGGCCGCGGCTCACGGTCAGGAATTATAGCGCACGGCCGGTAATCGGGCCGAGCGCGCCCTTGCCTTCGCGCACGATCGCGGGCGGCGAGACCGACAGATCGACCACCGTGGTCGGCTGCACGCCGCAGTCCCCCCCGTCGAGGATGGCGTCGACGTCGTGCGCCAGACGCCGCTCGATCTCGCGCGCCCCGGTGAGCGGCTGCCCGTCCGGGGCGACGATGAGCGTCGAGCTCATGAGCGGCTCGCCGAGCTCCCGCAGCAGCAGCTGCGGCACCGGATGATCGGGGATGCGCACGCCGATGGTGCGCCGCCGCTCGTGCTGCAGGCGCCGCGGCGCTGCGCGCGTGGCGCGCAGCAGGAACGTATAGGGACCGGGCAGGCACGCCTTGAGGATGCGGAACTGCCAGGTCTCGATGAGCGCAAAGCGCCCGATCTCGGCGAGGCTCGCGCAGACGAACGTGAAATGATGATGGCGGTCGGCCCGGCGGATACGGCGCACGCGCTCGAGCGGCGCCTTGTCGCCGAGGTGCCAGCCGAACGCGTAGCAGGAGTCGGTCGGGTAGGCGATGAGACCGCCGGCGCGCACGATCTCGGCCGCACGGCGGATGAGACGCAGCTGCGGAGTCAGGGGGTGCAGTTCGAAGAACTCGGCCATCGCGGCTCGTGTCGCAGGGCTGTTCGATGGGGGGTCGCCCGTGACAATATACGCGGCCCTTTGCCCCGTACACTCAAGCTGCGCCGCACGCCAGACCTCCTCCATGCAGGCTCTCACCGAGTTCGCGCCGCTGGTGGCGTTTTTCGCGGCCTACCTGCTGGGCGGGCTGTACGTCGCCACCGCGGTGCTCATGGCCGCCATGCTGGCGCTGTTGGGCGTCGACTGGCTGCGCCTGCAGCGCATCCCGCCGATGCACTCGCTGTCCGCGGTGCTGGTGCTGATCTTCGGCGGCGCGACGCTCGCGCTGCATAACCCGCTGTTCATCCAGTGGAAGCCGACGGTGTTCTTCTGGCTGGTGAGTGCCGCCTTCCTCGGCAGCGCCTGGATCGGCGAGCGCACGCTTGCCGAGCGGCTGCTCGGCGCCACGCTCGCCGAAGCCTTCGGCGAGCGGCTGCGCCTCTCGGCGGCGCTGTGGCGGCGGGTGAATCTGCTGTGGGTAGTGTTCTACGCGCTGCTCGGCGCGCTCAACGTCGTGGTACTCGAGCGCTTAAGCGAGCGTGCCTGGGCGGCGCTGAAGCTGGTCGACGTCGTGCTGATGCTGATCTTCGTCGGCGCCCAGGTCGCGTGGCTGGCCGCGCGCGCCGCGCCCGCCGGGACGACGGCCGTCGGGAGCGGCGATGGGCACGGCGAGTGAGCCGGTGTCGGCCACGATGCGCGCCGCGCTCGAGCGCGCCTTCGCGCCGAGCACTCTCGAGATCGTCGACGACGGCGCGCGGCACGCCGGCCACGCCGCCGCCGGCCGCGGCCACTTCCGCGTGCTGCTGGTATCGGAGGCGTTCCGCGGGCGCTCGCGCCTCGAGCGTCACCGCATGGTGTACGCTGCGCTCAGCCCCCTGCTCGGAACTTCAGTGCACGCGCTCAACATCACGGCCCGCACCGCCGACGAGAATGGCTGACTTGTGCAACAACCGGGACAACTCTCCATGACCATGAAACTCTCGCGCCTGCTACTCCTCGCCACCGCTCTCGGGCTCGGGCTCAGCGCGTGCACACCTAAGTCGAGCGCCCCGGCCGACACCTCCCCGCCGGTGGCAACCGTGAACGGTAAACCCATCACGCGCGATCTCTATGAGTTCTACGTCAAGAACGTCACCGGCAAGCCTTCCGCGGAGCTCTCCGCCGACATCCGCGACAAGCTGCTCGAGAACATGGTGCGCGGCGAGGTGATGGCACAGGAGGCGATCAAACAGGGCCTCGACAAGAACGGCGACACCGCTTACATCCTCGAGCTCTCGCGCCTCAACGTGCTCGGGCAGGCGGTGGGCGAGAACTACATCAAGGACAAGAAGCCGACCGATGCGGAGCTGCGCGCCGAGTACGACGCCTACGTGGCCGCGGCGCCCAAGAGCGAGTACCACGCCCGCCATATCCTGGTTGCGACCGAGCCGTTTGCGGAGAAGATCGTCCAGCGCCTCGGGCGCGGCGAGAAGTTCGAGGATCTCGCCCGGGTGGAGTCCATGGATCCGTCCAAGAGCAACGGCGGTGATCTCAGCTGGATCCGGCCCGAGTCGGTGCCGCCGGAGTTCATGAAGGCACTCGAGACGCTGAAACCCGGCGAGTACACCAGGACGCCGGTCCAGACTTCCTTCGGCTGGCACATCGTGCAGCTGGTCGAGACGCGCGCACTCACCCCGCAGTCATTCGACCAGCGCAAGCCGCGCATCGAGCAGGAGCTCGAGAGAAAGAAGTTCAAGGACTACGTCGATGAGCTGATGCGCACCGCGCAGGTCAACAAGACTCTCGATAAGACCTCGGGGAGCGCGACGCGCGCGCCGGCCACGCCGGCACTGACACCCGCACCCGCCGCAGCACCCGCACCCGCCGCAGCACCGGCGCCCGCAGCCGCACCCGCTGCTGCGCCGAAGAACTGAGTGGGCTTCAGGCGCGCGGCTCAGCGCGCCGCTCAGTGCGCCGCCGCTCCCGCGCCCGCCCCGGCCACGCCGGACCAGAAGCGCACTTCGGCCGCGAAGCCCGACTTAGCCGCCGCGGCCGGCAGCTCCTGCGGCGCCTCGCCGGCGTGATACCGCAGCGCCCGGCCCAGGTGGCCGTGCGGCGTCAGCAGGTACGCCACGGTCAGCTTCGCCGCCTCGTCCGCCACCATCATGACGACGGGGTGGGGAGCCTGCGCGCCCACGTTGAACGTGCGCACGGTAAAGCCGTCCCGAACGACGAGCTGATGCACCGCGAGCCCCTGGCCGTCGCGTGACAGCCTGAGCACCGCGGTGAGATGCGGCGGCAGCTGCGAGGCCGGTCCCTCGTTGAGGGCCCGCGTCGCGAGCGTGCCGGCCCAGCTCGTGGCGGCGCGCGCCGCTGCGCCGACCAGGGCCGCCGCGAGCAGCACCGCAATCCAACTCAGCGTGACGGGGCGGGACATCGGCAACCTTCCTGCGCGCGGGGGCTCATGAGTCTAGCAGGGCGCGCAGCTCCTCCTCGTCGAGCACCTTCACTCCGAGCTCGCGTGCCCGCGCGAGCTTCGAGCCCGCCTCCGCCCCCGCGACGACGAAGCTGGTCTTCTTCGAGACGCTGCCCGAGACCTTCGCGCCGCGCGCCGTGAGCGCCTCCTCGGCTTCCTCGCGCGTCATCGACCGCAGCGTTCCGGTGAGGACGAACGTGCGGCCCGCGAGCGGCGCGCCCGGGCCAGCGGGCGCGCGCGCGACTTCAGGCCACTTCACACCTTTCTCTCGCAACGCCTTGATAACATTGACGTGATCTTCGGACGCAAAGAAGGCTGCGACGTGCGCAGCCACGATCGGACCCACGTCCTCGACCTGCTGGATCTCCTCCACGCTCGCGGCCATGAGCGCCTCCAGCGTGCCGAAGTGGCGCGCGAGCGCGAGCGCGGTGGCCTCGCCCACCTCGCGGATGCCGAGCGCATACAGCAGCCGCGGCAGCGTCGTCTCCTTACGCCTGCCGATCGAGGCGACCAGATTGGCGGCGGATTTCCCGCCCATGCGGTCGAGCCCGGCGAGCTCCGCCATCGTGAGCCCGTAGAGGTCGGCCGGTGAGCGCACCAGCTCGCGCTCGACCAGCTGCTCTATCAGCTTGTCGCCGAGCCCCTCGATGTCGAGTGCCCGCCGGCTGGCGAAGTGCTTGAGCGCCTCCTGGCGCTGCGCGCGGCAGGTGAAGCCCCCGGTGCAGCGCGCCACCGCTTCGCCCTCGACGCGCAGTACGCGCGAGTTGCATACCGGGCAGCGCTCGGGCAGCTCGATCGGCGGGGCCAGCGGCTCGCGCCGCCTTCCGGGCATCACGCTCACCAGCTCGGGGATCACGTCGCCGGCGCGCCGCACGACGACCGTATCGCCCACGCGCACGTCCTTGCGATGCACCTCGTCGATGTTGTGCAGCGTCGCGTTGCTCACCGTCACGCCGCCGACGAACACCGGATCGAGCCGCGCGATCGGGGTGAGCGCGCCGGTGCGGCCGACGTTGAACTCGACGCTGCGCACCACCGTCACCGCCTCCTCGGCCGGGAACTTGTGGGCGATCGCCCAGCGCGGCGCGCGCGACACGAAGCCGACGCGCTCCTGGTCGGCGCGCGCGGCCAGCTTGTAGACGACGCCGTCGATCTGGTACGGCAGTGCCTTGCGCCGCGCGCCGAGCTGACGGTAATAGGCAAGACAGCCGGCGACGCCGCTCACCACGCGCGCCTCCGGCGAGACGGGCAGCCCGAGGGCGCGCAACCAGGCGAGCAGCTGCTTCTGGCCCTTGGGAAGGGGCGCGCCCTCGAGCGCCCCGAGCCCATAGAAGAAGGCGTCGAGCGGGCGCGCCGCGCTGATCCGCGGATCGAGCTGGCGCAGGCTCCCGGCCGCGGCGTTGCGCGGGTTGACGAATACCTTCTCGCCGCGCTCGCGCGCCAGGGAATTCATGCGCTCGAAGCCCTTCAGCGGCATGAACACTTCGCCGCGCACTTCGATGAGCGGCGGCGCTGCTCCCCGCAGCCGCGGCGGCACGGTGCGGATGGTGCGCACGTTGGCGGTCACGTCCTCGCCGCTGACGCCGTCGCCACGGGTCGCGGCCTGCTCGAGCCGGCCGTCGCGATAGATCACCGTGATCGCGAGCCCGTCGAGCTTCGGCTCGGCGACGTAATCGAGATCGCCCTCCACCCCGAGGCGCTCGTGCAGGCGGCGGTCGAAGGCCACGACGTCTTCGTCCTCGAAGGCATTGTCGAGCGAGAGCATCGGCACGCGGTGCACGATCTCGCCGAAGGCGGCGCTCGGGGTCCCGGACACGCGCTGGGTCGGCGAATCGGCGGTGACGAGCTCGGGGTGCGCGGCCTCGAGCGCGCGCAGCTCGCCGAGCAGCCGGTCGTACTCGGCGTCGGGAATCTGCGGGTCGTCGAGTACGTAGTAGCGATAGTCGTGCTGCTTGAGCTGCTCGCGCAACTCGGCGGCGCGTGCCGCCGCGCCGGCTGTCACGAGAGTGCCTCGCCCGCGAAGTGCTCGCGCAGGCTCGCGATCCGCGCCGGGGTGAGCGGCGTGCCGCCCTCGTCCTGCAGCACGCCGCACAGCCGGTCGTTGAGGTTGCGCGCGGTCGTCACCAGCTCCTCGAACACCTGCGGCGGCGACAGCGGGCCGGGCAGCACGGCGAACAGCGACAGACCACCAAAGCGCTGCGAGTCCATGGTCTGCGCATCGAAGGTCCCGGGGCGCGTGAGGCTCGCGGCGGAGAGAATCGCGCGCTGCGTCTCGTCGCCCTTGTGGAAGATGGCGAAGCGGCCGAGCACGAAGCCCTCGGCCGCGAGCGCCTGGCGCAGCGAGCGTCCGGCGAAGCGCTGCTCCGGCGGCGGCGCCACGAGGCGCAGCGCCACGATGCGCCGCTCGGGATCCGGGGGCCACTCGACGCGCGGCGCGGGTGCCGCCGGCAGCTCGGGCGGCACCTCGCCCGCATCCGCCGCGCCCGACGCCGCGGCCGCCTCGGGCACCCCGGCGTCCGGCGCCACCGCAGCCTCCGCGCCCGTCTGGTACGCCGCGCCGGGCTCCTGCGGCACGGCCGCGGACGCCGTGCCGGCCACCGGCGGCGCCGGCTCCAGCACCGGGAACGAGTCTATCTCCTCGAGCAGCTCTACCACCGGCAGGCTGCCGCCGGGGAGCGGCTCGAGCGCATGGATCTCGGGGAGCTGCAGCGCCGGCTCGTGCGGGCGGGTCGGCTCGGGGGGCGGCGGGTCGGCGCGCGCCTGGCGCGGGCGGCGCAGCTCCCACAGCGTGAGCGCCGCGAAGAACGCGACCCCGAGAATCAGCAATGACCAGCGCAGCTCAGACATCGGTTCAAACCGCCGCCAGCCGCACCGCCTCGTCGACGTCGACCGTCACCAGGCGCGACACGCCCGGTTCGAGCATGGTCACGCCGATCAGCTGCGAGGCGAGCTCCATGGTGGTCTTGTTGTGGGTGATGAATACGAACTGCACACGCGCCGACATGTCGCGCACGATGTCGCAGAAGCGCCCGACGTTGTGCTCATCGAGCGGCGCGTCGACCTCGTCGAGCAGACAGAACGGCGCCGGGTTCAGGTCGAAGATGGCGAACACCAGGGCCACCGCGGTGAGCGCCTTCTCGCCGCCCGACAGCACGTGAATGGTGCTGTTCTTCTTGCCCGGCGGCCGCGCCATGACCGCCACTCCGGCGGTCAGCTTGTCCTCTCCCACCAGCTCGAGATAGGCGTGCCCGCCGCCGAACAGGCGCGGAAACTTGTCGCGCAGCCCGGCATTGATGCGCTCGAAGGTATCCTCGAAGCGGGTGCGCGTCTCGCGATCGATGCGCCGCATGGCCTCCGCGAGCGTCTCGAGCGCGGCGGTGAGGTCGGCAAACTGGCGGTCCAGGTACTCCTTGCGCTGCGTCTGATCCTTCAGCTCCTCGAGCGCGGCCAGATTCACCTGGCCGAGCTTCTCGACCTCGGCACGCGTCTCGGCGAGAGTCTGTTCCCAGACGGCGGCGCTCGCCTCGGCGGCGAGCCCCGCCAGGATCTCCGCGAGGTCGCAGCGGGTCTCGGCAAACTGCTCGGCGAACGCCGCGCGGCGCACGTGGGTTTCCTGGGCCGCGAGGCGCGCGGCCTCCACGCCGGCGCGTGCCGCGCTCACGCGCAGCTCGGCCGCGGCGCGCTGCTCATCGAGAGTATGCAGCGCCGCATCGGCCTCCTCGAGCGCCGTGCGCGCGACTGCGAGCTCCGCCTCCACCTTGAGGCGCAGCTCGAGCGCCTGGCCGAGCCGCGCCTGCGCCTCGATGATCGGCTCATCTCCCGAGGCCAGCTCCTGCTCGAGGGCCGCGCGGCGCCGGGTGAGCTGCTCGCGCTGCTCGAGCATGCGCCCGAGGCCGACGCCGACCGAGCTCTCGGTGGAGCGGCGGGCCTCGACCTGCACGTGCAGGTCGCGGCAGGCGAGCTGCGCGGCCTGCGCTGCCGCGCGGGCTGCGCCGAGCGCGGTGCGCTGTGTCTCGCGCGCCGCATCGATCGCCGCCCGCTCGCCGGCCAGCGAACCGGCCGCGGCCGTGGCCTGCGCGAGCTCGTGCTGGGCGCGCGCCAGGGCGGCCGCGGCCACCGAGCGCTCGCGCCCGAGCTCCACCGTCTCGCGCTCGAGCCGCCCGGCCCTGAGGCTCGTTTCCTCGGCGCGCGCGCGGCCGGCCTCGAGGGCCGCCTTGAGCTCGGCGTACTGCTCCTGACCCTGCTGGATCTCGCCCTGCGCGCGGTCGCGCTCGGCCTCGGCCGCGGTCAGTGCCGCGCGCGCCTCGCCGAGCGCCGCTTCGGCCGCCGCGGCGCGCTGCTCCGCCGCCGCCGCCGCCGCCGCCAGTTGCGCGAGCCGGCGCTCGCGCGCGATCACGCCGGCGCGCGGCTCGGGACCGCGGCCGACCCGCAGCCACTCGCGCCCGACCCACTCGCCCTCGCGCGTCATGAAGGACTCGCCGGGGCCGAGCGCAGCGCGCTGGCGCAGCGCCGCGCCGAGCGACTCGGCGGTGCGCACGCCCGCGAGCCGGGCGAGCACCGCCGGCGGCCCCTGCACGTGAGCGGCGAGCGTAGCCGCCGCCCCGCGCGCCGGCGCGCCGCTCTCCACCACGGTGATGCGTCCGGCGGTGAGGTCCCCCACCACCGCCTCGATCTCCTCGAGCCGCGGCACGCACACGGCCTCGAGATAGTCGCCGAGCGCGGTCTCGATGGCGCGCTCCCATCCGGACTCGACCTCGAGGCCCGCCGCGAGACGCGGCCGGCCGGCAAGACCCCGGCCCGAGCGCCACACCGGCTCGCCGCTGCGCTCCGAGAGCGCCGCACTCTGCAGTGCCTCGAGTGAAGTGAGCTCGGCGCGCGCGCCCTCGCGCGCCGTGCGCGCCTCCTCGAGCCCGGCCTCGGCGGCGAGCTGCGCGCTGCGCGCGTGCAGCACGCGCTCAGCCGCGCGCGTGAGCCCGAGGCTGCGCGCCTCGGCGGCCGCGCGCGCCTCGGCTTCCTCGCGCTCGAGGAGCGAGAGCTGCCCGCCCGCGCCCGGCGTGGCGAGCGCGGCGCGCTCCTCGGCGAGGCGTGCCAGCCGAGCGTCGAGCCGGCGCAGCTGATTTTCGAGCTCGCCGATGCGGGTGCGCTCGACCTGCGCGGTCCGCTCCGCGGCGGCTGCCGCGAGCGTGTGCTGCTCCCAGTGCTGCTGGGCATCATGCAGCGCCTGTTCGAGCGCCGCGAGCGCCGCGCTGGCGCGCTGCTCGGCCGCCTGCGCCGCCGTCAGCGCCGGCGCGAGCTGCGCGAGCTCGGCGCGTAGCGCCGCGAGCTGCTGCTCGTCGCGGGTGATGTGAGTGGCGAGCTCGGCGAGCGTGGCGCTCGCCTGGGTGAGATCGTCGCGCTGCCGCTCGCGCAGCTCGCGGGTGTGCTCGATCGTCTGCTCGAGGCGCGAGATGTCGGCCCCGGCCTCGTAGTAGCGCGCCTGCACGGCGCTCATGCGCTCGCTGTGCTGCAGCTGCGCGGCGCGCTGCTTCTCGAGCGCCGCCTCGGCGGCCCGCTGTCCGGCGAGCTCGGCCTGCATGGCGAGCTCGCGGCCGCGCAGCTCGGCGTCGTGCACCTCGGCGCCGCTATCGAGGTCGCGCAATTTGAGCGCGATGAGCTCGGCGACCAGGCGCCGCTCCGTGTCCTTCAGCGCCTGATAGCGGCGCGCGGTGGCCGCCTGGCGCTGCAGGTGGCGGATCTGCTTCTCGACTTCATCGCGCACGTCCTGCAGCCGCTCGAGGTTCTCGCGCGTCTCGGCGATGCGTGCCTCGGTCTCCTTGCGCCGCTCCTTGTAGCGGGAGATCCCGGCCGCCTCCTCGACGAACGCGCGCATGTCCTCGCTGCGGGCGTCGATGACGCGCGTGATCATTCCCTGCTCGATGATGGCGTAGCTGCGCGAGCCGAGCCCGGTGCCGAGAAACAGGTTGGTGATGTCCTTGCGCCGGCAGCGCACGCCGTTGATGAAATAGGCGGACTGGCCGTCGCGCGACACCTGGCGCTTGCAGGAAATCTCGCCGTAGCCTGCGTACGGGCCGCCGATCTTGCCGTCGGAGTTGTCGAATACCAGCTCGACGCCGGCGGTGCCCACGGGCTTGCGCGCGCTCGAGCCGTTGAACACCACGTCGGCCATGTTGTCGCCGCGCAGCGTCTTGGCCGACAGCTCGCCCATGACCCAGCGCACGGCGTCGATGACATTCGACTTGCCGCAGCCGTTGGGGCCAACGACACCGGTGAGATTGCTGGGGAAGCTGATGGTGGTGGGATCGACGAAGGATTTGAAGCCGGCGAGCTTGATCTTGGTCAGCCGCATCTGTGCCTTCAACCCCCACGACGCAGCCGGCGAAGGTCACGCCCCTCGCCGGCGGCAACGAAGCCGATGTCCGCGGGAATTGCCGCAGGCAATTCCCGCCCATGAGATATTGTAGTGGAATATGCCCGGGACGCCCACCAAGCAGCTCGAGACGTTCGACAATCCCGAGACCGGGCGCGACTACACGATCCGCATGCACATTCCGGAATTCACCTGCCTGTGCCCGCGCACCGGCCAGCCGGATTTTGCCACGCTCGATCTCGAGTACGTTCCGGATCGGCGCTGCGTCGAGCTCAAATCCCTGAAGCTCTACATCTGGTCGTTCCGTGACCGGGGTGCGTTCCACGAGGCCGTGACCAACGAGATCGCCGATCACGTCCACGCCGCGGTCGAGGCGCGTTACCTGCGCCTCACGGCGCGCTTCAACGTGCGCGGCGGGATCTTCACCACCGTTGTCGCGGAGCGCAGACAGCCGGGCTGGCAGCCCGCACCCCCGGTCGCTCTGCCCTGAATCGTGCCGCACCGCGCCAGGCCCCTGCCGGCAAGGCCCGTCTGTACAGGCCAAAGTCGGCCGGTATAATCGCGCGTTCTTGAAAGACCCCTGACCCGCCGAGGAGCGCTTGATGCCGGCCAAGAAGACTGCGCCTAAGTCCGCCAAGGGCAGGAAGGCGACCGGCCGGCCTGCGGTGCGCAAGATCGCCGCCGCACGCAAGACCGAGGCTGTGCGCGGGCGCGCCACCGCCCACGCCCGCAAGACGACCCCCATCCCGCCGAAGAAGCCGGCCGCCCATGCCCCGGCGGCGCCCGCTCAGCCGATCGAGGCGCGCAAGGTCGCGCGCCCGGCGGGCGCACCGCCTGCGCCGCGCGAGCCCGCGCGCCCGGTGAGCCCGTTGCCGCCGGCACCCCGAACGGCCGACGGCGACGACGTCGAGGGAGCCGAGCCGGGGAGCCTGCTGGCGGGGCCGCGCAATGTACAGCCGTACATCGTCAAGCGCGGCGAGCAGTACATGAGCAAGGAGCAGCTCGAGCACTTCAGGAGCATCCTCCACAGCTGGAAGCGCGACCTGATGGTCGAGGTGGACCGCACCGTTTCACACATGAAGGACGAGGCGGCGAACTTCCCGGATCCGAACGACCGCGCCACCCAGGAAGAGGAGTTCAGCCTCGAGCTGCGCACGCGCGACCGCGAGCGCAAGTTGATCCGCAAGATCGATGATGCGCTGAAGCGCATCGACGACGGCTCCTACGGCTATTGCCTCGAGACCGGGGAGGAGATCGGCATCAAGCGCCTCGAGGCACGCCCGGTCGCGACCCTCAGCATCGAGGCACAGGAACGGCGCGAACGGCGCGAGCGGCAATACGGCGACCGCGACGACCGCTATCGCTGAGCCCCCCTGCCTCGGGCGCTTCGCGCCCTCGCCCACCGGGCCGCTGCACCTGGGCTCGCTGGTCGCAGCTCTCGGAAGCTACCTCGACGCCCGCCACCAGGGCGGCCGCTGGCTCGTGCGCATCGAGGACCTCGATCGCGAGCGCGAGATCCCCGGCTGCGCGGATCGGATGCTGCGCACGCTCGAGGCGCACGGCCTCGCCTGGGACGGCGAAGTCGAGTATCAGAGCCGGTGCCGCTCCCGCTACGCCGAGGCGCTCGGCGAGCTCGCCCGGCGCGGCCTCACGTTCGAGTGCAGCTGCAGCCGCCGCGAGTTGAGCGGCGAAGGCGGCTACCCGGGTACCTGCCGCGACGGTCCGCGGCACGCCGGGCCTGCCGCGACGCGCTTTCGCGTCGACGACGGGCCGCTCGAGTTCCACGACCGCGCGCAGGGTCTGTGCTCGTTCAGCCTGCGCGAGCGCGGCGACGTCGTGGTGAGGCGCCGCGACGGGACCTTCGCCTATCAGCTCGCGGTCGTGGTCGATGACGCGCGGCAGGGCATTACCGACGTCGTGCGCGGGGCGGACCTCCTCGATAACACGCCCTGGCAGATCGCGCTTCAGCGGGCGCTTGGCCTGCCGACCCCCCGTTACACCCACCTTCCGGTCGTCGTGGAGCGGGACAACGGCAAGCTCAGCAAGTCCCGCCGATCGCTGGCTCTCGACCCCCGGGATGCCGGAGCTCAGATATATCAGGCACTTACGCTACTTCAACAGACTCCGCCCGCTGCGCTCCAGCTCGAATCCCCATCCACGATCCTCGCCTGGGCCACCGCCCACTGGAGCGTCGAGCGCTTTCGGGGCATCAGGGAAGTGCTGCCCGGGGGGTAGAAGGGGAGCGACAAGCGGTGTTGGGAGTTGGGTTCGTACGGCCGTTGTACTAAGGTAGTGGTCAGACGCCCTGCACTAAGGAAGGTGCACCACCCATAGTGAGGGACGTGCGATGAGCGAACCGCGCACCATAAAAAAGTATCCGAACAGGCGGTTGTACGACACGGTCGAGAGCCGTTACATCACCCTCGCCGACATCCGCCGGCTGGTGATCGAGCGCGTCGACTTCGTGGTCATCGACAAGAAGTCCCAGGAGGACATCACGCGCTCGATCCTGCTGCAGGTAATTGCCGAGCAGGAGCACGGCAGCGAGCCGTTGATGAGCCGCGACTTCCTCTCGCAGGTGATCCGCTCCTACGGAGTGGCGGCGCGCGGGATGGTCGGCAGCTACCTCGAGCAGAGCCTGCGCCAGTTCTCCAGCCAGACCGCCGGCCGCCCGCCGCAGGGCTGAACGCACCCGCAGCGCCGCGGGCGCAGGCTTCGCACGAAACGAATCAGTCGATGGGCTGGCCTGCGGGAAACGCCGCAGGCGTTTCCCGCCGGTTCAATGAGCCTCGACGTCGCGCATGGAGAGGCGGATGCGCCCCTGCCGGTCGACCTCGAGCACCTTGACGCGGATGACGTCGCCTTCGCGCAGCTTGTCGCTGACGCGCTCGACGCGCTCGTTGGAGATCTGCGAGATGTGCACCAGGCCGTCACGACCCGGAAGGATGGTGACGAACGCACCGAAGTCCATCAGGCGCGCCACCTTGCCCTCGTAGATGCGCCCCACCTCGACGTCGGCGGTGATCAGCTCGATGCGCCGCTGCGCCTCGCGCCCCGCCGTGCCCAGGACGGAGGCGATCTTCACCGTGCCGTCGCTCTCGATGTCGATGGTGGTGCCGGTCTCCTCGGTGATCTGGCGGATGACCGCGCCGCCCTTGCCGATGACGTCGCGGATCTTCTCCGGATCGATCTTGAGCGTGATGATCGACGGCGCCCACTCGGACATCTTCTCGCGCGGCTGGTGGATGACGCGATTCATCTCCGCGAGGATGTGCAGGCGTCCTTCGCGCGCCTGCTCGAGCGCGACCTTCATGATCTCGGGCGTGACGCCCTCGACCTTGATGTCCATCTGCAGCGCGGTGATGCCGTCCCGGGTGCCGGCGACCTTGAAGTCCATGTCACCGAGATGGTCCTCGTCGCCGAGGATATCGGTGAGGACCTTGTAGCGCGCGCCCTCGAGCACCAGTCCCATCGCCACCCCGGCTACCGGCGCCTTGATGGGCACGCCGGCGTCCATGAGCGACAGCGAAGTACCGCAGACGCTCGCCATGGAGCTCGAGCCGTTCGACTCGAGGATTTCCGACACCACGCGGATCACGTACGGGAAGGTGGTCATGTCGGGCATCACGGCATGTACGCCGCGCCGCGCGAGGTTCCCGTGACCGATCTCGCGCCGCTTCGGCGATCCCATCATGCCGGTCTCGCCCACCGAGAACGGCGGGAAATTGTAATGCAGCATGAAGGGCTCGCGCCGCTCGCCCTCGAGGCCGTCGATGATCTGCGCGTCGCGGGTGGTGCCGAGCGTCGTGACGACCAGCGCCTGGGTCTCCCCGCGGGTGAAGAGCGCCGAGCCGTGCGTGCGCGGCAGTACGCCGACCCTGACATTTATCGGGCGCACGGTGCGCGTGTCGCGTCCGTCGATGCGCGGCTCACCGTTGAGGATACGCTGACGCACGATGTTGCTCTCGAGCCTGAAGAGCACGCTCTCGACCGCATCCTTGGTCCATTTGGGCTGCTCGCCGCCGGCGAGCGCCGCCAGGGTCTGCGTCTTGATCTCGGAGAGGCGCGCGTGACGCTGCTGCTTCTCGGTGATGCTGTAGGCCTGGCCGAGCGCGGCCTGCGCCTGCAGCGTGACCGCCTGGGTGAGCTCGGCATTCTCGGCCGCCGGCTCCCATTTCCAGCGCTCCTTGCCTGCCTCGCTCGCGAGCGCCTTGATGGCGCGGATGGCCAGCTGCATCTGCTCGTGGCCGTAGACGACCGAGCCCAGCATGACCTCCTCGGACAGCCCCTTGGCCTCCGACTCGACCATCAGCACCGCGTGCTCCGTGCCCGCAACCACCAGGTGCAGCTGCGACTGCGTGAGGTCCTTGGCGGTCGGGTTCAGCAGGTACTGCCCGTCGCGGTAGCCGACGCGCGCGGCCCCGATCGGACCATTAAAAGGAATGCCCGACAGCGCGAGCGCAGCCGAGGCGCCGAGAAGCGCGGGGATGTCCGCGTCGATCTCCGGGTCCATCGACAGCACGGTCGCGACGACCTGTATGTCGTTGTAGAAGCCGTCCGGGAACAGCGGCCGGATCGGGCGATCGATCAGGCGCGACGTGAGCGTCTCCTTCTCGGTCGGCCGGCCTTCGCGCTTGAAGAAGCCGCCCGGGATGCGTCCCGCGGCGTAGGTCTTCTCGACGTAGTTGACGGTGAGCGGGAGGAAATCCCGCCCGGGCGCCGGGGTCTGCTGGGCGCAGGCAGTGACCAGAACCACGGTGTCGCCCATGGACACCCGAACCGCACCCTCGGCCTGGCGGGCGCACTCGCCCGTCTCGATGGTGACCGTGTGCGGGCCGTAAGGAAACGACTTGCTGACGACGCTCAAAGCTTCATTCCTCGAAAGTTGGAGGTTCGGCCGAAAACGACGAGGGCCGCGCGTCCATGACGGCGGCCCCGGCCGGTTCTCAGCGGCGCAGTCCCAGGCGCTCGACCAGCTCCTGGTACTTCTGCGGTTGGGTGGCTCTGAGGTAATCGAGAAGCTTGCGGCGCTGGTTGACCAGCTTCACCAGTCCGCGCCTCGAGGCGTGGTCGCGCTTGTGCGCGGTGAAATGCTCGCCGAGATCGTTGATCCGCTCGGAGAGCAGCGCCACCTGCACCTCGGGTGAGCCGGTGTCGGCCGGCCCGCGGCGGAACTGCGCGAGGATTCCGCCCTTTTTCTCGCTGGTTAAAGCCATTGCGCTCGAGTCCTAACTACTTGTCCTAAGAGCCCTTTTGGTAAGCCGCGCATTGTACCCGCCCAGGCGCCCGAGCGACAAGCGTGGGTGCGCGCCTGCCTCCGGTCCTGCGTCAACCGCAACAGCGCCTCGCGCGTTTACCTCCCTTGCAGCGCACATCCTGCGGGCATAGGCTCCTGAGTCGAGGTGATTGCCATGCTGAAGTTAAGCGCCCTGAGCACAGCGTTCGCGCTCATCCTCACCGCCTGCACCCTCACTCCCCCGAGCGCCGACAAGCCCACCGCCGTGAACACGCCTCCCGCCGGCTGCGTCGCCCAGACGGCGACCCGTATCCAGGTGAAGGACACCGCGTGCGCCGGCCCCGGCAATACCTACACGAAGCAGGACATCGAACGTACCGGGCAGGCCAATCTCGGCGACGCGCTGCCGATGCTCGACCCGGCGATCTCCAAGCACTGAGCCCCTGAAGTCCCGGCTTCAGCTATTGAGCAGTCGCCGCGGCCGGACTGCCTGCGGACCCGCCGCGATCCCGATACCCAGGAACTTCCCCGCCGCGTCGTAGAGCCGCACCCGCGCTGCCTCGCCCTCGGCCGCGTCCGCCGCCGCCGGCAGCGCCGCCGGGACCGTCTGGCCTTTGCGAAGGCGCGCGGCGTTCTGCGCCGTAAGCTCGACGGCCGGGAGGTGGCGCAGGGGGTAATCGGCGGGCAGGAGCGGTACCGCGCCACCGGAGGCGCAGGTCCGCTCGAGCGACTCGAGCGTCTGCATGGGCTCCGAGCCGAACGGCTCCACCGAGAGCCTGCGCAGCGCGCTCACGTGCCCCACGGTGCCGAGAGCGGCGGCAATCTCCTCCGCCAGCACCCGAACGTACGTTCCCTTCGAGCAGCGGGTCTCGAGCTCGAGCGATCGGGCCCCGAGGGCGAGAGCCACGAGCTCATAGAGCTCGATGCTGCGCGCGGCGCGCTCGACCGAGAGTCCGGCGCGCGCCAGGCGGTAGAGCGGCGCCCCGCCCTGCTTGAGCGCCGAGTACATCGGCGGCACCTGGGTGCGCGGCCCGAGAAAGCCCGCGAGCACCGGCTCGACGCCGGCGCGCGTCAGTGCCGGCACCGCCGCCTCCTCGGTCACCTCGCCCTCGGCATCCGCCGTCGCGGTACGCCGACCTAACGCAATCGTGAAGCGGTAGCGCTTGGCGCCGGCGACGATGTCGCCGGCGATCTTGGTTGCCTCCCCGAGGCAGATGGGCAGCATGCCGGTGGCGAGCGGATCGAGGCTGCCGGCGTGGCCGGCCTTCTCGCCCGCGAGCAGGCGGCGCACGCGCTGCAGGGCGCCGTTGGAAGAGAGTCCGAGCGGCTTGTCGAGCAGCAGGATCCCGCTCGGCATGAGGCTGCTTCAGCGCGGCGGATCGCCGGCGCCGGGACTGCCCGCGGCGGGGCTGTCGGCCCCGCCGGCGCCCGCTTCGTCCGGGGAGTCGGTGCCGTGGGCGGCGCGATCGGCGGCGACCGCGCGATCGATGAGACTCGTGAGGCGCGCCGCAGCCTCGGCGCTCTCATCGAACAGGAACTCGAGGCGCGGCGCATGCCGCAGCGACAGCCGCCGGCCGAGCTCCCCGCGCAGGAAGCTGGCGGCGTGGGTGAGCCCGCGGCGCACCTGCTCGGGCGCCACGCGGCTCGCGAACGGCGTGAAGTAGACGCGCGCCGTGCCCATGTCGGGCGCGACGTGCACCGCCGTGATCGTGACGTTACCGACGCGCGGATCCTTGACCTCGCGCGCGATCAGCGCCGCGAGCACCCGCTGGATCTCCGACTCGATGCGCCGGCTGCGGGCCTCGCTCATGGCTCGCGGCTCATGACAGCGTCCGTGCCACCTCGACGCGCGCGAAGCACTCGATCTGGTCGTTGACGCGCACGTCCTGGTAGTTCTTCACGCCGATGCCGCACTCGGTGCCGGCGCGCACCTCGCTCACGTCGTCCTTGAAGCGCCGCAGCGACTCGAGCGCGCCCTCGAAGATCACCACGTTGTCGCGCAGTACACGGATCGGGTTGTTGCGCCGGACCAGGCCCTCGGTCACGAGGCACCCGGCCACCACGCCGAACTTGCTCGAGCGGAACACCTCGCGCACCTGCGCGATACCGACGATCTGCTCCTTGATCTCCGGCTGCAGCATGCCGGTCATCATCTGCTTCACGTCGTCGATGGCTTCGTAGATGATCGAGTAGTAGCGCACCTCGACGCCGGTCTCCTTCATGGCATCGCGGGCGCCGGCATCGGCGCGTACGTTGAAGCCGATGATGTGCGCGCGCGAGGCGGCGGCGAGCTGCACGTCGGAGACCGTGATTCCGCCCAGACCGCTCGCGATCACCTTGACCTGAACCTCTTCGGTAGAGAGCTTGGCGAGCGCCTCGTTGAGCGCCTCGGCGCTGCCCTGCACGTCGGACTTGATGAGCACCGCCACCACGCCCGCCTTGGCCTCGCCCATCTGCGAGAACACGTCCTCGGGGCGGGCGGTCTGGCGGGCCAGCTTCACGTCGCGGAACTTGCCCTGGCGGTAGAGCGCCACTTCGCGGGCCTTGCGCTCGCTCTCCGCCGCCAGGATCTCATCGCCGGCGTTCGGCGGGCTCGAGAGCCCCAGCACCACCACCGGCATGGAGGGCGGCGCCTCCTCAACCGGCTTGCCGTTCTCATCGAACATGGCGCGCACGCGCCCGAATTCGGAGCCGGCGATGATCGGGTCGCCGACGTGCAGCGTCCCCTTCTTCACCAGCACGGTGGCGACCGCGCCGCGGCCCTTCTCGATGCTCGACTCGATCACCACGCCCGAGGCGAGCCCGGCGCGCGGCGCGCGCAGCTCGAGCACCTCGGCCTGCAGCAGGATCGCATCCAGCAGCTGGTCGACACCGGCACCGGTGCGGGCCGAGACGTTCACGAACATGTTCTGGCCGCCCCACTCCTCCGAGATCACTTCGTGCTTGGAGAGATCGGTGCGCACGCGGTCGATGTCCGCGTCGCCCTTGTCGATCTTGTTGACGGCCACCACGATCGGCACGTTGGCGGCGCGCGCGTGCTGGATGGCCTCGACGGTCTGCGGCATGACGCCGTCGTCGGCCGCCACCACCAGCACCACCACGTCGGTAGCCCTGGCGCCGCGGGCGCGCATGGCGGTGAAGGCCGCGTGGCCCGGGGTATCGAGGAAGGTGATGACGCCCTTGGGCGTCTCCACGTGGTAGGCACCGATGTGCTGGGTAATGCCGCCGGCCTCGCCTGCGGCCACCTTGGTGCGGCGGATATAGTCGAGGAGCGAGGTCTTGCCATGGTCGACGTGGCCCATGACGGTGACCACCGGCGGGCGCGGCTCGACGTCGGTCTCCGCCTGGCCACCCTGCAGGTCGGCCTCGACCTGGTCCTCCTTGAGGACCTTGGGGGTGTGGCCCATTTCCTCCACCACCAGCACCGCGGTGTCCTGATCGACGGGCTGGTTGATGGTCACCATCACGCCCATGTTCATCAGCACCTTGATCACTTCGGTGGCCTTGACGGCCATCTTCTGCGCGAGCTCGGCGACCGTGATGGTCTCGCCGATGCCGACTTCGCGCACCACGGGCGCGGTCGGCATCTCGAACCCGTGGCGGCCCTCGGCCGTGGCCGGCAGCGGCCGGGCTTTCGTGCGGCGTTTCTTCTTGTAGCGCGAGCTCACATCGCCGGCGACGTGCAGCTCCTGGCGCCCGTAGCGCGTCTGCTTGTCGTCGGCTGCGGGCGCCACGGTTGCCGGGGCGCGCTCGCGCGCCGCGGGCGGTGCGGCCTCCGCCTGCGGCCGCTCGCGTTCACCGCCGTGCCGCTCGTGCTCCTCGCGCTCGCGGGTACGCTTGGCCTCGTCGTCACGCGTGCGCTGCTCGGCGGCGCGGCGCGCGTCATCCTGGGCGCGGCGGCGGCTCTCCTCCTCCTCGACGCGGCGGCGGTTCTCCGCCTCGAGCCGCTCGCGCTCGCGGCGCTCCGCCTCGGCGCGTTCGGTGGCCTCGCGCGCGGCTTCCTCGGCCTCGCGCCGGCGCGAGTCGATCTCGTCCTGCTGCGCGCGCGCCTGCTCCTCGAGCACGTCGCGCTTGATGTAGTTGCGGGTGCGGCGCACCTCGACGTTCACGGTGCGGGCGCGCCCCTGCACGCTGGCGAGCTTCAGCTCGCTCTGGGTCTTGCGCTTGAGCGTGATCTTGCGCGGCGCGCCGTCGCTCTCCGCCTCGCTGCCGTGGCTGCGGCGCAGGTGCGTCAGCAGCTCGAGCTTGGCATCGTCGCTGATGCGCGCCTCGGGCCCCTCGACCTTGATGCCGGCCTGATCGAGCTGCACCAGCAGCCGGTCCACCGGCACCTTGAGGACTTCCGCGAACTGGGAAACGGTCACTTCCGCCATAGACTCAAGCCTCGCTTGCGAACCACGGGGCGCGCGCCGTCATGATGAGCGCCGCCGCCTTGTCCGCCGCCAGCCCCTCGATGTCCGCGAGCTCGTCGACCGACTGCTCGGCGAGCTCCTCACGGGTGCGCACGCCGCGCCGTGCCAGCGCCAGCGCCAGGTCCGGGCTCATCCCCTCGAGCAGCAGCAGATCGTCCGCCGGCATCGACTGATCGAGCGTCTCCTCGCTGGCGATCGCCTGGGTGAGCAGCACGTCGCGCGCGCGGTTGCGCAGCTCCTTGACGATGTCCTCGTCGAATTCCTCGATGGCCGCGAGCTCGGCCTGCGGCACGTAGGCAATCTCCTCGATGGTCGAGAAGCCCTCCTGCGCCAGGATCGTGGCGACGTCGGCGTCGACGTCCAGCTGCTTCATGAAGTTCGCCACCAGCTCCTTGGCTTCCGTCTCGCTCTTGGCCTCGGCGTCCGACTCGGTCATGACGTTGAGATCCCAGCCGGTGAGCTGGCTCGCGAGGCGGATGTTCTGTCCGCCGCGCCCGATGGCCTGACTGAGCTTCTCCTCGGAGACCGCGATGTCCATGCTGTGCGCGTCCTCGTCGACCACGATCGACATGACCTCGGCGGGCGACATGGCGTTGATGACGAACTGCGCCGCGTTGTCGTTGTGCGGAATGATATCGACGCGCTCGCCGGCGATCTCATTGGAGACCGCCTGCACGCGCGAACCGCGCATCCCGACGCACGCGCCCACGGGGTCGATGCGCGGGTCGTTGCTCTTGACCGCGATCTTGGCGCGCACACCCGGATCGCGCGCCGCGCCGAGGATCTGGATCAGACCCTGACCGACCTCCGGGACCTCGAGCTTGAAGAGCTCGATCAGAAACTCGGGAGCGGTGCGGGTGAGGAACAGCTGCGGCCCGCGCGGCTCGGAGCGCACTTCCTTCAGGAACGCCTTGATGCGGTCCTGGGGCTTGGCCTGCTCGCGCGGGATCATGTCGGTGCGCGGCACGAAGCCTTCGGCGTTGGCTCCCAGATCGACGTAGATACCGTTGCGGTCGACGCGCTTCACCACACCGCCGACCAGCGTTCCGACCCGGTCACGGTAGGCTTCCACCACCTGGGCGCGCTCCGCCTCGCGCACCTTCTGCACGATCACCTGCTTGGCCTGCTGCGCGGCGATGCGTCCGAAGGCCACCGACTCGATCGGCTGCTCGACGTAACCGCCGACCTCGGCCTTGGGATCCATCTCGTGCGCGTCGTCGAGCCGCAGCTCGCGCTCGGGCACCTCGAGCTCCTTGGAGTCGTCGGCGAACACTTTCCAGCGCCGGAAGGTCTCGTAGTCGCCGCTCTTGCGATCGATGGCGACGCGCGCATCCCACTCCTCGCCGTGCTTCTTGCGAGTCGCGGACGCGAGGGCGGCTTCGAGCGCCTCGAAGATCACTTCCTTGTCGACGCCCTTCTCGTTGGAAACGGCATCGACCACCATCAGAATTTCCTTGTTCACCCGTCTGTACCTCTCAAAATCCCGCACCGCTGCGCCCGCCTACGAGGCGAGCCGCGCCCTGCCGATCTCCGCAAATGCGACCGCCACGCGCTCCCGGTCCACGTCGAGCGCGATGCCCTCCTCATCGACCGCGAGCAGCTGCCCCGTGTAACGGCGGCGCCCGGCGCGCGGCTCCTTCAGCTCGACGAACACCCGCGAGCCGACGAAGCGCCCGAAGTGCTCGCGGGTGCGCAGCACCCGGTCGAAACCGGGCGATGACACCTCGAGCGTGTAGGCGCCCGGAATCGGATCCTCGACGTCGAGGAGCGCCGAGATCTCCCGGCTCACCCGCTCGCAGTCCTCGACGCCCACACCGGCGGCGGCGTCGATGAACACGCGCAGCTGCCCGTGCCCGCGTCCGGCGCCGTACTCGAGCTCGACCAGCTCATAGCCGAGCCGGGCCGCCAGTGGCTCGATGAGCGTCAGCAGCCGCTCCCGCGTGGGTCTGGTCATTCGCCCTCGCAAAACAAAAATGGGCCCCAAGGCCCATCCACCGACGCGTGCGTCCCCATCGTCAGGGGCCGCGCAATAAAAAAGCCCCGCACGGGGGCTTTCCGGTCGTCTTGTCTCGGGGGTGCCACGGTCCGGAACCCGCCGAACCCCGCGCCACCAGCCACCCGTCCCCGCGGCACGCACACGGCACGTACGCAGCCCGCGGGGGCGCGCATTCTACCCGAACCCGTCAGTCAGGGGAACACTCGAGGCCTGTCAAGGCTACCCCGCGGGCCTTTATCATGAATGGTTGCGTCCGGGGGTCCCTGCAAGAGCTGGAGCGAGGAAAGTGACGCCATGAACGACCACAGCAACCGGCCGGCGCTGCGCGCGCCGCGCGGCACCACCCTGAGCTGCCGCAGCTGGCTCACGGAGGCGCCGCTGCGCATGCTCCTCAACAACCTCGATCCCGAGGTGGCCGAGCGCCCCGGGGAGCTCGTGGTGTACGGCGGCATCGGCAAGGCGGCACGCAACTGGCAGTGCTTCGATCAGATCGTCGCGGCGCTGCGGCGCCTGAGCGACGAGGAGACCCTCCTCATCCAGTCGGGCAAGCCCGTGGGTGTCTTCCGCACCCACGCGGACGCGCCGCGCGTACTCATCGCCAACTCGAATCTGGTGGCCCGCTGGGCCGATTGGGACCATTTCAACGCCCTCGACCGGAAGGGCCTCATGATGTTCGGCCAGATGACCGCGGGCTCGTGGATCTACATCGGCAGCCAGGGGATCGTGCAGGGCACGTACGAGACCTTCGCCGAGATGGGCCGGCGGCACTTCGGCGGCAGTCTCGCCGGCAAGTGGATCCTCACCGCGGGCCTAGGGGGCATGGGCGGCGCGCAGCCGCTCGCCGCCACCATGGCCGGCGCCTCGATGCTCGCCATCGAGTGCCGGCCGGAGCGCATCGCCAAGCGCCTCGAGACGCGCTACCTCGATATCCAGGCGGCGAATCTCGAAGAGGCGCTCGAGCTCCTCGAGCGCTCGCGCAAGTCCGGCAAGCCTCTCTCGGTCGGCCTGCTCGGCAACGCGTGCGAGCTATTGCCGGAGCTCCTGCGCCGCGGGGTGCGCCCGGACGCGGTTACCGACCAGACCTCGGCGCATGACCCGGTGAACGGCTACCTCCCGCAAGGGTGGTCGGTCGAGAAGTGGGACCGCCTGCGCGCCTCGGACCCGGCGCAGGTGGCGCGCGAGTCACGGCCCTCCATGCGCCGCCACGTCGAGGCGATGCTCGCCTTCCACGCCCAGGGCATCGCGGTCTTCGACTACGGCAACAACATCCGCCAGGTGGCGCTCGATGAAGGCCTGAAGGACGCCTTCGCCTTCCCGGGCTTCGTCCCGGCGTACATCCGGCCGCTCTTCTGCCGCGGCATGGGACCGTTCCGCTGGGCGGCCCTGTCCGGCGACCCGGAGGACATTCACCGCACCGACAGAAAAGTGCGGGAGCTCCTGCCCGAGGACCGGCACCTTCATCACTGGCTCGACATGGCGCGCGAGCGCATCCAGTTCCAGGGGCTGCCGGCACGCATCTGCTGGGTGGGCCTCGGCGACCGGCATCGGCTCGGGCTCGCCTTCAACGAGATGGTGGCGCGCGGGGAACTCAGGGCGCCGATCGTGATCGGGCGCGACCACCTCGACTCCGGCTCGGTCGCGAGCCCCAACCGCGAGACCGAGGCGATGCGCGACGGCTCGGATGCGGTCGCCGACTGGCCGCTGCTGAACGCCCTCCTCAATACGGCGAGCGGCGCCACCTGGGTATCGATCCATCACGGCGGCGGCGTCGGCATGGGCTACTCGCAGCACGCCGGCGTGGTCATCGTCTGCGACGGCACGCCCGCGGCGGCGCGCCGCATCGAGCGCACCCTGTGGAACGATCCGGCGACGGGCGTCATGCGCCATGCCGACGCCGGCTACGAGGAGGCGATCGCCTGTGCGCGCGAGCGGGGGCTGAATCTGCCCTTCCTCCCGGACGCGCACTGAAGTCTCCGTGCCCGGCACGCTCAAGCTCTGGCGCAACGCGCAGCTCGCGACCTGCGACGCGACGCTCGGCACCATCGGGCGCGGCGCGCTCGTCACGCGGGGCAGCCGCATCGAATGGGTGGGCGGAGAAGCGGCGCTGCCGGCGACACTGGTCGCCTCGGCCGCGGCGGGCGCGGCGCCGGAAGAGCACGATCTCGGCGGTGCCTGGGTGACGCCCGGACTCATCGACTGCCACACGCATCTGGTGTTCGCCGGCAACCGCGCCGGCGAGTACGCCGAGCGGCTGCGCGGCCGCAGCTACGCGGAGATCGCGCGTGCCGGCGGCGGCATCCTCGCCACCATGCGCGCGGTGCGCCAGGCGAGCGAGCAACAGCTCATCGACGAGAGCGCCCCGCGCCTCGCGGCGCTCGTCAACGAGGGCGTGACGGCGCTCGAGGTGAAATCCGGCTACGGACTCACGCTCGCGGACGAGACCAAGATGCTGCGCGCAGCGCGCCACCTGGGAAGGGCCTTTCCGGTCACGGTGCGCACCACGCTGCTCGCGGCGCATACGCTGCCCCCCGAGTACCACGGCCGCGCCGACGCCTACATCGACACCATCGCGCGCGAGTGGCTCCCGGCGCTCGCGGCCCAGGGGCTGGTCGATGCCGTGGACGTGTTCTGCGAGTCGATCGCCTTCAGCGTCGCCCAGGCGCAGCGCCTGTTCGAGGCGGCGCGGGCCCTGAGCCTGCCGGTCAAGATGCACGCCGAGCAGCTCACCAATCTCGGCGGCACGCTCATGGCGGCCGCGCACGGCGCGCTCTCCTGCGATCACCTCGAGTACGCCGGTCACGCGGAAGCGGCGGCGCTCGCGCGCTCGGGAACCGTCGCGGTGCTGTTGCCGGTTGCCTTCTATTGTCTTGCGGAAGGACGCAAGCCACCGGTCGCGGAGCTGCGCGCCCAGGGCGCGGCGCTGGCGCTCGCGAGCGACTGCAATCCGGGCTCGGCACCCTGCTGCTCGCTGCTGCTCGCGATGAGCATGGGCACGAGGCTCTTCGGGCTCACCGCCGAGGAGGCGCTGCTCGGCGTCACGCGTCATGCCGCGCGCGCCCTCGGCCTCGACGCCGAGCGCGGCACCCTGAGCCCCGGCAAGGCGGCGGACTTCGTGGTGTGGAACGTGCGCGCGGTGGAAGAGCTCAGCTACTGGATCGGTTTCAATCCGCGCCGGACCGTGGTCCGCGCGGGCGAGGTTCTCAGATGGCCGAACACGACCCCCTGAAACTGGGCGCGCGCCCCCTGAAGCTCGCGGAGCTGCGCCGCGTCTACCAGCATCCGCTCACCGTGGCGATCGAGAGCGAAGCGCTGAGCGCGGTCAACGCGGCGCACACCGCAACCGCGCGGCTTGCCGCCGCCGAGGCGCCGGCCTACGGCATCAACACCGGCTTCGGCCTGCTCGCCCAGACCCGCATCCCGGCGGCGCAGCGCTCGCTGCTGCAGCGGAACATCATCCTCTCGCACAGCTGCGGCGTCGGACCGCTGCTCGACGACGCGGTCGTGCGCCTCACCCTGGTGCTGAAGCTCTCGAGCCTGCTGCAGGGATTCTCGGGGGTGAGCGCGGAGCTCACGCGCTTTCTCGAGCGGCTGATCAACGCCGGACTTCTGCCGTGCGTGCCGAGCCAGGGCTCGGTCGGTGCCTCGGGTGACCTGGCGCCTCTCGCCCACCTGTCACTCTGCGCGCTCGGCCTCGGCGAGATCCGCCGCCATGGCGAGGTGCTGCCGGCGGCGGAGGCTCTGGCCCAGGAAGGCCTCACCGCCCTCACCCTGGGACCGAAGGAGGGACTCGCGCTCCTGAACGGCACCCAGGTGTCGACGGCGCTCGCGCTCGCCGGACTCTTCGAGCTCGAGACCGCGTTCGCGGCGGCGGTGGTGAGCGGCGCGCTGTCGGTCGATGCGCTCGCCGGGAGCGACGTGCCCTTCGATCCGCGCATCCACAGCGTGCGCGGCCACGGTGGACAGGCGCGGGTGGCACAGGTGTACCGCGAGCTCCTCGAGGGCAGCGCGATCCGCGCCTCGCACCGCGACTGCCCGCGTGTACAGGATCCCTACTCGCTGCGCTGCCAGCCGCAGGTGATGGGCGCCTGCCTCGACCTGATCTGCCAGCAGGCGGCGACGCTCGCGACCGAAGCCAACGCCGTCACCGACAACCCGCTCATCTTCGCCGACACCGGCGAAGTTCTCTCGGGCGGCAACTTCCACGCCGAGCCGGTGGCCTTTGCCGCCGACATTCTCGCGCTCGCGGCGACCGAGATCGCCTCGATCGCCGAGCGGCGCGTGGCGCTGCTGGTCGACCCGAAGATGAGCGGGCTGCCGCCGTTCCTCGCGGCGGAGAGCGGCGTCAATTCCGGCTTCATGCTGGCGCAGGTGACCGCCGCGGCCCTCGTGGCCGAGAACCGCATGCTGTGCCACCCGGCGAGCGTCGACAGCATTCCGACGTCCGCCAATCAGGAGGACCACGTCAGCATGGCGACCCACGGCGCACGGCGGCTCCTCGGCATGACCCGCAACACGCTCACGGTTGCCGCCATCGAGTTCCTGGCCGCCGCGCAGGGCGTCGACTTCCGCGCGCCGCTGAAGACCTCAGCCAGGCTCGCCGGCGCTCACGGAGCGCTGCGCCTCAAGGTGCCGTTCGCGAAGAGCGACCGCCTGCTGGCGCTCGACATCGAGGAGGCCATACAGACGGTGCGGCTGCCGGAAGTGCAGTCGCTGGCGCGCTCGCTGCTGCCGAGTTATCGGTGAATCGTGGCGTAGCTGGCGGATGGTTCCGGCGTCTTGTCCGAGCCGTCGGGGCTGCCCCCGTCGGAGGCTCCTCCCTGCTGCTCGCGCTTGATGCGCTCGTAGATCTCTTCCCGGTGAACGGCGACGTGCTTGGGCGCATTGATGCCGACGCGGACCTGGTTCCCCTTCACCCCCAGAACCGTGATGGTCACCTCGTCGCCTATCATTACCGTCTCACCGACCCGCCGCGTGAGAATCAGCATTCTCTTGACCCCCGTTATAGTTCTATGAATGCGACGTAGAACCGAGCCAAGAGGCCCTCCGTGCGCATCGTCAGAGGGTACGCGGAAACGGTGCAGAAGAAAAATCTGCCGCGTCGCAACAGCGGTGGTGTTTGTACGTTCCCGCCATGGGGTAAACACCGCATGGCGCCGTCACTTCAGCAGGCGCTCAATAGCATCTGCGGCCTCGCGTGCGCCCGGTCCGGTCAACACGTGCGCCACTCCTCGAGCAGGTAACGCGAGCCCGCGTACGCCGAGCGCGCGAATGGCGCGCGCATCGATCCCTCCCGCATCGGCCACACTCACTCGCAGCCGCCCCGCCACCGCCTCCACCGTTCGCACGTTGGCACGACCGCCGAGCGCCGCCAGCAATCGCGCGGCATCTGCGTCCGTGAGCGGGCGTGCGGCCGCAGCGGCGGCCGCACCCGCCGCGTCGACCGCCTGGGCTGCACCGACCGCCTTGGCAGCACCGACCGCCTGGGCCGCGCCGACTGACACGGCCGTACCCGCATCGCGCAGCACGGTGCGCATCTCACCGGCCAGCTGGTCGGCAACCGGGCCCACCACCACCTGGAGCGCATCGGGGCCGGGACGCACCAGGCCGACGGCCCCGAGGCGCTTCAGTGCCGCCGCATCGACCGCGGCCTGGTCCACCACCCGCAGGCGCAGCCGCGTCGCGCAGGCATCGAGCGCCACGATGTTGGCGGCGCCTCCCAGCGCCACGACGTAGCCGCGTGCCCGGTCACCGGCAGGCGCCGCCGCCGCGGTCGCGGCGCTCCCTTCGCCCGGATCGCGGCCCGGAGTGCGCAGGTCGAATTTCACGATCACGACGCGGAACAGGAAATAGTAGAGCGCGAAATAAAGCGCCCCCACCGGCAGCAGCCGCAGCGGGTGCGTGGAGTATTTCAGGTTCTCGACATAGTCGAAGAACCCCGCGGAGAAGGTGAAACCGAGGTGCACGTCGAGCGCGTTCATGATGACGAACGCGACGCCGGTCAGGAGCGCGTGCACGGCATAGAGCACAGGCGCGAGGAACATGAAGGTGAACTCGATCGGCTCGGTCACACCCGTGAGAGCCGAGGTCAGCGCGATCGACCCCAGAAGTCCGCCCACCACCCTGCGGCGCTCCGGTAGCGCCGTGTGGTACATGGCGAGACAGGCCGCCGGCAGGCCGAACATCATCACCGGGAAGAACCCCGCCATGAAGACGCCGGCGCTCGGATCCCCCTTGAAGAAGCGGTACTGATCGCCGGTGACTCCGTGGAAATCCCCGAGCAGGTACCAGGCGATGCTGTTGATGATGTGGTGGAGCCCCGTGACGATCAGGATGCGGTTGAGGACTCCGTAGGCGAAGAGCCCGAGCGATCCTGCATGCAGCACCGTCTGGCTCAGGACATCCATGCCGCGCTCGAGGCGCTGCCACTCGCTGCCGAAGAGGAGCGCGAGCGCGAGTCCCGCGAGGCCGCACACGATCGGCACGAAGCGCCGGCCGCCGAAGAAGGCGAGGTAGCTCGGCAGCGTGATGTCGTAAAAGCGGTTGTAGAGTGCGCTGGAGATCAGGCCGGAGAGAATCCCGACCGGGACGCTGAGCTTGCCGATCTCGCGGGCCTTGTAGTCCGCGACGGCGAGGTCGTGCGCGCGGCCGGCAAGCCCGGCCACCGCATCCGGCGGCACCGCGATCAGGAGCTTCGCGCCTTCCGTCGCCACGAGGTAAGCCACCACGGCGGCAAGACCGGCCGCGCCGTGATTCTCGCGCGCGAGCCCCACCGCGACGCCGATGGCGAACAGCAGCCCGAGGTGATCGAACATGGCACCGCCGGCTCCGGCCATGGCGACCGAGTTGAGCAGGTCCGGCTGGCCGAGCCGCAGCAGCAGGCCGGCGATCGGCAGTACCGCGATCGGCAGCATCAGCGCGCCGCCGATGCGCTGCAGCCTCGCGAGCAGCCCCTTCACTGCGGCAGCTCCGCGCCCTTCCCCAGGGCGCGCCGCGCGAGCGCGCGCACCGCCGCCGCATCCGGCGCCGCGAGCGCCGCGCGTGCGAGCTCGCGGCACTCCGCGACGCTGACGCCGCTCAGGCAGGCCTTGAGCTGCGGTATGACCGCGCCGACCGCCGAGAGCTCGTGCACGCCCAGGCCGACGAGCAGCGGCGCCGCGAGCGGCTCGGACGCGAGCCCCCCGCACACGGCGACCATCCGCCCCCGCTGTGCGGCGGCCTTCGCGGTGCCTTCGATCAGACGCAGCACCGCCGGATGCAGGGCGTCGAGCCTGGGCGCGAGCAGCGGATGCCCGCGGTCCATGGCGAGCGTGTACTGGGTGAGATCGTTGGTGCCGATCGAGAGGAAATCCGCGACCGCGACCAGCCGGTCCGCGAGCACCGCGGAGGCCGGCGTCTCGATCATGACGCCCACCTCGATCGCATGCGTGAGCGCGAGCTGCGCGCGCAGCTCATCGAGCTCGGCGCGCACCGCCGCGACCTCGGCCGTCTCCGTGATCATGGGCAACAGGATCCGGCAGCGCCCGGGCGGGTGCACGCCGAGGATGGCGCGCAGCTGCGTGCGCAACAGCGCCGGGTTGGCGAGACTGATGCGTACCCCGCGCAGCCCGAGCGCCGGATTCTCCTCGGCGGGCTGCGGCAGGTAGGCGATCGGCTTGTCGCCGCCTGCATCGAGAGTACGGATCGTGAGGGGGCGTCCGCCGAGCGCGTCCGCGATCTTCTGGTACGCGGCCCGCTGCTCGGCCTCGTCCGGCGCCGAGTCGCGCTCGAGGAACAGGAACTCCGTGCGCAGCAGGCCACAGCCCTCGGCGCCGTTGCGCACCGCGGCCGCCGCCTCGGCCGCCGAGCCCACGTTCGCGAACACTTCGATTCGCGTTCCGTCGGCAGTGCGGCACTCGCGTTGCGCGGCGGCGCGCTGCGCGCCGGCCGCCTGGCGCCGGGCGGCGAGCGTCGCGCGCGCGGCGTCCTGCCGCGCCGCCGGCGGCTCGACTTCGAGCACGCCGCGCTCGGCATCCAGCACCAGGGCGGTCGCGTCGCGCAGCGCGAGCACCGCGGGGCCGAGCGCCACCAGCGCCGGAATCTCCATCGCCGCGGCGATGATCGACACGTGCGAGGTCGCGCCGCCCGCGGCCATGGCGAGACCCGCCACGCGGGCGGGATCGAAGGCCACGAGCTGCGAGGGCAGAAGCTCGCGCGCGATCACGATCGAGTTCTCGGGCAGCTGAGCCGCCGCCGCCGTGCCCGCGCCCGCGCCCGCGAGCGCGAGCAGCACCTGAGTCTCGAGGTCGAGGAGATCATCCACCCGCTCGCGCAGGCGCGGATCGCTGAGCGCGCGCAGCTCGGCGGCGGCGGCGCGCAGCGCCGCGCGCCAGGCGAAGCCCGCACTGCGGCCGGCCGCGATGCTCACCCGCGCGGCGGCGAGCAGCTCCGGATCCTCGAGAAGCCCGAGGTGCGCGGCTGCGATCTCCCCCGCCGCCCGTGCGCCGGCTCCCTCGCCGGCGCTCGCGGCGCGGCGCTCGAGACGCACGCGCACGGCCGCGCGTGCACGCTCGAATGCGGCCGTCTCGTGCGCTGCGCCCGCACCGGATTCGGTCACGGCGATCTCGGGAGCCGCCAGATGAAACGCCCGGCCGACGCCCAATCCCCGGCTGGCGATGACGCCCGGCAGGCTGTCGCCCGGCGCGGGCGCCGCAGCGCTGCCGGACTCCATGGCTGCGGCAGAGGCGGCGTCAGCCGCGCGCGGCGCGCCCGCGGCGGCGGGCGGCACGTTGCCGCCGGACCTGGCGGCGCCGCTCGCCGGCGCGGCTCTCCCGGCAGCGAGCACGGCGGCGAGCGCGCCCACGGCGAGCGCTGCATCGGGCCCCGTGGCACGGATCTCTATCTCATCGCCGTGCTGCGCGCCGAGTGCCATCAGCGCCACGGTGCTGCGCGCGTTGGCCTCGCGCCCGCGCAGTGCGAGGCGCACTTCGGCGGCGAGATTCCTGAGGGCGGCCGCCAGGAGCGCCGCCGGGCGCGCATGAATGCCGTGCTCAAAGCCGACGGTCGCGCGCCGCATGACTCCCTGCCCCGCAGCGGCGGCGGCCGCAACGACGGTCGCCGCCACGACCGCGGCGGCGGATTCCACCGGCACGAGATCCATCAGGGGATCACCCACTCCGACCTCGCTGCCGACGACGCGCCGCGCGATGCGAAAGCCGCTCTCGGCCGTGATGATGACGGGTGTGAGCAGGCTCGGGGCGCGCCGCGCGAGCAGATCGAGATCGAAGCGCAGCAGCACCTCGCCGGTGCGCACGCGCGCGCCGGGCGCGGCCAGCGCCGTGAAGCCCTCGCCACCGAGGCCGACCGTATCGATGCCGACGTGAATGAGGATCTGGCAGCCGCCCGCGGTGCGCAGCGTTACCGCATGGCGCGACGGCGCGAGAAGCATCAGCTCGCCGTCGCACGGGGCGTGGAGTGTCCCGGCGGTTGGATCGATGGCGACGCCGTCGCCGAGCATCCGCCCGGCGAACACCGCATCCGGCGCCTCATCGAGCGGGGCGCTCCAGCCCGCGAGCGGCGCCACCAGCGCGATCGCCGGCTGCCGCGTGACTCTCGTGGCGGCGCTCATGGCGAGAGCTGTACCCAGTCGAGCGCCCACAGCGGCTCGAGCGTGCGTTGCGTGAAGCGGAAGCACAGGGAATGCGCCCCGCTCTGCCGCGGCAGCGCCGCGGGCGGCAGCACCGTCACCGCGTCGTTGCCGGCGGCCGGCGCGAGCGGCAGCACGGCGAGCGGCGCGCCGTCGCAGCGGTCGAGCCGCACTTCGAGCTCACCGGCCGGCGTGCGCGGCGTGCCGAAGTGAATGGCCTCGATGTCCCTGCCGATCTGGAAGTTGAACGGAACCTGTCCCACCGCCGCGATGATCGAGGCCACCTGCGTGAGGTCGGCCGCGGGGAGGATCCAGCAGGGGTCCATGATGTCGATGAGGAATACGGCACGGGGGCCGGCGAGCGGCGCATCGTCCTCGAGATTGAGAGTCGCCTTGTTCGAACAGGTCTCGAGATCCTGGCTGTAGTGGCGCTCAAAGGGCGCGGGGTGGCGGGGCGGGGCGAACACGTCGTCCGAAAAATGTATGCCGAGGAGACGATAGCGCTCGAACTCGGCCCCAAGACGTTCCATGAAGCCGTTCCAATCGATCCGCGCAGCCGGTGACCAGCCGACCTCGGCGAGTGCCGCCGCGCGTGGCCAGATCATGTAGGCCGCGTCCGCCTCGGTGCGCACGTGCTCGGTCCATAGGTTGGCCTGCACACCGAGCACATGCCGTGCATCCCGGGCCAGGGGACCTGGGAGCGGGTCGAAGCCGTAGACGTCCCTCAAAGAGATCACCGAGCCAATACCCCCGGGCTCGTCGGGACCTGCGCCCTGGCGGTGATCGAGGTAGAGCATCGGCGCCGGCGACAGCACGGTGTCGTGACCGCTCGCGGCGGCGGCGACCGCCCCCTCGACCCCGCGCCACGACATCACCGAGGCGTCCGCCGGTACCCCACCCTCCAGGATCTCGTCCCAGCCGATCAGGCGGCGGCCGTGCGCGGTGAGGTAGCGGCCGATGCGAGCGGTGAAGTAGCCCTGCAGCGCCTCCTCGTTGGCCACGCCGAGCTCGCGCATGCGTGCCTGAATCCGCGCCGAGGCGCGCCACTGGTCCTTGATCGCCTCATCGCCTCCCGTGTGAATGTATTCGCTCGGGAAGAGCGCCATCACCTCATCGAGGACGTTTTCGAGAAACGTGAAGGTCGAGTCCTCGACGTTGAAGAGATGCGGGAAGACCCCCCATTCCGAGGGCACCGCCGCGGGCGGGTGCTCGCTGACGCCGAGGCGCGGGTAGGCGACGATCGCCGCAGTCGCGTGTCCAGGCATCTCGATCTCGGGAACGATCGTGATGTGGAGGGCAGCGGCATGGGCGACGATGCGCCGCACCTCCTTCTGGCTGTAGAAGCCCCCGTACAGACGCGGCTTGCCCGTCGCGGGATCGATGTCATTCAGTGCGGCTCGTCCTTCCGGCACGCGCCACGCGCCAACTTCTGTCAGCCGTGGGTAGCGCTTGATCTCGAGCCGCCAGCCCTGATCGTCGGTGAGGTGCCAGCCGAGCACGTTCAGCTTGTGCAGCGCCATCCAGTCGAGGGTGCGCAGGATGAACTCGGACGACTGGAAGTGCCGCGCGGAGTCGATCATCAGCCCGCGCCAGCGGAAGCGCGGCGTGTCCTCAATGCGCACACCGCTCAGCACCACGGCGCCATCGCGCAGCGGTTGCGCACTCGCGAGCTGCCAGAGCGTCACGGCCCCGTAGAAGAGCCCGCGCGGCTCGCGCGCCGATACCACCACCCGCTCAGGCGACACCTCGAGCCGGTAACTCTCGGGACTCGATCCGGGTGCGGCGGGGTCGAGCGCGAAGGCGATGCCGCCGGCGGGGGCGCTGCCATTCCCGCCGGCGTGCACCCTGAGCCGCAACCCGTGGCTCGCGTGCAGCAGCCCGGCGAAATACTCCGCGATGCGCGCGGGCTCCCGATCCTTTGCGCTTGTCACCTCGGTGTCCTGCCGGAGCGCGAAAGTGCCGGGCTCAGGAACCGCCACCGCAGGCATGGGAATGACCTCGGGGAGATCGGCCCGCGCCGCAGCGCCGGCGGCGGCCGGCGCGCCTGCGGCTGCGGCTGCGGCTGCGAGCAGCATCGCGGCGGTCAATCCGTGAAGCGCCAGCCGTACGCGCGTCACTTGCTGGTCTTCAGGCGTTGCACGAGCTGCTCGCGCAGCCGCGTGATCTCGACCGTCGTCAGGGAGCCGAGCAGGCCGTGGCGCTGCGGCGGGATGTGGCCCGTCACCCGCGCCTGGTCGCCGAATACATAGTAATCGAACAGCGCCCGCCAGGCCGCGCGCACCGGAGCCGGCAGCTCGCGGATGTTGAGGATCGCGTGCCGCAGGCTGTCGTAGCCCGAGTCGCTGCCGAGCGGCGCACCGCTCGCGTGCCACCAGTAGTTGATGAGCACGTTCAGGGAATCGAGCGACTCGACGTTGTGCCACCACAGCGGCGGAATGAAGAGCGCATCTCCCGGTGACAGCTCGGCGCTGCGCGCCGCAGCCAGCGCCTCGCGAAAGCGCGGGAAGCGCCCGAAATCGGGCGCGTGCAGCTGCACCAGGCTCATGGGCGCGCCGGTGGGCGCGTAATCGAGCGGCCCGATGTAGAGATTGCAGATCTGCTCGGGCGGAAACAACGTGAAGCGCCGCTTACCCGCGACGACGCAGCCGATATTGAACCACTCGTCGAGATGCGTGGGCGTGGTCACGGCGTTGCCGAGCCAGATGCGCGGCTGCGCGGACGCAGCGGCGAGCGGCAGCGGATTGGCCGCGGCGAAACCCGGCAGGCACTCACTCACCGGGGCGCTCTGCACCGCCACGGCCGGCGCGTGCGCATGGCCCGCGTAGCGCAGCGCCTGCTCGGCGACGGCGCTGAGGGGCAGACGATTGCGCACGAAGTTGAAGCCGTCGAGACCCTCGCGGTAGAAAATGCGCCCGGCAAACTCCGGCGGCGTCATGATGGCGTCCACCGGTACGCCGCTGTCGAATCCGCGCAGGTACTCGAGCACCGCGGCCGGGGAGCCGCGCCCCGCGGCGACCGCCGGCCAGCCGCTCACCAGGCCGCGCAGCACCAGCGGCTCGCCGCTCTCGAGCACCTCCCGGCGCAGGCGCGCCGCATCGCGCGTCTCGAGCTCGCGGATCGGCGTGCACGGCGGCCTCGGGACGCTGGCGACCAAGCTGACCGCGTGCCTTACCAGAAGTACGCCTGCAGCGCCGGCTCGCGCCGCCGCGGCGGAATCTGCGCCAGCGTGCTCTTGTGGTCGGGATAGTTCGCAGCGCTGCGCTGGATCAGGTTGTCGATCTCCTCCAGGCTGTAGCGCGCCTCGGCCGCGCTCGGGGCGCGCAGCTGCGGCGCATCCGGAAATACCCCCATCCCTGCCATCAGGGCATACCAGGAGAACACCGGGTAGCCGCGCCCGATCAGCTGCTGGCGGAGCGCGGGCACGATGCTCTTGCCGGTCATCCACAGCGAGTAGAGCTTCTTCAGGTCATCGGAGAGATTGAGATTCGCGGAGTTGGCGCGCCAGTACTCGGTGTCGGTACGGGTGTTGGTCTTGTAGTGCGTGACGATGTAGTCGCGGATGCCCTCGAAGTGGGCATTCATGAGCGCGTTGAAACGGGTGTGCGCCGCATCGCTCAGGTCCCCCTTGTCGAGAAACTCGGCGAAGGTGGTGGTGGTCTGCTGGATGAACAGCAGCGCCGTCGCCTCCAGCGGCTCGATGAAGCCCTGCGCGAGCCCGACCGCGAGGCAGTTCCTGTTCCAGTGGCGCGCGGCCCGCCCGATCCGCATCTTGAGATGCCGCGCCTCGACGTCGGCTTCGAGGAGCCCGAGGTGCCGGCGCAGCTCCGTTTCCGCCTCGTCCGCGGTGCAGAAGCCGCTGCTGTAGACGTAGCCGTTGCCGTAACGGCTGGTGAGCGGGATCTTCCAGGCCCAGCCGTGCCGCAGCGCGGTCGACACGGTCTCGCAAGGGATCGAATCGTCGATGGGCGTCGGCAACGCCACGGCCGCATCGTTGAACAGGTTGTCCGCAAAGCTCACCCAGGGCGTGTGCAAGGCCTTCTCGATGAGCAGCCCGCTGAAGCCCGAGCAGTCGACGAACAGGTCCGCCTCGATCGTCTCGCCCTCGCGCGTGCTGACCGAGGCGATCGCGCCATCGGCCGCAAGGTTGGCGTGTGTCACGTGGCAGCTCTGGTAGCGCACCCCCCGCTCGAGCGCCTTCCGGTGCAGGTACTGCCCGAGCAGCACCGCGTCGAAGTGATAGCCGTGCCAGATGTCGAAGGGGAAGTGCTCCGGCGCCTTGGGCGCGCGATGCTCGCGCGCCAGGCGCGTGGCGATGAAGAAGCGGTCCGGGTGTGCGGGCAGATCGGCGCCCTGCACGCGCGCCTCGACGTTGTGCACGAACTGGCTCATCGTGAGGTTGTCGAGCATCGAGGCGAAGGGGTGAAAGTAGCGCGTGAATCCGGGCCGCGTCGACCAGGCCTCGAAGGTGATGCCGCACTTGTAAGTGGCGTGGCACGCCGGCATCCACTCGGCTTCCTCTATCCCTAAGCTGTCGAAGAAGCCCCGCAGCCAGGGAGTGGAACCCTCGCCGACCCCGATGGTGCCGACCGTGGGCGACTCGAGCAGCGTGATCGACACGCCGCGGCCGATGAAGGAGCGCGCCAGAATGAGCGCCGTCATCCAGCCGGCGGTTCCCCCGCCCACGATCACGATGCGGCGCACCCCCGCGGGCGGCGGCCCCGACGGCGCTGTGCCTGGAGGGCTATAGGAATGGTTGAAGAGTGTGGCGGTCGTCATGGCGAGTGCGTCGCCCGCAGATGATGCGCCTCGCGGCGCCGGCTGCGCCACGGCCTTGACGCGCGCCTGGGGCGGGTCGGACCCGCCCCAGGCTATCCCGGTCAGAACTTCGCGCGCAGCGTCAGGTAGTACTGCCTGCCGTTCTTGTAGAACGCGCGCGGCTGGTCCGTGTTGAGCGCGTAATACTTCAGTGTCGGGTTGTTGAGGTTCATCCCATCCAGCGTCAGACTCAGGTTGTCGTTGAACAGGTACGCGAGCGAGGCGTTCAGGTCGCTGGTGTCGTCCTGCGAAAACGCCGTGCTGCGATCGAGGCCGCTGTAGAACGCCGAGCGGAAGTTGTAGGAGACCCGGGCGCTGAAGTGCACGGTCTCGTAGTAGGCGCCGAGGTTGTAGACGTTCTTGGAGGCACCGACCAGGCGGCTGTCCCCGGGCGAGCCGTCGGGGTTCGGCTGCACGTCCGAGGTCTGCTTGGCGTCGGTGTAGGTGTAGTTGACGTTGACGCCGAAGTTCCCGAAGGCCTGCTGGTAGGTGAGCTCGATGCCCTGCGCGCGTCCCGTCGTGTTGATCGGAACGGTGAGCAGATACGGCACCGATACGATCTTGTTCGGCGGGAAGCCCGAGGCTTGCGATCCGGTGGTCGGGTAGTAGACGGTCGCCGAGCCGTAGCCGATGTAGTTCTGCAGATCCATCACGAACAGCGACCCGGACAGCAGTGACCGCGGCGCGAAGTACCATTCGAGTGTCGCGTCGAAGTTGCTGGAGACGATCGGCTTGAGGTACGGGTTGCTGCCCGAGCCGCTGCCGGTACCGGGGTAGTTCGCCGGCGGCGCAAGACTGGTGCCGGTCGAGAGCGCCGAGTAGTCGGGACGCGTCATGGTCTCGGCCGCCGCCAGGTGCCCGACCAGCTCGGGGCTGAACTGATAGCGGAAGTTCCAGCTCGGCAGCACGTTGTCGTAGGACACGCCCACCGGGACGCCCGCGAAGGCACCGAACAGCGAGCCGGTCACGAGATTCGGCGTATTCGCCGGACAGGGATTCGCCGACGGCGGGATCGACGCCGTGCAGGACATCGGAATGTACGTAATCGTGTCTTCCGTCGTCTTTACGTAGCGCACCCCGATGTTCGAGCTCCAGGCGTCGCCCCTGAAGTCCGCCTGCACGTAGAGCGCGACGTCAGGCTCGCTGAGTGCGAACCACTGCGGCGGATAGGCGCGCTTTACCGGATCGCGCTGCACGAGCCCGGGTCCGTTGTAGGCGGCGAGCTGGGCCGGAGTCCAGTACCAGATGCCCGCCGGGATGTTGCTGCCGAAGGTCGTGTAGTTCGACGGATAGTTCGAATACGTCGTCGGGTAGGCCAGCGGGTCGGTGCCGCCTCCGGGCGGGCAGGTCGGCGTCACCGGGCTACAGCCGAACGTCGGTCCCTGCGCGATCGAGCCGATCGAGCTGCGGTCGTGCTTCGAGTAACGCGCCCCGAATTTCAGATCCTGCCACGGGCCCGAGCTGCTCATATCCCAGGTGGCATCGAGCTTGGCCCAGCTCTCCTTGTCGATGGTGTCGATGTCCTGGCCGCCGAAGATCCAGCCGAAGGGCAGCGCCCCCGGATTGCCCGGCGGGAAGGGCTGCGCGTAATTGGTGCCGGGCAGACTCCAGTCCGGCGGACGCGTGGTTCCATTCAGAGCCCAGACTGCGCCGGCGCCCTGACCCGGCAGCGTCTCGGAGACGTTCTGCGTCGGGGTCTTGCCGTGGCCCTCGGACCAGCCTATCTGTCCCTCGAGCCTCCAGTTGTCGGCGAGCTTGAAGTGGCCGTCGAGGTTGACGAACTCCGAGGTGGACGCCTCGTCCGGGCGGGAGATCTGGTCGTAGATGCCGTAGAAAGTTCCCGAAGTCGCCGCGAAGGTGGCGCTCGTGAGGGTGCCATTGGTTACCGTATAACCCGGGTTCGGAGCCTGCCCCGCACCGAAGTTGATGAAGTGTGTGGCCCACATCAGGTAATTGCGGTTGTAGTCCGGGGCTTCCAGCTTGGCGTAGAACCCGGAGAGGTCGAGGTTCACCGCATCGCTCGGCTTCAGCTGCACGTTCAGCAGACCGCCGGTGCGCTTGCGCTCCTGGGTGAAGAGCGCCGACCCGATCAGGTGCGGATACCAGACGTTTGCGAGGTCGGGATGCGGAGTAAGCGTCACGGTCCCGGTGCACCCGCCGCCGGCAATGCCGGTCACGGTCTGGCTGCAGCGGTCGAACTGGTCGTAGCCGAGGATCTCGGTACCGTCGCGGCGCAGGTAGCGATCCTCGTAGAAGCCCTGCCCCATGATGCCAAAGGTCGAGTCCGGGTTGCGCCAGCTGAGGAGCGCACTGAACTGCGGCGCGCTCTTGCTGGGCAGATCCGAGTACACGGCCCCCGCGGAGACCTGGGCCGTGAATTCCTTGCTGAAGTCCTCGAGCGGCTTGCGCGTGACGATGTTGACCGTGCCCGCGACGCCGCCTTCGACCAGGTCGGCCTCGGAGCTCTTCTGCACGATCACGCGGCTCACGAGCTCCGAGGGCAGCAGCGTGTAGCTGACGCTGCGGCCGACGGTGCCGGTCTGGTTGAGCACGAACCAGTCGCCGGAGGCGACGTTGTGGCCGTCGATCAGGGTCTGGGTCAGGCTCGGTCCGGTGCCGCGCAGGCTGACGCGGTCGTTCTCGTCGAAGCCGCCTTCGTTGGCGCCCGCCGAGCTCACCGTGACACCGGGAACGTGGCTGAGCGAGTCGGCGATGTTCTTGTCCGGCATCTTGCCGATGTCCTCGGCGGTGACGACTTCGACCACATCGGTCGCTTTCTTCTTGGCCGTCAGTGCCGCCTCGAGTGAGGCGCGAATGCCGGTGATCACCACTTCCTGGAGCTGATCGCCCTGTGCAGGCGCCGCGGCGCCGCTCGCCTGCTGCGCCGGGAGTGCGCCGTCGCCCGGTGGCTGCGCCACCTGCTGCGCGCGCAGCGCGGTGCTCTCCCCGAACAGCGCCATGGCGACTGCGGTTCCGATCAAGGTCGACCGTGCGATTCTCATGATGTACTCACCCCGAAGAATGTTTGTCGTTTGCCCTGGAGCGCGCGTACCGGCCGCCCCACGAATGGTCCTTATAGCCGGACCAGTTACATGCCAATATAGTACCACTAGACAAGAAACGCCATACCCTTGCATACCAGACGCAGGCACCTTGTTTTTTTCAATTAAAAACAGTCAATTGAGTCCATGCATGTCTTCTAATCGCAACAGACTGGTACTACAGTGGTAGCATGTTGACCCCCGCAGCCCCGCTCGGAGAAGCGCCTTGACGCTGCTGTCACAGACGGTCGGGACACTCGACGAGAAGAGCAGCCTGCCGCTCTATCAACAACTGCAGCGCGCGCTGCGCCAGGCCATCGAGACGCGTGTGTTAGGTCCCGACGATGCACTGCCGCCCGAGCGCGAGCTCGCCGAGGACTTCGGCGTTTCGCGCATCACGGTGCGCAAGGCCATCGAGGGGCTGGTCGGTGAGGGACTGCTGGTGCGCCGTCAGGGCTCGGGCACCTTCGTGCTGGCGCGCGTCGAGAAGAATTTCTCCAAGCTGACCTCGTTCTCCGAGGACATGCGCGCCCGCGGACGCAACCCGCGCAGCGTGTGGCTGCGCAAGGCTGCCGGCACCGTGACCCCGGAGGAGGCGCTCGCGCTGCGCGCGAGTCCCGGCACGCCCGTGTACCGCTTCCACCGCATCCGCTTCGCGGACGATGCGCCGATGTCGCTCGAGTACGCCACCATCCTCGCTTCCTGCCTGCCGTCGCTCGAGTCGGTCGAGTCCTCTCTCTATGCGGCACTCGAGCGTGCCGGCAATCGTCCGGTGCGCGCCCTGCAGCGGCTGCGCGCGGTGCTGTTCACCGCCGAGCAGGCGGAGCTGCTGCAGGCCAAGGAACGGGACGCGGGCCTGCTGGTAGAGCGGCTCGGATTCCTCCAGGACGGGCGCGCCGCCGAGTTCACCCAGTCCTTCTACCGTGGCGACATCTACGATTTCGTCGCAGAGCTCAGCAGCGCCACGTGACCAGGAACGCCGTGAGCACCCGCATGTACTGCGAGGCGGCGCAGGCGCCCGCCGTGGTGCGCGCGCAGCTCGCGGCCAACGCCGAGCGCGTCGCGCGCCTGGCCGAACGGCTGCGGTCCTCGCCGCCGCGCGCGGTGCTCACCTGCGCGCGCGGCAGCTCGGATCATGCCGCGACTTTCGCCCGCTACCTGATCGAGACGCGCCTGAGTGTGCTCACCTCCTCGGCTGCCCCTTCGGTGAGCTCGGTGTACGAAGTCACTCCGGACCTCGTCGGCGCGGTGATGATCGCCATCTCGCAGTCGGGCGCCAGCCCCGACCTGCTCGCCGCGGTGAGCCGCGCGCGCAGCCACGGCGCGCGCATCATCGCCATGGTGAACGCGGAGAGCTCGCCGCTCGCGCAGCTCGCCGATGACCTCATTCCGCTCGGCGCCGGGCCCGAGCTGAGCGTCGCCGCCACCAAGAGCTATATCGCCTCGCTCAGCGCCGTGGTGCAGCTCGTGGCCGCCTGGGCGGGCGATGCCGGGCTCGCGGCGGCCCTCGCGAACGCGCCGGCCGCCCTGGCGCGCGCCTTCGAGCTCGACTGGAGCGCCGCGGTCGCGCGCCTCGCGGGCGCGAACAACCTCTACGTGATCGGGCGCGGCCTCGGCCTCGGCATCGCGCAGGAGGCGGCGCTCAAACTCAAGGAGACCTGCGGATTGCACGCCGAGGCGCTCTCGGCCGCGGAGCTGCGTCACGGCCCGATGGCGCTGGTGCGTGCGAATTTTCCGCTGCTCATCTTCACGCAGCACGACGAGAGCCGCGCGGGAGTAGTGCAGCTCGCCGGCGAGCTCGTGCGCAGCGGCGCCGCGGTGCTCATCGCCGGCGCCGAGGTGGCGCAGGCTACCGTGCTGCCGAGCGAGACGGCACACCCGGTGATCGAGCCGCTGCTCCAGGCGCAGAGCTTCTATCGCCTGGTGAATGCGCTGTCGCTCGAGCGCGGCCGCGACCCCGACCGCCCGCCGAACTTATCCAAGGTGACCGAGACGCTCTGATGAGCCTGGCACTCGTCAACGGGCGCATGCTGCTCGGCACCGGGCGCGACGGCGACGGGCTCACCGAGGGGCGCGCCGTGCTCGTCGCGGACGGCCGCATCGGCCAGATCCTCGGCGCCGGCGATCGCCGCCTGCGCAAAGTGCGGCGCCACGATCTCGGGGGAGCGCTGCTGCTGCCCGGCTTTCTCGACTCGCAGGTGAACGGCGGCGGCGGCGTACTCTTCAACGACTCACCGAGCGTCGAGGCCATCCGCGCGATCGGCCGCGCACACCGCCGCTTCGGCACCACCGGCTTTCTGCCGACGCTCATCAGCGACGATCTCGACGTGGTGGCGCGCGCCATCGCCGCGGTCCGCAGCGCCATCGAGAGCGGCGTCCCCGGAGTCCTCGGCATCCACATCGAGGGGCCATTCCTCAATGTCGAGCGCAAGGGCGTGCACGATCCGGCGAAGCTGCGCGAGCTCGATGCGAGCGCGGTCGGGCTCCTCACCTCGTTGCGCACCGGCCGGACGCTGGTGACGCTGGCGCCGGAGATGACGACTCCCGAGATCATCCGCGGGCTGGTCGCGGCCGGGGTCGTGGTGTCCGCCGGCCACACCAACGCCACCTACGCGCAGATTACGACCGCGCTGCGCCACGGACTCACCGGCTTCACGCACCTCTTCAACGCCATGTCGCAGCTCACCGGGCGCGAGCCGGGCACGGTGGGCGCGGCGCTCGAAGATGCCGCCAGCTGGTGCGGCATCATCGTCGACGGCCTGCACACCAGCCCGGTGGTGCTGCGCATTGCGCTGCGCTGCAAGCCGCCGGAGCGCTTCATGCTGGTGACGGACGCGATGCCGAGCGTCGGTACCAGCTTCACCTCCTTCGAGCTGCAGGGACGGCGCATCCTGGTATCCGGCAGCGTTTGCGTGGACGAAGACGGACGGCTCGCCGGCTCCAACATCGACATGGCGAGCTGCATACGCAACGCGGTCCAGATGCTCGGTGTGTCGCTGCCGCAGGCCGTGCGCATGGCGAGTGAGTGGCCGGCGGAGTTTCTCGGCCTGGGTGCCGAGACCGGACGCATTGCGCCCGGCTATCGCGCCAATCTCGTGGCCGCCGACGATCAGCTCCGGGTCCTCGAGACCTGGATCGACGGCCGCTCGACGCAGGACGCCGTCGGCTAACCGCGCCGCATCCTCCCGCCGGCCGCAGCGCTGGGGCATGATGCGCCCTGCCATGAGACCGGGCGCGACCCCTCACCTGCGCACCCACGCGTGCCGTGCGCTGCTGGCTGCCTTGCTGGCCGGCGCGTGCCTGCCCGGCTGCGCGCGCTCGCCGGGCGACCCACTCGCCCCGGCAAGCCAGGGCGGCGTGCCCGAGCTCGCGGTGGACGGAGTACGGCTGCGCGTCGAGCTCGGCTCCGGCGATTTCAACGCGGGGAGCGAGGCGCTGATTACCTGGATACGCCGCTCGGCCGGGATCGTGGCCGCTTACTACGGCGGCTTCCCCACGGCGCGCGTCACGATCGAGCTGCGCTCCGGACCCGGCGCCGGCGTGCAGGGCGGCAGCACTTACGCCGACCCGGACGCACTCATCCGCGTGCGCGTGGGGCGCGAGGTGACGGAGGCGCAGCTGAAGTCCGACTGGGTGATGGTGCACGAGATGACGCACCTCGCGCTGCCCGACGTCGGCCCCGAGCATGCCTGGCTCTCCGAAGGCCTCGCGACCTACGTCGAGGGCGTCGCGCGCGTGCAGGCCGGAAACCGCACCGAGGAGGACGTGTGGGCGGAGGAGCTGCGGCAGATGCCGCGCGGCCTGCCGCAGGAGGGCGATCGGGGCCTCGATCGCACCCACACCTGGGGGCGCACCTACTGGGGCGGTGCGCTGTTCTGCCTGATGGCCGACGTCGACATTCGCCGCCGCACCCATGACGCGAAGGGCCTGCAGGATGCGGTGCGCGCCATCGCGCACGCGAGCGGCGGACTCAAGGCCGCGTGGCCGATCGAGCGCGTGCTGGCGACCGGGGACGCGGCAGTCGGCACCACGAGCCTCGAGGACCTCTATGCGCGCATGAAGGATGCCGCGTACACACCCGACCTCGTCGCCCTGTGGCGCGAGCTCGGCGTTGTGGCCGACGGCGAGGCGGTACGGCTCACCGATGCGGCGCCGCTCGCCGGCGTGCGCCACGCGATCATGACGGGAGCGAAGCCGCGCTCGTGAGCCGCGCGTTGCGGCGTCCCGGAACTTGGGACATGATCGGCGCGTCTCACGGAGCACAGGGACTAGCCATGGCGCGCCGTCGAAACCCGCTACCCGCTCTCTCGCTCGCGCTCGGCGCACTCACGGTGCTCGGGGGCTGCTCGACGCGCACCAACGTGTCGGCGACCGGCAACAGCCCCTCGCTCTATACACACGTCTACGTCACGGCGCAGGCCGTGTGGTTCAACAGCAGTGCCACCGCCGGGCCCGACGACGCGGGCTGGGTGAAATTCACGCCCTCGACCCCGGTCACGGTCGACCTGGTGGCCGATTCCGGCGGCAGCTTCGCCAGTCTGGCGACGGATCTGAAGGTCCCGCCGGGCTCCTATGCGCAGCTGCGGCTGATCCCGGTCGATGCCGCGGCATCGCTCAGCCTCCCGGCGCAGACCCTCGGCGCCAAATACAACATGGAAGCCGACTGTCTCGACGGCAGCGGCGCGACGCATCAGCTGCCCCTCGAGCTCCTCAACCCCGACAAGGGCCTCGGTGTCCAGGCCTCGCTCAGCGTTCCCCTCGGTAACATCGGCGGCGCTTTCGGGGCGCTGAGCTCCCCGGGCAGCACGGCGCCGGCCGCGACGACCGCTACGACCACGGCCAGCATTACCACGCACACGACCGGCACTCAGACTACGACCGCCGAGTTCGCCCTGACGTTCGACGGCGTACGCGACCTGACCGCGTTCGACTTCGGCGGCACCGGCGGCGTGTGCGGCGACGCCATCTACGGCGTGCTGCTGAGCTCGCACGTGAGCGCCTACGACCTGTCGCGCGCGGGCGGCATCCAGGGACAGCTCACGCTCACGAACCTCAGCCTCACGAGCGCGAACGGCACGCCGGGCATCGCGGTGAGCGCTGAGGCCCTGAGCGCCGACGGCACGCGCCATTTCGTGGTGGCGCGCGCCCCGGTGGCCTCCGACGGCAGCTTCACGCTCTATCCGCTCGCGGCCAGTTCCTCGAACGACACGAGCTACGACATCGTCGTCCATGGGCCGGGCATCGCCACGATCATCATCAGGAACATCCTCATCCCGGCCACCGGCAGGAACGGCGTCCGCGTCACGGGCACCGGCACCATCGGCACCGCGACGAATCCCGACACCTCGCCGGTCACACCGTCGAATCTGGTATCGGTGGGCACGCTCATTCCGCGTACCGCGGGCAGTTACACCGCCAACATCACGACCGCAGCGGGCAGCCCCCTTCCTGCCGGAGCCGAGGTCGCGTTCTATCAGACGTTACCCTCCTCCGGCGAAGTCCCGTACGTCATCGAGGCCGCTCCCATCGATCCCTTCAACCAGGTGCTCGCCAACCCGCAGTCCCTGTCCACCGGCACGTTGGATTCGGGCACTTACGTCTCGAGCGGCGCCACCATCACGGTGGTGAGTGCGGCACCCCAGGAAAGAGCCGGCATTTACCAGGTGGCTGCCCGCGCACCGCTCCATGCCGACGGGCCGCTCGGCGCCGCCGAGGTCTCGGCCACGACGACAGCGGTTACGGTGGGCTCTCTGCCGCTCGCCGCGGGCAGCACCGCGGCATCCGTGTCGGCCACCGTGAAGCCCGCCGCCAACAGCAGCTACGTTCACGGGGAGATCATGCTGAGCCAGAACGGCCAGCTCATCGCGGCCGCACCGCTCGATGCGGCGCTGGCAGCGGGCGGCGGCACGGTGCAGCTCAGCGGCATTCCGGGCGGCACACCCACCAGCATCTACTATCTCGGCGTGCGCCAGTGGACCGCGGGTGGCACGGTTGCGCGCCAGTGGTATCCGACCCCGGTCGACCTGCGCAGCACCACGTCCGCCAACGTCCAGCTCAGCGTCGATTAGAGCGGCCGCCCGGCACCACAGCCGGCGCGGCGGCACCACCCCCGCCCCGAAATCGGTACACTAGACGGTTTTCAGGGGTCCGAAGGCCCCGTCGGTCACGGTAATGACGGAACGGAGCCCCGCGCGGCGTCTCTAAGGACGGGTGCGGCATTGATGGCGCCGCCGGATTCGCTGAAGGGGATAAAGCCTGATGACAGCCGTTCGTGCCCGCCTGACGAGGCGGCTCCCGTGGATCTTGTGCGCCCTCGTCCTGGGCGGCAGCGCGCTCCTCGCGAGCTGCAGTGTCAAGAACAACATTTCCTACGGCACCGCGGCGGTGACGCTGAGCGACGTGAGCGGGGACTTCACCAGCTACATCGTCAACATCGACTCGATCTACCTGACGCGCACCGACGGCGTGCAATTTCCGGTGCTCGGGTCGGTCGTGACGGTCGATCTCGTCAAGATCCATGATCTGACCGAGCTGGTCGACGCGCCGGCCGTTCCGGTCGGCACCTATACCACCCTCACGCTGACGCTCGACTTCAGCAACGCGGCCATCGCGGTGGACGTCAACGGGGTGCCGACGAGCGCCACCGCGGTCGACGCCAACGGCAAAACCCTGTCGTTCTACACCCTCGCGGTGACACTGGATCCGAAGAATCAGGCGGTGATCAACTCCGGCGCATGTACACGCCTCGCCCTCGACATCAACCTGGCGGCCTCCAATACCGTCGACCTAAGCACTTCGACGCCAAAGGTAACGGTCCGGCCGTTCATGACCGCTACCGTGGCGCCGGCGGATCAGACCGTCATGCGCGCCCGCGGGATCCTGGTCGTCTCGCAGCCCGCGAGCAGCGACTACGTCGTCAACATGCGCCCGTTCAACGACCTGCTGAGCGCGCTCGGCGCGCTGACCGTCAACACGACGAGCTCCACGTATTTCAATATCGACGGCGTCGCTTATACGGGGGCGGCGGGACTCACCGCGATGCAGAGCCTGCTGGTCAGCACCCCGGTCGCGGCCTATGGAACGCTGGGAAGCCTCTCGACGATCACCCCCGGTTTCAACGCGACCGAGGTGTATGCCGGGACGAGCCTGGAGAGTCCGATTGCGGACTACCTCACCGGCACCGTCAGCGCCGTGAGTGGCACTACGCTCACTCTGCACGGCGCGAGCTACGTGCCGCGCATCGGCACGTACACTAAGAGCTCCTACTACGCGGCCGTGCCGGTCACCGTGGGTCCGGCTACGATCGTGACCGAGGACGGGGTCGCGGCGAGCGGGCTTTCGACGAAGTCGATCTCGGTGGGCCAGCTGGTCACGGTCTCCGGCCAGGCCACCGAGGACAGCACCACCTTCCTCCTGACCTCGCTCGACGCCACCGGGCAGGCGGCCGGCGCCCAGCACGGCCAGGTGCGGATGCAGACGACGCCGCTCTGGGGCACGCTCAACTCGGCCGCTGCCGGGAGCCTCTCGCTCAACGTGCTCGCGCTCGGCAACTTCGCGCCGGGCGCCCTCACCTTCACCGGCACCGGCACCACTTCCGCCAACGACGCGGTCCCGGCGAGCTACGCCGTCAACACGCCCGGCATCGACGCGAGCGCCACGCCCGCCGGCACGCTCCTCGAGGCCGTCGGTGTCGTCACGCCGTTCGGCTCCGCCCCGCCCGACTTCACCGCGAGAGCCGTAACCCCCGGCACTTCGACCCCGCAGACCCTGGTGGTCGAATGGGCGAACGGTGGAGCCACGAGTCCGTTCTCGAGCGCGAGCAGTGCCGGGCTGGTCGTCGACCTGAGTAATGCGAACCTGAGCAGTACCGTGCGCTACATCGCCACCGGTCCGACCCGGACGGACCTGACGACCCTGGCGGCGAGCCCGACCATCGGTTTCGCCCCGGGAACCACGCTCACGCTGGCGGTCGGCCCGCAACTGGTTAGCACCGTCTCGACGATCGCGGTCTTCAACGACCCGCAAGGTTTCGCCACCGCGCTCTCGAGCGCGCTCAACGGCACCAATCATGTCTACCGGCTGGTATGCGTCGGCCAATACTCGAGCGCCACCAACACCTTCACCGCGACGCAGGTAGCCGTTAACCTTTAGGGCAGCCTCGAACCCAAAGGCGGAGCCGCACATGCCCTGGAAACGGCGCCCATTCCGGCGCGGGACGCTGGCCCGCGCACGCAACATCGCAGACCTGCGCGAGCTCGCACGGCGCCGGGTGCCGGGCCTGGCGTTCGAATACGTCGAGGGGGGCGC
>DASQIP010000035.1:0-2884 GCA_035631515.1 Steroidobacteraceae bacterium
CTGATGGACTTGCCTTGGACTTGGAATGGACACAGTGATTCTAATGGTGGAAAGGGAGGGACTCGAACCCTCGACCCCGGCATTATGAGTGCCGTGCTCTAACCAGCTGAGCTACCTTTCCACGAGGGGCGCGCATTGTCCCGAGCCGCGCCGGGGCGTGTCAAACCTGCGGTCGGTGGCGGCCGCCCGGGGGACGGGCTGTGTCGCCTCGGCGCGGAAAAGCGCTAAAGTCCCCTGCCCGCCACGAGCCCTCGAGAGCCCCATGACGTCCCGCCGTTCCGTGCTGAAAGTCGCCGCCTCACTCCCGGCTGCCGCCGCCCTGCCCCGGGTGTTCGCCGCCGCGGAACCCGGCTCGCTGCTGATTCTCGGCGGCACGGGCTTCATCGGCCCGCACCTCACCGAGGAGGCGCAGCGCCGCGGCTGGAAGGTGACGCACTTCAACCGCGGCAAGACCGCCGCCGGCGGCGTCCACGGCGTCGAGACGCTGATCGGCAATCGCAAGGGCGAGCTCGACGCGCTGCGCGGCCGCAGCTGGGATGCCGTAATCGACGACACCGGTTACATCCCGAAGTACGTGAAGATGTCGGCCGACCTCCTGGCGCCGAGCGTCCGTTATTGCCTCTACATCTCGAGCATCTCGGCCTACGCGGGCTTCGCCGCTCCGAACGATGAGCATTCCCCGCTCGGCAAGCTCGCCGACCCGGAGACCGACAAGGTCACGAACGACACGTACGGTCCGATGAAGGCGCTGTGCGAGGAGTATTCGGCGGCGGCTTTCAAGGACCGCGTCAGCATCGTGAGACCCGGCTATATCGTCGGTCCCCTCGACCCGACCGACCGCTTCACCTACTGGCCGGTGCGCGCCTCGCGCGGCGGGGAGATGCTGGCCCCCGGCACGCCGAAGGATCCGATCCAGATCATCGACGTGCGCGACCTCGCCTCCTTCATGATGACGCTGGTGGAATCGCGCACCAACGGCGTCTTCAATGCCGTCTCACCGCCGCGGGCGTTCACCATGGGGGATCTCGTCACGGCAAGCCTGCGCGCCTCACCCAGGGCCGGCACCAAAGTGACCTGGGTGACTGAGGACTTCATCGCCGCGCACTCCAAACCCGAAGAGCTCGACCTGCCGATCTGGGCGCCCATGACAGGTGAGACCGCCGGGGCCTCGCTCACCTCGATCGAGGGTTCGGCCAGGGCGGGGCTGCGCTCGCGGCCCCTCGAGGAGACCGTGCGCGACACGCTCGTCTGGTTCGCATCGCTGCCCGCGGAGCGGCGCTCGAAGCTGCGTGCGGGCCTCGATTCTGCCAAAGAAGCGGACACGCTCCGGGCCTGGCACGCCGGAAAGGGCCACCCGGCCTGAAGGGGCCGGCAAAGCGCCTTTTTCGGCAGAGGAGGTCGCGCAGCTGCGCGAGGCGCTGTCGGTATAAGAACTAAGGAGTGTGGCCGGGCGGCCGGGGTGCCGCCGGTCGGGCTCATTTTGCGGCGAGGTACCGCCTCAAGTGCCCGACGATGTCGCGGGCATCGTCCTCTGCGCCCAGGATGAAAGTCGATTGGCGGCGTCGCAGTACCGGCAGCCCGATCGCATAGAGTCCGGGAAACCCCAGCACCGCACCACCGTCGTGGCGCAGCTCGCCCCGGCTGTCGAAAGCCGGCAGCCCGAGCCAGCGATAGTCGGCGCGAAATCCCGTGGCCCATACGATCGAGCGGATCTCGCCGCTGCGCAGGTCGAGCGAGAGGCGCGGCGCGGCCGGTGGGCGGGTGGGCTCGAAGCGCTCCGGAGGGTGAACCCCGGGGCCGGCTGCGCTGTCCTGCTCCCACGCGTCGAAGGTATCGAGCAGCCGCTCCATCTTGAGGTCGGCGAGGGCAAACTGATTGGCCAGCCCTCCCGAGAACAGCGCGCGGCCGTCGCGGATCGTGCCCAGCCGGCCGACGATCTCGACTCCCGCGGACCTGAGCACGTTCAGGTCGAGCGTCGTGCGCTCGGGCGTGCCGACGAGCTGCGGCGACGGGAGCCTGCGGGCACGCTCGAGATCCTCGATCTCGTCGTAGCGCTGCCTCCAGACGCCCGATTTCTCCATCCACCACAGCACATCCCGGCCGCGGTAGTTTCGCGGCAGCCGCACGTGCTCGCCGACCGCGAGCGTCACCGGCCGGCCCGAGCGCTGGATCTCGTCGGCAAGCTGCACGCCGGTGGCCGAGGCGCCCACCACCAGCACGCCGCCCGGCGGCAGGCGCTGCGGATTGCGATAGTCGAATGCCGTGACGCATTCGATCTGCGGCGGCACGGCCGCGCCGGCCGGCGGCACGCGCGGGATGTTGGCGGCGCCGCTCGCGAGCACCACGCTGCGGCAGCGGATCGCGCCGCCGTCGGTCGCGACGCGATAGCCGCCGTCGACGGGAGTGACGGAGGTGACCGTGGTGTGAGTGCGCACCGGCGCGGCGATCGCCGCGGCGAACCCGGCGATGCGCTCGACGACCTCGGCCATGGTCATGAAGCCGTCGGCGTCGGCTCCGTCGTAGGGGTAGCCCGGCAGGCGGCACTGCCAGTTGGGCGTCAGCAGGCGCAGCGAGTCCCAGCGCTCACGGCGCCAGGAATTCGCCACCTCGCCGCGCTCGACGACGACATGATCGATCGAGTGCTCGGTCAGGACACGGCTGGTCGCGAGCCCGGCGTGGCCGGCGCCGATGACGACCGTCGTGAAGCTGTCGATGGTGAGGTCCGTCGCCTGCCGCGCCAGTCCCGCTAGACGACCTCGACCGTCACGTTGGTCGGGTTGGTCACGATGTCGTAGACCGCCGAGCGCTTCTGCGACTGCGCGACCAGGGCCTCGATTTCCTTCCGGGTCGCGTCGGCGTCGATGTGGAAAGTGACCTTGATGTC
>DASQIP010000036.1:0-47300 GCA_035631515.1 Steroidobacteraceae bacterium
CGGTGTCGAGCGAGTCGGCTCCCAGATCGTCGACGAACGAAGCGTCGTTCGTGACCTGTTCCTGTTTGACGCCCAGCTGTTCGGCAACGATGGCTTTGACCTGCTGCTCGACGGTGCTCATTAGCGGTTGGTCCTCTGTAGGCTTGACTTCTTCGGGCTCAAGAGCTGCCCGCCGGCGGACAAGAGCCCGGACGGCGGGCGCGGTATTGTAGGGGAACACCCCCCGGGGTGCCACTCGGCGCGGTGCTGCGCGAGTGGTTGTTTTTACTGGTGAAAGTCCCGGTGAGCTCGTCGTCCGCGCGCCGGTGCCGCGGCCCGGTTGTGGCGTCCGGCCAACGGCTTCCTCAGGGCATGTACATCCCGCCGTTGACGTGCAGCGTCTCGCCCGTGATGTAGGCGGCCGTGGGCGAAACGAGGAACAGCACGGCGGCGGCGATATCCTCCGGCGTTCCGAGCCGGCCGAGCGGCACGCGGGTGAGGAGCGCCGCGCGCTGCTCCTCGGTGAGCGCGCGTGTCATGTCGGTATCGATGAAGCCGGGCGCGACCGCGTTCACCGTGATGTTGCGCGAGGCGAGCTCCTGGGCGAGCGACTTGGTGAGTCCGAGCAGTCCCGCCTTCGCGGCCGCGTAATTGGCCTGTCCCGGGTTGCCGGTGAGCCCGACCACCGAGGTGAGATTGACGATGCGGCCGCGGCGCTCCTTCATCATCCGGCGCACGCAGGCCTTGGTGAGACGGAACGCCGACGTCAGGTTGGTCGCGATGACGCGGTCCCAGTCCTCCTGCTTCATGCGCAGCAGCAGCGTGTCGCGGGTGATCGCCGCGTTGTTGACGAGGATCGTCGGCATCTCGTCCGCGGCCTCGAGCGCGGCGATGAGCGCCTCGATCGAGGCGCCGGCGCCCGCGTCCAGCACCGCGCCGTGACCGTTGTATCCGTGCGACGCAAGCGCGGCGCTGAACTTTGTCGCGCCCTCGGCGCTGGTCGCGGTCCCGATCACGCGCGCCCCGGCCCCACCGAGCGCCAGCGCTATCGAATGCCCGATCCCGCGCGAGGCGCCGGTGACGAGCGCGATCTCGTTCTCAAGCATGATGGTCCTCCCGGGTCGCCGCGAGCGCCGCCTCGAGGGATGCGGGATCCTCGAGCGCGAGGAACTCGAGCCCGGCGCGCCGCTCGATGCGGCGGTTGAGCCCGGTCAGCACGCGCCCCGGCCCGCACTCGATGATTTCCTCGACGCCGCCGTCGATGAGCGCGCGCACCGTGTCGGTCCAGCGCACCGGACTCGACAGCTGCCGCACCAGGAGGTCGCGGATCTCGGCCGGTTCGGTGTGGGCCCGCGCATCGACCGCGCTCACGTAGCGGATGCGCGGCGGTTTCAGGCTCACGGCCGACAGGCGTCCGCGCAGCCGCTCGGCGGCGCCGCGCATGAGAGTGCTGTGGGATGGCACGCTCACCGGCAACAGCACCGCGCGCCTGGCGCCGCGCCCCCGGGCCGCCTCGATCGCGCGCGCGACCGCGGCGGTCTCGCCGGCGATCACCACCTGTCCCGGCGAGTTGAAATTCGCCGCCTCCACCACCGAGCCCGCGCCCCCGGCCGCGGACGCCTCGCGGCACGCCGCCTCCACCTGCGCGTCGTCGAGACCCAGGATGGCGGCCATGGCGCCGGCGCCGGCCGGTACCGCCTCCTGCATCACTTCGCCGCGGAAGCGCACCAGTCCCACGGCGGCGCGGAACTCGAGACTCTCGGCACAGGTGAGCGCCGTGAACTCCCCGAGGCTGTGCCCGCAGACGATGGCCGGCTCCGCGCCGCCGCGTGCGCGCCAGCTGCGCCAGGTGGCGACGCCGGCGGTCAGCAGCGCCGGCTGGGTGCGCGCGGTCGCACCCAGCTCGTCCTCGGGGCCCTCGCTCGCGAGCTTCCACAGGTCGTAGCCGAGTACCGCCGAGGCCTCATCGAAGGTTGCGCGCACGGTCGCATCCGCCGCAGCGAGCGCCGCGAGCATTCCGACCGACTGCGAGCCCTGACCGGGAAAGACGAAGGCAAACGCCATGGCGACCCCGTGCCGTGTGTGAAGAGCGAAAATTATAGCGGCACGCGGGCGGCCTTCAGGAACGCCGCGGCCGCGAGCCCGCCCGCCGCTCCGAACAGGTGCGCATCCACGACCACCGGGTCGCTGCCGGAGAGCGGCAGTGCGCCGACCCCCTGTTCCCAGACGAGCTTGGCGGCGAGGAACGCTGCCAGCAGCCAGCCGTCGCGCTCGCGGCGGCGCAGGTGCGCCAGGGTGCCCGCCGCCATGACCCCGTGGAGCGCTCCCGAGGAACCCACGTACCAGCGCAGGGTCGAATCCCACAGCGCGAGTCCTGCGTCGATCGCGGTGATCGAGCCGAGCACGACGACCAGCCACTGCCGCGGGGGGTAATCACGGGCGAACAGGATCCACATGAGCACGAGCCCCAGGCAGTTGAGCAGGGCGTGGTGCAGATCGAGATGCACCAGGTGCGCCGTCACGAGACGCCAGAGCTCGCCGCTCGCGAGCGCTGCGCGATCGTAGCGCAGCCATGCGCGGCCGGCGTCCCCGGTCAGGGTGAGGAGCACGAGCAGCGCGCAGACCGCGAGCAGCGAGCGCCCGTAGGTCGCATCGCAATTGAGCAGCCGGAGCACCCGGGTCACGCGGTTCACAGGGCAAGCCCACCCCTTTTGTTATGATCCGACCCGCTTTTCAACCGGCGGCCGCGCCGCCCGCGAGCGCTACAGTATGAATTACGTCGTCCCCGGGGTCAGCAGACAGTGCAGCGGCCGGCTCGCCCGGACGCGGGGCTTCACCCTCATCGAGATCATGGTGGTGGTCGTCATCCTCGGCCTGCTGGCCGCGATCATCGTGCCCACGATCGTCGGCAAGGTGGATGACGCGAGGGTCGCCAAGGCCAAGCAGGACATCCGCAGCCTCGAGACCGCGCTCACCATGTACTACCTGGACAACTCCAAGTACCCGACCAACGAGCAGGGGCTCACTGCGCTCGTGACGCAGCCGACGGATCCCACGATCAGGAACTGGAAGGCCGGCGGCTACATCGAGCGCATCAGCAAGGATCCCTGGGGGAACGACTACCAGTTCGTCTTTCCGGGTACGCACGGCAAGGCGTACGACCTGTGCACGCTGGGCGCGGACGGGCAGCCGGGCGGCGACGGCATCAATGCCGATATCTGCAACTGGAATCTCACCCAGTAGCCTGCCGCGGGCCCTGCGGCGTGCGCGGCAGCGCCCCGGCGCCGGGTTCACCCTGATCGAGCTGCTGGTGGTCGTGGCGATCATCGGCTTGCTGTCGGTCGGAATACTGCTGACGTTGACCAGCGTCAGCGGCCGCGACCGCGACCTCGAGCGCGAGAGCGACCGGCTGTTCGCTCTCCTCAACTATGCGCGCGAGCAGGCCGAGCTGCAGACGCGCGAGTACGGAGTGCTGTTCCAGGAGGACGGTTACGAGTTCCTCGTCTACGACGCACAGCTCGGCCAGTGGCGCGACGTATTCGAGGACGATGCGCTCGGCGCGCGCAAGCTCCCGGACGGCCTCGGCGTGAAGCTGGTCGTGGAGACCCGCCCGGTGGTGCTGCGGCGCCCGGTGGACGCCCACGACAAAACGCCGCAGGTGATGATCCACTCCGACGGCGACCTCACGGCCTTCGCCGTGAGCCTGGAGCGCGACGGCGGACTGCGCAGCGTCACCGTCGCCGAGGACGACAAGGGGCAGATCGTCGAGCAGCCGCTGCTCGAGGCGCGCACGCCGTGAGCGCGGCCCGCGCAGGCTGCGGACGCGGCTTTACGCTCATCGAGGTGCTGGTGGCGCTCGCGATCGTCGCGGTCGGCATGGCCGCGGTGCTCGCTACGCTCACCTCCTCCGCCGATACGATTGCGTACCTGCGCGACAAGACCTTCGCGAACTGGGTCGCGCTCAACCAGATCGCTCTCACGCGCATCGGCGGTCAGCTGCCCGCGCCGGGCAAGAGCGACGGCGATGTGGATTTCGCCGGACGCAAATGGCACTGGCACCAGCAAGTCGACACCACGCAGGTGCCCGGGATGGTGCGCATGGACGTCAGCGTCCGCCCCGCGGACGTGGAGAGCGCCGACAGCGGCCGCGGCTGGTACGCAACGCTGAGCGGCATCTCCGGGGATGCGGTGGCGCTGCCGCGCGGCGACCTGCCCGACTGGGGCGCGCAGCTGCTCACCCCCGGCTCGAATGCGGCCGGCGGCACTCCCGCTCCCGGCACCGCGCCCGGCCTGCCGCCCACTGCCCCGCAACCCACGCCCTTCCCGCCGCCGCGTGGCTCGCCATGAGCCGCGTGGGCCCGAGCCACGGCTCGATCCACGGCGGGCAGGCGCGCCGCGGTCCGGCGCGCGGCTTCACGCTGATCGAGCTGCTCGTGGCGCTCTTCATCGCCGCCCTCATGTTCGCGATGGGCTACGGCGCCATCGACCAGGCGCTCACCACCCGGGCTGCGCTCAAGGAGAAGCAGGCGCGGCTCCTCGAGCTGCAGACCGCGATGCGCGTCCTCGAGCAGGACTTCGTGCAGCTCGCCCCGCGCCCGGTGCGCCAGCCGATCGGCGACGAGCCCTCGCAGCCGGCGCTGCAGGGCAGTGCCAACGGCACGCAGTCGTCCGGCTTCGTGTCCTCACTCGGCGGCGCGAGCAGCGCGCCGTCGGCGTCGACGACCAGCGGCTCACCGCCGCTCGTCGCGCTGACGCGCGCCGGCTGGGCGAATCCGACCGGCCTGCAACGCCCCGCCGAGCAGCGCGTCGCGTATTTCTTCGAGAACGGGACACTGCGGCGCGAGTACTGGTACGTGCTCGACCCCACGCTCTCGAGCGTGACCGCCAGGCGCGAGCTGCTGACCAAGGTGAAATCGGTGACCGTCGAGTACCTGGACCTCACCCACACCTGGCAGCCACAGTGGCCGCCGGCGACCGTCGCCGGGCCCCAGGCGCTCGAGAGCGCCCTGCGTATCCGGCCGCTCGCCGTGCGCGTCACGATCGACACCGAGGACTTCGGCAAGGTCGTGCGCATCTTCGAGGTCGCAGGCTGATGCGCGGCCGCCGGCGCCACGGACGTAGCGTACACGGGCGCCCGCCGCCACGCGCGCAGCGCGGTATCGCGCTGCTCGTGGCGATCCTGCTGGTGGCGCTCGGCACCATCCTCGCCGCCGCGATCGCCTACGAGAATGCCATGACCTTCCGCCGTGGCGCCGCAACCTACGCGTTCGATCAGGGCTTGCTGGTGCAGGAGGGCGCGGAGGCGCTCGCCGCCTACGGACTGCGGCTGGCGCAGAGAGCCGATCCGCAGCACACCTACGCCTCCGCGGGCTGGGCGCAGCCGGTCGGTCCCGTCGAGGTAGTCCCCGGCGTGATGCTGAGCGCGCGGCTCGAGGATCTGCAGGGGCGCTTCAACCTCAACAACCTGGTGCGCCAGGACGGCACGCCCGATGCGGTTGAGGTGAGCGCATTCCAACAGCTGCTCGCCATGCTCGGCCTCGAGCCCAAGTGGGCCGGCTACCTGGTCGACTGGATAGACCGCGACATCGTGCCCTCCATTCCCGACGGCGCCGAGGACAGCGTCTACATGGGCCAGACGCCCCCCTACCGCACACCCAACCGCTACATCACGAGCGCGAGCGAGCTCCTCGCCCTGCCCGGCTTCGGGCACGACCGCTACGTCACCCTCGCGCCTTACGTGACCGCGCTCCCCTATGGCACGAAGCTCAACGTCTGTACCGCCAAGGCCGCGGTGCTCGATGCGTTTCTCGGTCACGGCGACTTCTCGAGCGACGTCGACGGGCTCGCCAGGAACCGTGCGTCCGCCGGTGGGTGCTTCCCCAAGCTGAGCGACTATCAGGCGGCGACCGATGCCGCGACCTGGAGCCGGATCTCACCCAGGCTGCAGATGACCTCGAGTTACTTCCGGCTGGCGAGCCTCATCACTATTGGCAGCACCGAATTCAACTTGTACAGTCTTCTGCTGCAGGATCCCACGGGGCAGGTCCGTCCCATCCTGCGCAGCTACACACCGGATTGAGGGGACGAGCGCACATGGCTGACTGGCTGCTGCTGCGTCTGCCGCGTACGCCGCAGGAGCCGGCCACCTGGCTCGTCGCGAGCTCCGGCGGCGCCCCGCTCGCTGCCATGCAGAGCGGTCCTCTCGCCGCCGCAGTTCCGGCCGCCGCCGGGCGCCGCGTGTGCGCGCTGGTTGCGGGAAGCGACGTGCTGCTCGCGGACCCCGAGCTCCCGGTAAAGAGCGGCGTCAAGCTGCAGCAGCTGGTCCCCTACGCTCTCGAGGAGCAGCTCGCCGACAACATCGACGAGCTGCACTTCGCCCTCGGCAGGCGCAGCGCCGATTCCACCCGCACGCCGGTCGCCGTCGTGGCGCGCTCCCTGATGGACGAATGGCTCGCGGCGCTGCGCGGCGCAGGCCTCGAGCCCGACTGCATGTACGCCGACTGCGAGCTGCTGCCGGCGAACCCCGGCCAGGCGGTGGCGCTCCTCGAGGAAGACAGCGTGGTCGTGCGCGCGCCCGGTGCGCCGCCGGTCTCGCTGCCGATCGATGCGCTCTCCGAGGCGCTCGACATCGCCGCAGCGCCGCCGCGCAGCGCGGCAGCGCTCGCCGTTGCGGCGGTTGCGCCGGCCGATGACCCGGCCGACGAAGCCGCTGCGGGCGGCGCCGCGCGCGGCCTGCTTCTCTACAGCGGCACCGCCGAGTGGCAGCAGCACTCCCTCGAGGTCGAAGACGCGCGCTCCCGTTTCGCCAGCCTCAGGGTGCAGCTGCTGCGCGAGGGGCCGCTCGCGCTCTTCGCGCAGCAGCTACCGGCCGCGGCGGCGACCAATCTGCTGCAGGGACCCTACGCGCCGACGAGCTCGCGCGCGGCCGGTCTCTCGGCCTGGCGCGTGGCCGCGCTACTGCTGCTCGCGCTCGCCGCGCTGCACGTCGCCGGCAAGGCGGCGGAGCTGCGCGTCCTGAAGACCCGGGAGCACGAGGTCGATGCCTCGATCCGCGACACCTTCCACCGCGCGATGCCCGCCGAGCCGGGCACGGTCGATGCCCGCCGGCGCATGGAGCAGCGGCTCGCCGCGTTGCGTAACGGGGGCGGCTCGAGCGGCCTGCTCGGCGTCCTGCAGGCCGTGGCGGAGGCGCGCGCGGGCGCGCCCGCTACCAGTGTGCAGTCGCTCAACTTCCACGACGGGCTGCTCGAGCTGACGCTCAACGCTCCCGATGCCGCGAGCCTCGAGCACCTGAGCCAGCAGCTGCGCAACGGCGGCTGGCAAGCGGCGCTCGTGGGCGGCAACACCGTCGGCACCGCCTACCAGGGGCGGGTACAGATCCATTCCCAGGCCCCGTAGGCGAGCGACGATGAAGCTGACGGCCGAAAGCCTTTCCTTCGAGAGCATCCTGCAGTGGTTCGGGGCGCTCTCCGCCCGCGAGCAACGCATCGTCCAGATCGGCGCCCTGCTCGCCCCCGTGCTCTTCGTCTTCGGCGTGCTGCTGCCGCTCGATCGCAGCGTCGCCCAGGCGCACGAGCGGCTGCTGAAGAAGCGCAACGACCTTGCGTGGATGCAGGGCGTCGCGCCCGAGCTCGCCGCCTCGCCTCAGCCGCCTTCCACATCCGGGGAATCGCTGCTCGTGATCGTCGATCGCTCGGCACGCGAGTCGGGACTCGCCGGCTCGCTCGCCGGCAGCGAGCCGGCGGGCCCCGGGGCCCTGTCCCTGCGCCTGCAGAAGGCACCCTTCGACACGCTCATCGCCTGGCTGGCGCGCCTCGCGCAGCAGAACGGCATCCGCGTGGACTCGGCCAGCGTCGACAGTGCCGGCGCCCCGGGCCTGGTGAACGCGGCCGTCGTCCTGCACACGGGCTGAAGTGCCGCGCCCGCTCTGGATTGCGCTCGCGGCCGCGGCTGCCTTCGCGGTCATCCTGGCAGCGCGCCTGCCGGCGAGCTGGGTCGTGCCGCGCACCGGGATCGTCGCCTGCACGGGCGCCGACGGGTCGGTGTGGAGCGGGTCGTGCAGCGGACTCACGGTCGAGCACCTGCCCTTCGGCGACCTCACCTGGGACTTGAGCCCGCTCAGGCTCCTCGGCGGCACGCTCGCCGCCCACGTGGTGCTCGCCCACGGGCCGGTGACGGCAAGCGCGGATGTGGCCTATGGGCTCGGCGGGAGCCTCGCCATTCGAAGCCTGGTCGCGGATCTCGAGCTCGACCCCCGGCAGATTCCGCACCTGCCGCCGCAGGTGCGCGGCGGCGTGCACACGGATCTCGCGCTGCTGCGCCTCGAGCACGGCCGGCTCGCCGAGCTCAGGGGCCGCATCGAGGCGCACGATCTCACGCAGCGCACCGGGCACGTGACGCCGCTCGGCAGCTACGCCCTCACCTTTCCCGGCGGCGGTACCGAGCCGGTAGGCACCCTGGTGGACCTCGGCGGCCCGCTGGCCGTAGAGGGAACGGTGCGCCTCACCCGTCAGCCGGGCTACGTGCTCGAGGGGCTGGTTGCGCCGCGCGCGGACGCCGCACCCGAGCTGGCCGGCAACCTGCAGTTCCTCGGCAGCCCGGACGCTTCCGGCCGCCGCCCGTTCAGCATCGCTGGAACGTTCTGAGCGCTGCGCTGCCGCCGCCCAGGCACAGGGACGTGCCCGGCCGCCGAAGGTGGCCGGGGCAGGATGCCCCGCTCCGGCGCCTTCAGATGAGTTCGCGCAGCGAGCCGAGCAGGGGGAAGTACAGCGCCGCGCGCACCGGCTCGGGACCTAAACCCCGCGCGAGGTCGCGGTAGGTCGCGAGCTGTGCCCGGTAGCGCTCGAGCTCCTGATCGAGAAACTCATCGAGCCCACCGCCCTGGTGCGCGCTCGTCTTGTAGTCGATCACCCAGCGCGTGCCGTGCTCGTCGATGAAGCACCGGTCGATCACGACGCTGCGCAACACCCCGCCGCTGACGCCGGAGAGCTCCCACTCGCTGCGCGCCTCGCGGTGCCGGGGGTCGAGAATCCAGCGCCCGCGCTCGTCGGCGAGCGTACGCGTCAGCGCCGCGAGGACCTGCGCCCGCGCCTCCTCACGCTCGTCCTCGGGGACGCCGGCCCTGCCGAGCTCGGCGAGCACCGCCCCGCTCTGGTCGGCGACGCTTGCGGCCGGCGGCAGGCCGGGCTCCCCGGACAGGCGCGCGAGCCAGGCGTGCACCACGGTCCCGATGTGCCGCTGGGTCTCGCCGACCCAGTGGAACTCGGTCGGCTCGGCCGCGAGGTATGCGGCCGGCAGACGCTCCACCGCGATGCGCGGCGGCGGCCCGGCGGCCCGCCAGCTCGGCAGGAGCCGCAGCAGCGGCCCGGTGCGCGTCGCGCGGCGGGCGGCGACGCCGGGGCCGGCCACCGTCTCGAAGCGCGGCGCGAGCGCCGGCCACAGCGCATGAAGCGCGCTGCGCCGGTCGGGCCGGACGGCCCCGTCGGCGCCCGGGCCCGGAGCGCCCGACAGCCACAGCGTGCGCCGCGCACGCGTCGCTGCCACGTACAGAACCCGCGCCCGTTCGTGCGCGTCGTGCTGGTGGATCAGGTCCTTCAGGTAGCCGTTGAGATCGCCCTCCTCCTCGCGCGCGCCGACCACCGGAACCGGCGCGATGAGGAGGTTGGTCTCACTCGTGCGGCGCGTTTCGCTCGGCAGATCGAGCCAGCGCAGCAGGCGGCGCTCCGGCGCACGCGTCGTGCGCTCGAGGGCCGGCACCAGCACGTGGTCGAACTCGAGTCCCTTGGCGCGGTGGATCGTCATCACCTGCACTGGGTTCTCGCCGCCCGCCGGAGCACTGAAGAGATGCTCGAGGACGGGCTCGAGGTCCTGCGGGCCGCGCCAGCCGAAGCTCGTGGTCCCCTCCGCCAGCGCCGCAAAGAAGGCGCGCGCGTCGGCCAGCTCTGCGGGCCCGTAGGCATCGTGTGCACCGAGGCGCAGCCACGTCGCCTCGAGCCAGCTCGCGAGCGGCTGCGCGCCGCGCCCCTCCAGAGCCTCGCTCAGCACGCAGCGCAGGCGCTCGAGGTGCAGCCGGTCGCCCGGCTCGCACCGCGCCAGCCGCTCGGGATTCGCGAGCGCCTCGATGACGAGCTCCGTGTCGTTCGCGCCCGAGAGCGCGGTCAGCGTACCGAGCCGCGCGCCGCACCACGGCGCGCGCAGCACCGCGAGCCACGCGGCGCGGTCCGCGAGGTCGTGCAGGGCGCGCGTCAGCTGCACCAGATCGCGCACCACCAGCCGCTCGCGCAGGGCCACCAGGTCGACGCCGAGCGGTGCGAGGCCGCGCGCCTCGAGGGCGGCGATGACCGGCACCGCGTGCGCGTGGGCTATCACCAGCACGCCCACCGTGCCCGCGGAGTCGAGCCGTCGCAGCTCCGCGACGCGCGCGGCGACGGCCCGGGCCTCCATCGCGGGGTCGCCCGGGTAGAGGCGCAGCGTGACCGGGGAAATCCCGCCGAGCGCGGGCCCCGCGGCGCGGGTCGGCAGGCTCGGGCGGTAGCTCACCCCGCCCGCGCGCAGCTGGTCCACGGGCGGGAAAACCCGGGCGAAGAGCTCGTTGGCGAACTCCACGAGCGGCTGTGCAGCGCGAAAATTGCGCAGCAGGCGCAGGGACTTGAGGGCCACGCGCCCGACGCCCGCGGCCCGCGCCCGCAGGAACAGGCCCACCTCCGCGTCACGGAAGCGGTAGATCGACTGCATCGGGTCGCCCACGACGAACAGCGTCCGCCCGTCGCCGTCCTCCCAGCCGAGGGTGAGCGCCTCGAGCAGCTGCACCTGCGCGAGCGAGGTGTCCTGGAACTCGTCGACCAGGATGTGACGCAGCGCGAGCCCCACGCGCAGCGCGAGCTCGGTCGGCTCGCCGCCTTCGGCGAGCGCCTGGCGGGCCGCGCCGGTGACGTAGGTGTAATCGACGCGCCCGGCTTCCGCGAACGCGGCGTGCAGCTCCGCCGCGGCGCGTGCCAGCACCCGCGCCAGTGCCGCGAGCGCCGCGGCATCCTCCGCGGCCAGCTCCGCGGCCGGCGCACGCCGCAGCTCGAGCAGCGCCTCGCGCGCTCCCGGAGCCGCACGCAGCTCATCGATCAGGTCCCTCAGCCGCGTGCGTATCGCCGGCTCGCTGAACCCGGGCCGCAGCCGGTGGGCGGAGAGCTGCCGGCGCCAGTCGTTGCGCGTGAGCACGAGATGGGCGAAGTGCTTCCAGTGCACGAGGGCGGCCGGCTCGATGCCGAGCGGACCGGAGCCCGGCAGGCTCTCGGCGCGGCGGCGCAGCCCCTCGGGCAGGAGCGCACGCAGTCTCGCGAGGCGCTCGTGCGTCTCGGCGGCGAGACTCTGGTTCACCCTGCGGCACAGGGAGTCCGGATCCTCGGCGGCGATGAAGCGCAGCCAGTGCCCGCGCTGCTCGAGCATCTGGGCGATGAGCCGTTCCAGATTCAGCCAGTGATTGTCGAGCCGCTCGAACAGCAGCCGTGCGTCCGGGGCGAGCGCCGGGTCGCCATCGGCCGCGAGCAGCGTCCGCCGCGCGGCGCGCCGGTAGAGCTCGGCGGCGTTCTCGGTGACGTTGAGCACGCCGCCGGCGCGCGAGGCGACCGGCAGCTGGCTCGCCAGCCAGTAATTGAAGGAGTCGATGGTCTGGATGCGCAGACGCTCCGGTTCCGCGTCGAGCTTCCAGCCGCGCGCGAGTCCGTGCGCGCGCGCGGCCGCGGCCAGGGCGCTGAGCGCTGCGGCGCCGGGGCCGTCGGCCGGGAGGTCGGCGCGCAGTGCGCGGATGACGCGCGCGCGCATCTCGGCGGCGGCCTTGCGCGTGAAGGTGATGGCGAGGATCTCGCCCGGGTCGTCGACCGTGGTGAGCAGGGTGAGGAAGCGCTGCGTCAGCACCGCCGTCTTGCCGGAGCCGGCCGGCGCCTCGAGCAGGATCGACACCGTGGGCTCGGTGGCCTCGCTGCGCGCCGCATCGTCGAGCCGCTCGCGCGGATCACTCATCGGCTTCGTCCGTGAAAGCGCCGGTCTCGGGAGCGAGGTGCGCGCCGATGCGGCACAGATCCGTGAGGTGGCAGTAGTCGCAGGCTCCGGGGGCCGGGTCGACGCGCGCCTCGCCCCCGAGGAAGGCGCGAATGAGCTGCTCGACGAGCCCCACCCACGCCCGCTGCTGCGCGCGCCAGTCGGCCAGCGCTGCCCCGGTCACCGCCGGGATCGCCTTGACGCGCGGCAGAACGTCGCCGGTTGCCGCGACGCCGCTGAAGCGCACCTCGCGTGCCGTGAGATTGACGGTCGCGAGCGCCACCACATCCGCGCCCAGTGCCGCCAGATAGGCCAGCAGCTGCGGATGGGTCGGCCGCTCGCCGTACCAGTCCGGAGGCAGCGGCCGGCCGCTCTTGTAGTCGAGCACCACGCGCCCCGATGCGACCCGGTCCACGCGGTCGAGCCGCATGCGCACGCGCGCGCCCGCGAGTGTCAGCTCGGTCACGTGCTCGGTGGCCTCCACCGTAAACGCAGTCCGGGTGCGCTCGAGCTCGCACAGTCCCCGGATGAGCCGCTGCGCGCGCGCACACTCGCGCGTGAGTGCCGGCGACAGCACGCTGAAGAGGTCGAACTGGCCGTCGGGGACGCGGCGCGACCGCCGCCCGCGGCCGCGCGCCTCGACCTGCAGCGCCTGCGCCGCGCGCGCCACGCAATCGCCGATCAGGGCATCGAGGGCGACGTCCCCCAGGGAGCTGAGTGCCAGCGAGTCGTGCAACCGTTCCCACAGCAGCTGCAGCGCCGCGTGCAGCAGCAGTCCCCGCTGATCCATCGGCACCCCGGGCTCGGCGCGCTCGGGTGCCGCCGCGCCGAGGCGCAGCTCCGCGTATGCGCGGAATGCACAGTCGTTCTGCAGCGTGATGGCGCGCGTGCCGGCCGGGAGCGGCGCGGGCGCGGTGAACGCCGCGCCTCTCTCGTCCTGGCGCGCTTCGGTGCAGCCGCCGCGGTGCAGCCGCAGCGCCAGCCATAGCCCGCGGGCCGGCTGCTCGGCGAGCGTGAGACCCGCGAGGCACGGGCTCGGCAGGAGCTCGAGATCCTTCTCGCGTGCCGGCACCGACAGGACCAGCTCGCGGGTCGTGCGCGCCCAGGCACCGAGGAGCGAGTGCGCCTGCGCCCGCCGGCCGGCCGCGCTCGCCTCCGGCATCCCTGCCGCCAGCTGCGCGGCGAGCGGCAGGAACGCGTCGGGCGCGACCGGCATGGGCAGCACGTCGGCGCTCAGGCCGCCCGCCCAGATGCCGTCGTAGATCACGACCGGATCTGCCAGCATCGGAGAGATCGTCACCGGCACGTCCTCGTCCGCCGGGCGGTAGGCCGTGTGCGAGGCGAGCAGGCGCAGATGCCCGAGCGCCGGCTCGCGCCCGAGGCTCCCGGCGCACGCGGCGAGGCCACCGAACTCCTCGAGCAGCTCGCGCCAGCGCAGCCGCGTCTGTTGCAGGGCCCCATCGCCCGCGAGCGCGCCCGGCCAGCCGAGCGCCGCGAGCGCCGCGTCGAAGCGCTCGGACCAGCGCCGGGGCGTTGCGCTGCCCTCCCCGAGCAGGCCCGTCGCGCGCCGCACGAGCGTCTCGAGCTCGCGCGCCGCGGGCTTGAGCTCGCGCGGCGCGAGCTGCAGGGCTCCGAGCAGCTCGCGCACCCCCAGGGCCGGCACGCCATGCTGGCGCAGGAACTGCGCGAGTGCGGCGCGCGGCGCGGCCGCCGGGCCGCCCCAGTAAGGAGACGAGAGCCACTGACCGATCGATTCGATCTCGACCGTGCCGCCGGCGAGGATCGCGAGCGACAGCAACGCCTGCGCGGGCAGCGGCTGGGAGGAGAGCGGCTCGCCCCCCTCGAGACCGACCAGGGTGCGCGCGTCGCCCCGGCCGGTGAGAACGGCGAGCGGGTCCAGGCAGCCGCGCACGAGATCCGCGAGGCGCTCGCGCGCCGCGGCCGGGCCCGGCAGCATCACGAGAAGCCGCGCGTCAGGCTGAGCGCTCAACCGCTCGGCGCACCAGGCTGCGATCGCCTCGAGCTGCGCCTCGGCGTCGGCCGTGCGCACGCCGCGCGGGCTCACACCGCCCGGCGCCTCGCGTCCGGCCGCCCCCGCCGCCCGGGCGCCGCGCGCGAGGCGCGCGAGAGCGCGCGGCACCGCATCGAACCCGCACAAGAGCGGCGCGCGCCCGGCGGCGACCGGCTCGAGGTCCGGCAGCAGCGCGCCGGCGCTCGCGGCGCCGAGCTCGCGGCAGCGCGCCGCGAAAACGCGGCGCGCCTCGTAGAGAAGTCCGGTCTCGCTGTCGGGCGGGGCGTATTGAAGCGCGATGTCCCACTCCGCGGCCCGCTCGCTCGCGCGCCGCAGGGCCTGCGCGAGCGCTTCGGTGCCGAGGAAGGGGTTGCGCTCCGCCGCCTCACGCGCGGCGGCCGCCGCCGCCTCGCGCCACAGCCACCATTCCTCGGTGGGCCCGAGAAGCCGCGGCCATTCGGCCGGCGCTTCCTGCGCGCGCCGCTCGCACTCGCGCCGTACCCACGCGGACGGCGTCAGGGCGGCGGGGCTCACCCACACGCGCGCGCCGTCGGCGAGCTGCGCCGCCGCGTGCGCAAGCCGCACCGCATGCGAGCGCTGGCGGGTCGGGACCATCACCGTCCCGCCGTGCTGTATGTGCTCGGCTAGGTCGCTGGTAAGCCTATACAAAACAGAGTATTACAGTGTATTCGGAGATTTTACTTGAAACGAGTCCCGGCGCTCACCACGTTGTCCCGCTCGGCGCCGCCGGCCCCCTGCCCGCCGTCCGCGTAACCGCCGAGCAGCGTCTCGATGCGGGCGAACACCTCGCGCAGCGTCGCGGCGTCGGGAAGACTCGTGATGCGGAAATGATTGCGGTACGGCACGTTGAAGCTCACGCCGGGCGCTACCAGCACGTGCTGCTGCTCGAGGAGATCGAGCGCGAACCTCTGGTCGTCGAATCCCGGCAAGGCCGCCTCCTCAACACCTACGAACGCGTACATGGCGCCGCGCGGTGGCGCGAGGGTGAGGTAGCGGCTGCGCCTCACGGCCTCGAGGATCGCCGCGCGCGACTCGTACAGCCGCCCGCCAGGCGCGACCAGCTCACGGACGCTCTGGTGGCCGCCGAGCGCCGTCTGCACGGCCCACTGCGCCATGACGTTCGAGCAGAGGCGCAGCGATGCGAGGAGCTCGAGGGCGTTGAGATAGTCGGCAGCCGCGTGTACGCGGCCGGAGAACACCGCCCAGCCGGCGCGATAGCCGCAGGCGCGGTACACCTTGGACAGCCCCGAGAGCGTGGCGCACAGCGTGTCGTGCACCAGGGTCGCCATCGGGACGAACTCGGCCCCCTCGTATGTCATCTGATCGTAGATCTCGTCGCTGAACACCACGAGGCCGTGGCGCTCCGCGAGCCGCGCCAGTGCCTCGAGCACCGCGCGTGGATAGACCGCGCCGGTCGGATTGTTGGGGTTGATCACGACCAGCGCGCGCGTGCGCGGCGTGACGAGCCGCGCGAGCTCGGCCGGGTCGGGGACGAACCCCTGCTCCGGCCGGCAGGGATAGTGGACCGCGCGTCCGCGGTTCAACGTCACGGCCGCCGTCCACAGCGGATAGTCGGGGCTCGGCACGAGGACTTCGTCGCCGTCGCTGAGCAGCGCCCGCAGCGTCAGATCGATGAGCTCGCTCACCCCGTTGCCGATGAAGACCTCCTCGGCCGTGACCGCGGCAATGCCGCGCTCCTGCTGCTGCATCACCACCGCCTCGCGCGCCGGGAAAATTCCCTTCTGGTGGCAGTAGCCCTCGGCCTGCCCCAGATTCTCGATCATCGCGAGGCGCATGGTCTCCGGAGTCCGGAACCCGAAGGCGCGCGGGTTGCCGATGTTGAGCGAGATGATCTCGTATCCCTGGCGCTCGAGCTCGAGCGCCCGTCGGGCGAGGCGCCCGCGGATTTCGTAACGGACGTGCCGCAGGGCTTCGCTCGGGCGAATGCCGGATTCGGTCCTCATGCGGGGAGGATAACGTAACTCGCGCGGTGGGCTTACATCGGACTTACGACAAATCCCGCCAGCGATGACAGGCCACCCGGGCGCCGCCGCCGGCGTCCTCCCAGCCCGGAGTGCGCTCGGCGCACAGGGCGATCGCGTGCGGGCAGCGCGTGCGATAGACGCAGCCGCTCGGCGGCGCGAGCGGCGACGGCGGCTCCCCCGCGCGCGTGCCCTTGAGGCGCGCGGGCTGCACGTCCGGGTCCGGTACCGGGACGGCGGCGAGCAACTCGCGGGTGTAGGGGTGCCGGGGCTGCGCATAGAGGCTCTCCGAGCGCGCGAGCTCCATCATCCTTCCCAGATAGAGCACCAGGACCCGTTCGCACAGCCACCGGACCACCCCGAGGTCGTGGCTGACGAACAGCAGGCTCATTCCCGACTCACGCCGCAGCCCGGCGAGCAGCGCCAGCACTTCCCGCTGCGTCGGCCCGTCGAGGGCGCTCAATGGCTCATCGCACACGAGGAGGCGCGGCTCGAGGATCATGGCACGCGCGATGCCGACGCGCTGACACTGCCCGCCGGAGAGCTCGTGAGGATAACGGTCGAGAAACCCGCTGCCGAGCTCCACCCGGCGCAGGATTTCCGCTACCGCACGCCCGCGGCCTTGCGCGCCGAGCTCCGGGCGATGCACCAGGAGCGGCTCACCGACGATCTCGGCCACCGTCATGCGCGGATCGAGGGCCCCGAGAGGATCCTGGAAGACGATCTGCAGCTCGCCGCGCAGCGCGCGCAGCTCGCGGGAGGGCAGCGCGAGCAGCTGCCGCCCCATCCATACGACCTCGCCGCCCGTGGGCCGCAGCAGCGCGAGCACGGCGCGCGCCAGGGTCGACTTGCCGCCGCCCGACTCTCCCACGACACCGAGCGCCTCGCCGGCGGCGAGCTCGAAGGTCACGCCGCGCAGCGCCATGAGAAGCGCCCGGGACCGCAGCCAGCCACGGCCGACCGGGAAGGCGACGCTGACGTCCGCAAGCGCGAGTGCCGCCGGGCCCGGCGCTGCGTCCGCTGGCGGTACGGCGGCCGCCGCCGGAGCCGCCGCGCGCACCAGCTCGCGCGAGTAAGGGTCGCGCGGCGACTTGAGGATGGCGGTCACCGTCCCCGCCTCGACCAGGCGGCCGGCGCGCATGACGGCCACACGGTCGGCGACGCCCGCGACCGCACCCATGTCGTGGGTGATGAGCACCATCGCCATCGAGCGCTCGCGCTTCAACTCGGCGAGCAGCGCCAGAATCTGCGCCTGCACGGTCACGTCGAGCGCCGTGGTCGGCTCGTCCGCGATCAGCAGCTGCGGTCCGCAGGCGAGCGCGAGCGCGATCATCACCCGCTGGCGCATGCCGCCCGAGAGCTCGTGCGGGTACTGGCGCATGCGCGGCTCCGGGTCGGTCAGCTGCACGCGCTCGAGGAGCCCGAGCGCGCGCTCGCGCGCTGCGGCCCGGGACAGATGCAGATGGCGCCTCAGCACTTCGGTGAGCTGCCCGCCGACGGTCAGATGCGGCGTGAGCGCGGTCAGCGGATCCTGGAACACCATGCCGATGCGGGCGCCGCGCACGCGATCGAGCGCCGCGGAGCCGAGCCCGATGAGCTCCGTGCCGTCGAAGCGCGCACTCCCCGCGGCACGGCCGTTGGCGGCGAGCAGCCCCATGACGGCGAGGAACGCCTGGCTCTTGCCGGCGCCCGACTCGCCCACCAGCCCCAAGCATTCTCCAGGCGCCACCGAGAGCGACAGGTCCTCGACGGCGGCGACCGCGCCCGCCGCGGTCGCGAACCTCACCGTGAGATGCTCGAGCGTCAGCAGCGCGGGCCCCGCCGCTGCCGCGGCCGCCTCAATGCTCGCGTGGGTCGAGGGCATCGCGCAGACCGTCGCCGAGCAGGTTGAGGCCGGTGAGCAACAGCACCAGGAATGCCGCCGGCACCAGCAGCATCCACGGCGCCGACTCCATTTCCTGAGCCCCGGCGTTGATGAGGTTGCCGAGACTCGCGTACGGCTCCTGGACGCCGAGCCCGAGGAAGGAGAGGAAACTCTCGAACAGAATCATCTGCGGCACGGTGAGCGCCGCGTACACTACGACGGTGCCGGCGAGGTTCGGCACCACATGCCGCACGAGGATCGCGGCGGTCGTCAACCCCGTGGCGCGTGCCGCCTCGATGAACTCGCGGCGCCGCAGCTGCAGCGTCTGGCCGTGCACGATACGCGCCGTCGTCAGCCAGCCGACCGCGGCGATCGCGAGCAGCAGCACCGCGACGCTGCCGCGGCCGAGCAGCGCGCTCAGGACGATCACGAAGAACAGGTACGGGAGCGAGTAGAGCACGTCGACGAAGCGCATCATGGCTTCCTCGGTGCGCCCGCCCACGAAGCCCGCGACCGCTCCCCACGCGACCCCGACACCCACGCTGATCGCAGTCGCGAGCACGCTGATCAGCAGCGACAGACGCACGCCGTGCAGCGTGCGTACGAAGAGGTCGCGCCCCAGGCGGTCGGTGCCGAACCAGTGCACGGCGGTCAGCCCCGGCGGCTGCGCGAGGTGGCGCCAGTCGAGGCTGTCGAACGCCCAGGGGCTCAGCAGGGGCGCGAGCAGCGCGAGCAGCGTCACCGCGGCGAGCAGCGCGACCGCCACGCGCGCGCCGCGCCGGGCGCGCAGGCGCCGCGCCGCATCGCGCCACAGGCCGCGGCCGCCCGCGGCCGCCTCACGCACGCCGCGCTCCGGGATCGAGCCACCCGTAAAGGAGGTCGGCGGCCAGATTGCAGGCCAGGGTGAGCGCGGCGTACACGATGACCATGCCTAAGACGAGCGGGTAGTCGCGGTCGATCGCTCCCTGCACCAGGTAACGGCCGCTTCCCGGCAGGCCGAACACCGTCTCGATGACGAGCGACCCCGTGACCACGAAGGCCACGGCGGGACCTAAGTAGCTCACCGCCGGCAGCAGCGCAGGCCGCAGCGCGTGGTGCGCCAGCACGCGCCAGCCCCCGAGCCCGCGCGCGCGGGCGCTGCGGATGTAGTTGCTCCGCAGCACCTCGAGGAGGCTCGCGCGCGTCAGGCGCGCCAGGTAAGCCGCGACCGGCAGCGCCAGTGTCACGACCGGCAGCACCAGATAACGGGGCGCGCCGCTCTCCCAGCCGGCCACCGGCAGCCAGTGCAGGTGCAGCCCGAAGACGAGTCCCAGGGCCGGACCCGTGACGAACGTCGGCAGCGCGATTCCGAGCGTCGCGAGCGCGGTGAGCGCGTAGTCGGTACGGCCGCCGCGCGCGAGCGCCGCGGCGATGCCGGCCGGGATACCGACCAGGATCGCCACCAGCACCGCCACGAGCCCCAGTGTGGCGCTCAGCGGCAGTCCCTGGCCGATGAGCTCGGAGACGCTGAAGTCCCGCTGGCTCAGCGAGGGGCCGAAGTCGCCGTGCGCCAGAGCGCCGAGATAGCGCGCGTACTGCACGGCGAGCGGCCGGTCGAGCCCGTAGACGCGGTCGAGATTGGCGCGCACCGCCGGGGTGAGCGTCTGCTCCTGATCGAAGGGACCGCCGGGGGCGAGGCGCTGCAGCGCGAACGACAGCGTGATGATGACGAGCAGGGTCGGGAGGGCAACGGCGATGCGACGCAGTGCGTAGCTCAGCATGGGCGCCGACTTTAGGGAGCACGCGCGCAATCCGTCAACGCCGTGGCGTCTACCGGCAACCAGGCGTGGTGCCGCCCGCTATACTGCAGGGCTTATGAAACGCATCCTGGTCGGTATCAAGCGCGTCGTCGACTTCAACGTCCGCATCCGGGTCAGGCCCGACGGCAGCGGCGTAGTCACCGACGGCGTCAAGATGAGCGTCAATCCCTTCGACGAGATCGCGCTCGAGGAGGCGCTGCGCATCAAGGAGCGCGGCGGCGCCGAGGAAGTGATCGTCGCGACCGTCGGTCCCGCCGACACCCAGCAGCAGCTGCGCAGTGCGCTCGCGATGGGCGCGGACCGCGCGCTGCACGTACAGGCAGACGGCGTCATCGAGCCCCTGGTCGCGGCGCGCGCGCTGCTGAAGCTCATCGAGCGCGAGCAGCCATATCTGGTGATCCTCGGCAAGCAGGCGATCGACGACGACAACGGCCAGACCGGCCAGGTGCTCGCCGCCCTGTGGAACCGCCCGCAGGCGACTTACGCCTCCCGCCTCGAGATCCTCGGCGAGGCGACCGCGCGCGTGACGCGCGAGGTGGACGCCGGCCTCGAGACGCTCGAGATCGATCTGCCGGCGGTCATCACGACCGACCTGCGCCTCAATGAGCCGCGCTACGTGAAGCTTCCGGACATCATGAAGGCGAAGAAGAAGCCGCTCGAGACGCTCACCCTCGCCGCGCTCGGCGTCGAGCAGCGCCAGCAGCTGAAGCTGGTGCGCTTCGAGCCGCCGCCGCAGCGGCAGAAGGGCATACGGGTGAAGGACGCCGCGGAGCTGGTCGAGCAGCTGAAGAGGAAGGGGATCCTGTGACGGTCAAGATTCTCATCGTCGCCGAGCACGACGGCGCCCGGCTCAACGTCAGCACCGCGAGGTGCGTCAGCTGCGCGCGCACGCTCGCTGGCGCGGAGATCACCGTGGCCGTGTGCGCCGCCGACCCGGGCGCGGTCGCCGCGCAGGCGGCGCAGCTCGCCGGCGTCGCGCGGGTGCTGACGGTGGCGAATCCCGCCAACACGCACGCGCTCGCCGCGGTGCTCGCACCGCAGATCGTAGCGCTCGCGGGCCCCTTCACCCACGTGCTCGGGCCCTCCACCACTTACGGCAAGGACCTGATGGCGCGCGTCGCGGGGCTGCTCGGCGCTCCCCAGGTGAGCGACATCATGGGGCTGGAGAGCCCGACCCGCTTCCGGCGCCCGATCTACGCCGGCAACGCGATCCTCACCGTCGAGGCCGAGGCCGGCGCGAAGGTCGTCGGCACGGTACGGATGGCCTCGTTCGAGGCGGCGGGCGCGGGCGGCTCCGCCCCCATCGATAACATGGCGGTGTCGGTAGAGCTTCCCGCCCACACCCGCTTCATCTCGGTGTCGGCGGCCAGGAGCGACCGGCCGGACCTGCTGACCGCCGCCCGGGTCGTCTCCGGCGGCCGGGCGCTCGGCAGCGCCGAAGGGTTCAAGATCCTCTACAGCCTCGCGGCCAAGCTCGGCGCGGCGGTGGGCGCCTCGCGCGCGGCGGTCGACGCCGGCTACGCGCCGAACGAGATGCAGGTGGGACAGACCGGCAAGATCATCGCGCCGGAGCTCTACATGGCGGTGGGGATCTCCGGGGCGATCCAGCACCTGACGGGCATCAAGGACGCGCGCACCATCGTCGCCATCAACAAGGACGGCGAAGCTCCGATCTTCGAGGTGGCGGATTTCGGGCTGGTCGGGGACCTGTTCCAGATCATCCCCGAGATAGAAAAACTGGTGAGTTAGCTACAGCTGCCCCAGGACGTACTCGGCAGCCGACACCTTGAACTGACCGGGCTCTTCCACGTCGACGTGCGTCGCGGTACCGTCCTTGACGATGATCGCGAAGCGCTGGCCGCGCTTGCCCATGCCGAACTTGCTGGCGTCGAGCTCGAGCCCGAGGGCGCGCGCATAGTCGCCGTTGCCGTCGGCGAGCATCAGCACTTTCTCGCCGACCCCCGAGGCCTTACCCCACGCGTTCATTACGAACACGTCGTTCACGGCCATGCAGGCGATGGTGTCGACGCCCCGGGCGAGAATCTGGTCGGCGAGCTGCACGAAGCCCGGCAGATGCTTGGCATCGCAGGTCGGCGTGAAGGCGCCGGGCACCGAGAACAGCACCACGCGCTTTCCCCTGAAGAGCTCGTCCGACGTCAGGTCCTTCGGACCCTCCCGGGTCATGCGCTTGAACGTGCCCGCGGGCATGCGGTCACCGGCCTTGATCGCCATAGCGGTTGTCCTTCCCTGCGATGGGACTCTATTGCGCCTGACGGGCGTGCAGGACCCACAGGCTCGACAGGCGCTCGAGGATCGGTTCGCCTTTGACGGCCTTGAAGGCCTTGACGGCGTCTTCCTTGTGGCCGGCCTTGAGCTGCGCGATCCCCAGATCGAGCTGCGACTCGGCCGGGTTCTTCAGGCCGCCCTTTGAGACCGCCTTGGTGAACTGATCGACCGACTTGTCGTACTGGCCGTAACCGAGGTACGCGACCCCCATGGCGTTGTTCTTGGTGCCGGTGGCGGCGGCGTCGGCTTCCTTGGCGATCTTCTCGAGCGTCGGCTGGTCGCCGGCCGATTTCTGCTTCGCCTTCTCGAGCAGCCGTTGGGCCTTTTCCTTGCTGCGCTGGTCCGCGAACACGTTCTTGTCGAACCCGCGCTGCAGCGCCCGCTGTGCCTCGCCGGGTGAGCCGGCGTCCATCGCCAGCTGTGCCATCTCGATGAAGTCGTCGGGGCTCTTCAGCACGTCGACCTCGTTCATCAGGCGGAAGGTCTGCAGCGTGTTGGCGTCGCTGCTGGCGGTCTCCTTCATCAGGCCGAACAGCAGGTTCTGCCAATACTCGGGCTTCGGGTAGTAGGCGACCAGCTTCTCGAGCGCCTTGGTCTGGCAGCCGGGGTCCTCCATCTTCACGCAGGCGCTCAGCACCAGCTGCAGCGACTCGCTGCTCGGATTGGCGCCGGACTTGATCGCCGCGTCGACCAGCCCCTCCTCGAATTTCAGCGTGTCCTTCCAGTCGCCCTTGAGGTAGTAGGCCTGGCCCACGATCTTCTTGGTTTCCTCTTCCCCGAAGCCGCCCTTGAGGGCGCGCTGTCCGAATTCGATGGCCTTGTCGTAGTTCTTCAGCTGGTAGTTGAGGGCGGACAAGGCGCGGATCTTCTGCTGCTGCTCGCTCGGCGGCGTGAACCCGTCCTCGATCTCCGCCTCCAGTGCCCTGGCGGCGTCCGCGTAGTTGTTGGTGCGGATGTAGGCGAACGCCAGCATGTCGTTGATCAGGTGCTGATCGTAAGGGGTCTTGCCGGCTATGCCGTCGGCTTCCTTCAGCTTGGCGATCGCTTCCGGGTACTTCTTCGCGTTGAGATCGTCGTGCGCCTCCTTCAGGGGCTTGGCGAGCTTGGCGCTGTTCTGCGGCTTGTCGGCCCCCATGGCCGCGGCGCCGACGAACAACAGGCTCGTCGCGAGCGCGGCGGCGGCCACGACGAGCTTCGAGGAGATCTTCATGCTGATTTGTGCCATTGCCTGACCGTTACTCGGCGAATTCCGAGGTATTGACGAAGCCGATCTTCTTCATGCGGTTGCGCTGCGCCGACGCCAGCACCCTCGCCACCACGTCGTACTTGGCGCGCCGATCCGGGCGCAGGTGAATCTCCGGCTGCGGATCCTTGTCCGCGTAGGTGTGGAAGTAGCCCTCGAGCGTATCCATGTTCGGAACCGGCGTGCCGTTCCAGACCACCGTGCCGTCGAAGTCGATCTCGAGATCGATGACCTCGGGCTTGATCTGATCGGGCGGCGGCGGCTGGTTCGTCTGCGGCATGTCGAGCTTGACCGCGTGGGTCATGACCGGGAGGGTGATGATGAGGGTCACGAGCAGCACCAGCATGACGTCAATGAGCGGCGTCGTGTTGATGTCGCACATCTCCTCGCCGCCACCGCCAACCTGCATAGACATGGTTGATTGCTCCTCGGGATTTCAGCGGTAGCCGCGCATGCCGCGGTCGGGCTCGGTGAGGAAACCGACCTTGACGATGCCGCCGCGCTGGATGGCGTACATCACCCGCCCGACGGCCTCATAGCGCGTCTCACGATCGGCGCGGATGTGGATCTCGGGCTGCGGCACCCGCACCGCCGCTTCCTTGATGTAGCCCAGCAGCACCTGGCGGTTCGCCATCTTCTTCTCGTTCCAGTAGATGTTGCCGTCCCGGTCCACCGCGATGGTGATGTTCTCGGGCTTGGTCTGCGTCGGGATGTTGACCGCCTTGGGCAGATCGACCTTCACGGTCTTGGTGATCACGGGAATCGTGATCAGGAAGATGATGAGGAGCACCAGCATCACGTCGACCAGCGGCGTGGTGTTGATGGTCGCCATCATGCCGCCGCTGCCCGTCTCGCCCACGTTCATCGACATGCTCAGCTACTCCTTGAAAGAGAGTGCGCGGGCCGGCATGCCATGCCACGCGGGTGCGGACGCATCCCGCCCGGCAAGCCGGCCCGCAGCCGCGTCCTCAGCGAACGCGCGGCGCGGCCTTGGCGGCCGCCGGGCGCGCACCGCCGCCACCGGACCCGCCCTCGACCTTGACGCCGCCTACCAGATAGGCATGCAGGTCGCTCGCGAAGTTCCGCAGCGCATCCTGCAGCACCTTGTTGCGGCCGAGGAGCCAGTTGTAGCCCCACACCGCCGGCACCGCCACGAACAGGCCGAGCGCCGTCATGATGAGCGCCTCACCGACGGGGCCCGCCACCTTGTCGATGCTCGCCTGGCCGGCGATGCCGATGCCGACCAGCGCGTTGAGGATGCCCCACACCGTGCCGAACAGTCCGACGAACGGCGCGGTGGAGCCCACCGTCGCCAGCAGGCCCAGGCCCCCGTTCAGCTTGCTGTTGACGCCGTCGACCGCGCGCTGCAGCGACATGGTGATCCACTCGTGCAGATCGATGCGGTCCGTCAGACGGCCGTCGTGATGGGAGGCGGCGCGCAGCCCGTCCTCGGCAATGCCACGGAAGTCGTCACCCTTCTTCAGGCGATCCACACCGTCCTTGATCGAGGGCGCGTTCCAGAACTGCTTGTCGACCGATTTCGCCGACTTGCGCAGCGCCCGCTGATCCCACAGCTTCGTGAGGATCACGTACCACGAGGCGAGCGACATCAGGAGCAGAAGGATGAGCACGGAACGGGAGACCAGGTCTCCGGACACCCACAGCGCGCTCAGGCCGTAGGGATTGTTGACGGTTACGCTCGGTTGGTTTTCCATAGTTTTCCTCGAAACAGAAGAACAGCCGCACTGTGTGTGCGGGCGTGATTTACTTGACTACGAACCTGATATTGAAGGAGACGCACCCGGGCGTGGCCTTGCCGTCCTCGGTGGCGGGAGTGTACTTACCGGAGCCCGCCTTGGCGCAACGCAGTCCCGCCGCGTCGAGACGCGGGAACCCGGAGCTCTTTACCACGCTCGGCTCCTCGGTCAACTTGCCGTCGACGCCCACGCACGAGTGGACGGTCACGGTACCCGTCTCCTCGAGTCGCCGCGACGCGTCCGGATAGTAGTCGTCACAGTTCGGGAAATTCTTGGTGTTCACGGTGGGGTTGGTCCGCCTGACCGGCGCCGCCACCGGCGGGGCCCTCACCACGTTGGGAGTAACGCGGATGGCAGTGGTGGTCTCCTCCACCGGCACGTTGATCGTGACGTCGGGCGGCGGCACTTCGACCGGCGGCCGCTCGAACTGCGGCGGCGGCGGCGGGGGCGGCGCCTCCTCCTTCTTCGTCTCCTCGACGATGGTCGTCTGGATCGGCGGCGCGAGCACTTCGATCGCGCGGCGCGCGAGGCCCGTCGCCAGCGCCCAGCCGATGAAGACGTGCAGCGCGATGATCGCGACCAGCACCGCCCCGCGCCGGGTCATGAACTGGGAATCGTGTACTAGAGCGGCCATGTGTTGTGATGCGCTTTTACTTCAGCCAGAACCCCGTTGCCGGCGGGCGGACCCGCCGGTTCCCCCAGATCATACTTGCGAACTCACCACATCAGGCAACCGCACGGCGGGCGTAAAGTTCTGAAATCCCCCCGACGGTGCCCTCGAGTGCGCTGCGACGGATGCTTTTCCGAACTGTACCGGGTGCCCCCCGGACTGACAACTCCGACGGCGGCTCAGGAAGCGCTCCGGCGCGCCTGTGCAGCCTCGGTCACGGCGCCTTCGGAGGCGCTGCCGACGAGGCGCGCGTACTTCTCGAGCACGCCGCCCTGCGCGGCCGGGCGCGGCGGGTGCCATGCGCGCCGGCGTTTGCGCAGCTCCGCGGCCGGCAGCTCGACGCGAAGCTCGCGCTTGGCCGCATCGATGGTGATGCGGTCGCCGTTGCGTAACAGTCCGATCGGGCCACCCACCGCCGCCTCGGGAGACACGTGTCCTACGACGAACCCGTGGCTGCCACCGGAGAAGCGGCCGTCGGTGATCAACGCCACCTTGCCGTCCAGGCCCCGCCCGCTGATGGCGCCGGTCGGACTCAGCATCTCGCGCATGCCCGGACCTCCCCGGGGTCCTTCCCGCCGGATGACGACGATGTCGCCGGCGCGGATCTTCCCGGCAAGAATCGCCTGCGTGGCGCGTTCCTCGCCGTCGAACACCCGCGCCCGGCCCTCGAAGCGCTCTCCCTCCTTGCCCGTGATCTTGGCCACCGCCCCCTCGGGCGCGAGATTGCCGTACAGGATGACGAGATGGCCCTCCTTCTTCAGGGGGTCCGAGAGAGGCCTGACAATCTGCTGCCCCTTCATATACATGGGTGTCTTTTCGAGATTCTGCTTCAGAGTCTGCCCGGTGACCGTCAGGCAATCGCCGTGCAACAGACCCGCGTCGAGCAGCATTTTCATGAGGGGCTGGATGCCGCCGATGGCGACCAGCTCGGACATGAGGAAGCGGCCGCTCGGCCTGAGGTCCGCGAGTACCGGGGAACGGCGCCCGACACGCGCGAAATCGTCGAGCGCGAGACGCACGCGCGCGTCACGAGCGATCGCCAGCAGGTGCAGCACCGCGTTGGTCGAGCCGCCGAGGGCGGTCACGACGGCAATCGCATTCTCGAACGCCTTGCGGGTGAGGATGTCGCGCGGCTTCAAGCCCTCGCGCACCAGACGCACCACGGCGGCGCCGGCGCGTGCGCTGTCGGAATGCTTCGCCTCGCCGACCGCCTCCTGTGCGGAGCTTCCCGGCAAGGACAAGCCCAAGGCTTCGATCGCCGAGGCCATCGTGTTGGCCGTGTACATGCCGCCGCAGCTCCCGGGGCCCGGGATGGCCGTGCGCTCGATCTCCTGCAAGGCAGTCTCCGAGAGCGTCCCCGCCGCGCGCGCGCCGACCGCCTCGAACACCGTCACGATGTCGCGCCGCTCGGCTCCGGGGCGGATGGTGCCCCCGTAGACGAAGACCGCCGGGCGGTTGAGCCGCGCCATGGCGATGGCGCAGCCGGGCATGTTCTTGTCGCACCCCCCGATCGCGACGAAGCCGTCGAAGCCCTCGGCCCCGACCACCGCCTCGATGGAGTCGGCGATGATCTCCCGGGAGACGAGCGAGTAGCGCATGCCGGGGGTGCCCATCGAGATCCCGTCGGAAACCGTAATCGTATTGAAGAGGACGCTCTTGCCGCCGGCCCCGTCGACTCCCGCAGCCGCGGCGTCGGCGAGCGCCCCGATGTGCATGTTGCACGGGGTCAGGTTGGCCCAGGTCGAGGCCACGCCGATCTGGGGCTTGGCGAAGTCCTCGTCCCGGAATCCCACCGCCCGCAGCATGGCGCGAGCCGGGGCCTGCTTCAGCCCGTCGACGACCACGCGCGAGTACGCGCGCGGGTCCACCGTCTTTTTCATGGCGGGGAGATTAACACCGCGCGCACGCGCGCCTTAAGGGCTTGAAGGTCCGCGCTTAAGTCGTTGACAACTCCGCGGTTGCTGTGCTCCCATCGGGTCAACAGGTTTGGTTCCCGTGACACCCGAGACAACAGGCCCTCTGACCCGCGCCGCGGCCCCCGCCGCACGGCTGGCGCTGCTGCTTATCGGACTGCCCGCGCTGCTGCTCCTTACGGGGCAAAGCGGTGCGGGGCACGCGAACGCCTGACCAAGCAGGCACGAGCGAGAGCTAAGAGACTCAAGGACCCCGCACCGGCTGACAGCCGCTGCGGGGTTTTTTACGTTTGCAGTGCGGCCGCGGCCGCGGGAGTGATGCGATGAGGCTTTATTCAACGAAGGACGTCGATCGCAGGGCCCTCAAGGGCGCGCGCATCGCGGTCCTCGGTTACGGCAGCCAGGGGCGCGCGCACGCGCTGAATCTCAAGGACAGCGGTTTCGACGTCGTGGTCGGAGTGCGCAAGGGCGGCGCCAGCTGGAAGAAGGCGCGCCGCGACGGCCTCGAAGTGGCCGAGCCCGCCGGCGCCGCCGCGAGCGCCGACCTCGTCGCCATGCTGGTGCCCGATCTGGCACAGAAGGCGCTCTATCAGGAGATAAAGAAGGGGCTGAAGAAAGGTGCGGCGCTGCTGTTCGCCCACGGATTCAACATTCACTTCCGCCAGGTGAAGCCGCGGCCCGACCTCGACGTGGTGCTGATCGCGCCCAAGGGACCGGGAGACCTGGTGCGCCGCCAGTACAGCCAGGGTCGCGGCGTGCCGTGCCTGCTCGCGGTCGCACAGGATGCCACCGGCAAGGCGCGGGCGCGCGCCCTCGCCTACGCCCACGGCATCGGCGGCACGCGCGGCGGAGTGCTCGAGACCACCTTCGCCGAGGAGACGGAGACCGATCTGTTCGGCGAGCAGGCCGTGCTGTGCGGCGGCACGACCGAGCTCGTCGTCAAGGGCTTCGAGACGCTGGTCGAGGCGGGCTATCAGCCCGAGGTCGCCTATTACGAGTGCCTGCACGAGCTGAAGCTGATCGTCGATCTGCTGCACGAGGGCGGGATATCCAAGATGCACCAGTTCATCAGCGAGACCGCCAAGTACGGCGACCTGACCCGCGGCCCCCGCATCGTCAACGACCGCGTCAAGAACGAGATGCGCCGCGTGCTGAAGGAAGTCCAGAGCGGCAAGTTCGCGCGCCAGTGGATCAAGGAGAACGCGACCGGCAAGGCGAACTACCACAAGCTCCTCGCCGCGGACATCGACCGGCAGATCGAGAAAGTCGGCGCCAGCCTGCGCGCCAGGATGCCGTGGCTCAACGAACGGCGAGCATAGCGATATGGGAGCGCACGCGGCGCGACGAACCCTTTCGGGGGCGTGCGCGGCATGGATGCCGCGCCCGCAGCCTCCATGGATGGATTCACGGCGTCCCCGAAAGGGTTCGTCGCAGCGCGGGGGCTCACTCGCGCTAGAGAGACTTTGAGGTACGACTTATGACCACCAACCCCGACCGCGTCCTGATCTTCGACACGACGCTGCGCGACGGCGAGCAGTCGCCCGGCTGCAGCATGACTCAGCCCGAGAAGCTGCGCGTCGCACGCGCGCTCGCCGAGCTCGGCGTCGACGTCATCGAAGCCGGCTTCCCGGCCGCCTCGCGCGGCGACTTCGAGAGCGTCCAGGCGGTGGCGCGCGAGGTGCAGGGGCCGCTCATCTGCGGCCTCGCGCGCTGCAATTCCGAGGACATCGAGCTGGCGGCACGCGCGCTGCGCGATGCCCCGCGCCACCGCATCCACGTGTTCCTCGCGACCAGCGCCATTCACCGCCAGTACAAGCTCAACATGGCGCAGGACGAGATCCTCAAGGCTGCCGCGGCCGGCGTGGCCCGCGCGCGCGAGCTCGCCGACGACGTCGAGTTCTCGCCCGAGGACGCCTCGCGCACCGAGCTCGAGTTCCTCGCACAGGTGGTCGAGACCGCCATCGCCGCCGGCGCCACCACGGTCAACATTCCCGACACGGTCGGCTACACGGTGCCGGACGAGTTCGCCGAGCTGTTCCGCTACCTGCGCAAGAACGTGCGCGGCATCGACGGCATCCGCCTCTCGGTGCACTGCCACGACGACCTCGGCATGGCGGTGGCCAACAGCCTGACGGCGGTGGTGGCGGGGGCGCGCCAGGTCGAGTGCACCATCAACGGCATCGGCGAGCGCGCCGGTAACTGCTCGCTCGAGGAGGTGGTGATGGCGCTCAAGACCCGCGCCGCGTTCTTCAACGTGACGACGCAGATCCACACCAGCCGCCTCTACCCGACGTCGCGCCTGGTCTCGAGCATCACCGGCATGCCGGTGCCGCGCAACAAGGCGGTGGTCGGCGAGAACGCCTTCGCGCACGAGGCCGGCATCCATCAGCACGGCATGCTCAAGCACTACTCGACCTACGAGATCCTGCGGCCCGAGGACGTGGGTCTGTCGCGCAGCCACCTGGTGCTCGGCAAGCACAGCGGGCGGCATGCGCTGCGCGAGCGGGTGCAGGCCCTCGGCTTCGAGCTCGACGAGCAGGAATTCAACCGGCTGTTCGAGGAGTTCAAGGCCCTCGCCGACCGCAAGAAAGAGCTCTACGACGGCGACATCGAGGCGCTGGTGCTGCGCGCGGAAGGCTCGGCGCAGGGGCCCTGGACGCTCACCGAGCTCACCACCGAGGCGCGCACCTCCGGACCCGCGCGCGCACTCGTCGTGCTCGCGCACAGCGACGGCCGCTGCGTCGAGCATGCAGCGAGCGGCGACGGCCCGGTGGACGCCGCCTTCAAGGCGATCGAAGCGGCCACCGGCATCCACGTGACATTACGCAAGTTCGAGGTGCACGCGGTCTCCGAGGGCGAGGACGCGCAGGGCGAGGCGCGGGTGTACGTGGAGTACAATCACAAGACTTACCGGGGCGCGAGCGTGAGCACGAACATCGTCGAGTCCGGCACCCGCGCGTTCCTCGAGGTGATCAATCGCATCGAGCTGGCGCAGGCCGGGGCGCGCGCGCGCGCGGCGAGTGCGCCGCCCGTGCCGGCGGCGGTCTGACGTACAGGAGTTCCCATGCCCATTCCGGCCACGCAGTTCATCTGGTTCAACGGCAAGCTGGTGCCGTGGGAGAAGGCGACGGTGCACGTGCTGTCGCACGCGCTGCACTACGGCTCCTCGGTCTTCGAGGGCGAGCGCGCCTACGAGACGCCGCGCGGAGTCGCGATATTCCGCCTGCGCGACCACACCCGGCGGCTGTTCGACTCGGCGAAGATCTATCGCATCGCGATTGGCTACTCCCCGGAGCAGATCAACGACGCCTGTCGCCAGGTGATCGCGGCCAACAACCTGAAGCGCGGCGCCTACATCCGCCCGCTCGTGTTCCGCGGCTACGGCGAGATCGGCGTGACGCCGAAGATCGATCCGCCCACCGACGTCGCGATCGCCGCCTGGGAATGGGGCAAGTACCTCGCCGCCGAGGGCGAGGACGCCGGCGTCGATGCCTGCGTGTCTTCCTGGAACCGCGTGGCGCCCAACACGCTGCCGGCGCTCGCCAAAGCGGGCGGCAACTATCTCTCGAGCCAGCTGATCGGCTCCGAGGCGCGCCGGCTCGGCTTCGCCGAAGGCATCGGGCTCGCGCCCGACGGCACTGTCAGCGAGGGCTCGGGCGAGAATCTCTTCCTGGTAAAGGACGGCGCGCTGCTCACGCCCGCGCTCGCCCATTCGGTGCTCGGCGGCCTGACGCGCGACTCGGTGATCCGCCTGGCGCGCGAGCGTGGCATCGAGGTGCGCGAGATGTCGATTCCGCGCGAGCTCCTCTACCTCGCCGACGAGGCGTTCTTCACCGGAACGGCGGTCGAGATCACTCCGATCCGCTCGGTCGACCGCTTAGCCGTAGGCAACGGCAAGCGCGGGCCCGTGACCGAGACGCTGCAGAACGCGTTCTTCGGATTGTTCTCGGGGAAGACCCCGGACCGCTGGGGCTGGCTCGACTACGTCGACATGTCGGCGCCGCGCGCCGCGGCCGCCTCGGGCTGAGCGCGCCGAGGCCGCGCGGAGCTTCGATGCCGGAGGCGGCACGCACGCTGTTCGAGAAGGTCTGGGAGCGGCACCTGGTGGCGGCCGAGACCGCCGCCACCCCGGCGGTGCTCTACGTCGACCTGCACCTGATCCACGAGGTCACCTCGCCCCAGGCGTTCGCGCTGTTGCGCGAGCGGGGCCTGGGGGTGCGGCGCCCCGGGCTCACGCTCGCCACCATGGACCACTCGACGCCGACGCGGACCGAGCAGGTGTTCGGCGGCGCGCCGATAGCGATCGAGTCCGCCGCGCGCCAGATCCGCGAGCTCGAGGCCAACTGCGCGCAGTTCGGCGTGGAGCTCCTCGGACTCACGAGTGAGCAGCGCGGCATCGTGCACGTCATCGGGCCGGAGCTCGGGCTCACGCAGCCCGGCAAGACCATCGTCTGCGGCGACAGCCACACCAGTACCCACGGCGCGGTCGGGGCGCTGGCCTTCGGCATCGGCACGACCGAGGTGGCGCATGTGCTCGCCACCCAATGCCTGCTGCAGAGGAAGCCGCGCACGCTCGCCGTCGAGGTCGAGGGTACGCTGAGCGCCGGCGTCACCGCCAAGGATCTGATCCTCGCGATCATCGGCAGGCTCGGCGTCGCCGGTGGTACCGGGCACGTGATCGAGTATCGCGGTGCGACCGTCCGCGCACTCGACATGGACGAGCGCATGACCGTCTGCAACATGTCGATCGAAGCGGGCGCGCGCGCCGGAATGATCGCGCCCGACGAGACCACCTATGCCTACCTGGCGGCGCGCCCGCGTGCGCCCAAGGGCGCCGCGTGGGAGCATGCCCTCGCCGGGTGGCGCGCGCTCCCGAGCGATGCGGGGGCGCGCTTCGACCGCGAGCTGCGCCTCGATGCCGGCGCTATCGAGCCGATGATCACCTGGGGCACCAATCCCGGCATGGTGGTGCCGGTCACCGGCGCGGTTCCGCCCGCGGGGTCGGACGCCGTTCTCGCCCGCGCGCTCAGCTACATGGGCCTCGAGCCCGGAGCGCCGATCCGCGATCGGCCGGTGAACGTCGTCTTCATCGGCAGCTGCACCAATGCGCGCCTCTCGGACCTGCGCAGCGCCGCGCGCGTGCTGCGCGGCCGGCACATCGCCCGCGGACTCACGATGCTGGTCGTGCCGGGCTCGCAGCAGGTGAAGCGCCAGGCCGAGGCCGAGGGCCTCGACCGGATATTCCTCGAGGCCGGCGCCGAATGGCGCGAATCGGGCTGCTCGATGTGTCTCGGCATGAACGGCGACACGGTGCCGGGCGGGGAGTACGCGGTGAGCACCAGCAACCGCAACTTCGAGGGCCGCCAGGGGGCCGGTGCGCGCACGCTGCTCGCGAGCCCGCTGACCGCCGCGGCCTGCGCCGTGCGCGGCCGCGTCACCGACCCGCGCGAGCTCCTCTGATGGAGCCCTTCACCGCCCTCACCTCGCGCACCGTGGTCATGCCGGCCACCAACATCGACACCGATCAGATCATCCCGGCGCGCTTCCTCACGACCACGACCCGTGCCGGGCTCGGCGCCCATCTGTTTGCCGACTGGCGCTACGACGAGCGCGGCGCGCCGCGTCCCGACTTTGTGCTGAACCGTCCCGAAAGCGCCGGCTGCCGCATCCTGGTCGCCGGGCGCAACTTCGGCTGCGGCTCCTCGCGCGAGCACGCGCCCTGGGCGCTGCTCGATCACGGTTTTCGCGCCGTGGTGAGCACCGGCATCGCCGACATCTTCCGCAGCAACTCGCTGAAGAACGGCCTGCTGCCGGTGATCGTCGACGAGGCGACCAGCGACTGGCTTCTCGGGCATCCCGGAGCGGAGCTCACCGTGGATCTCGCCTCCGGCAGCCTCACTCTCCCGAGCGGCGCCAGGGTGAGCTTTCCCGTCGAGGCCTTCGCCCGGCATTGCCTGCTGAACGGCGTGGACGAGCTCGGCTACCTGCTGTCGCGCAGCGGCGAAATCGAGGCGTACGAGCGCCGCGCATGAGGGCTCGCATCGCCGTACTCGCCGGGGACGGCATCGGACCGGAGGTCATTGCCGGCGCCCTGCACTGCCTGAGAGCGGTCGCCACGCGCTACGGCCACGAGCTCGAGCTCGAGGAGCTCCCCTTCGGCGGCGCCGCCATCGATGCCCACGGCGACCCGCTGCCGCCGGCGACGCTCGCCGCCTGCCGCGCGGCCGATGCGGTCCTGCTCGGTGCCATCGGCGGTCCCCGGTGGTCGGCGCCCGAGCGGCAGGTGCGGCCCGAGGCGGGCCTCCTGCGCCTGCGCAAGGAGCTCGGGGTGTACGCGAATCTCCGCCCGGTGAAGGTGCACCCGGCACTCGCCGGCGCCTCGACCCTCAAGCCCGAGGTAATCGAGGGGGTGGACCTGGTATTCGTGCGCGAGCTGACCGGCGGCATCTACTTCGGCGAGAAGACGCGCGATGCGCTGCGCGCCACGGACCTGTGCGTGTACACCGCCGCCGAGATCGAGCGCATCGTACGTGCCGCCGCACGCCTCGCGCGCTCGCGGCGCCGGCGCCTGACCTCGATCGACAAGGCGAACGTGCTCGAGACCTCGCGCCTGTGGCGCGCGGTCTGTCAGGGCGTGATGGCGCGCGAGTTCCCGGACGTGATCCTCGAGCACAGCCTCGTGGACGCGGCGGCCATGCATCTCATTCACCGCCCGCGCGACTTCGACGTGCTGGTCACCGAGAACATGTTCGGCGACATCCTCACCGACGAGGCCTCGATGCTCGCGGGATCGCTGGGGCTGCTGCCCTCGGCCTCGCTCGGCGACGGGCGGCGCGGCGTGTACGAGCCGATACACGGCTCCGCCCCGGACATCGCGGGCCGCGGCATCGCCAATCCCTACGGCGCGATCTACAGCGCGGCGCTGCTGCTGCGGCACTCGCTCGGCCTCGACGCCGAGGCCGCCGCGCTCGAGCGGGCCGCGGATGCCGCGCTCGCCGCGGGCGCCCGCACGGCGGATCTGGTGCCCGCCGGCGCGCGGCACCTGAGCACGCAGGCGGCGGCCGAGGCCGTCGTCAGCAGCCTGCCGCCGCGCGCTTGAGCGGCTGCGAAGGCAACACCCGCGCGGCGCGCTCGAGCGCCCGTGCCAGGTCCGCGCGCAGATCCTCCAGCGCCTCGATGCCGATCGAGAGGCGGATCAGGCCGTCGCTGAGTCCCGCCCGCAGGCGCGCCGCCGGCTCCATGGCCGCATGAGTCATGGTGGCCGGATGCGCCACCAGGCTCTCGACGCCGCCCAGGGATTCCGCCAGCGAGAAACAGCCGAGGTCGCCGACGAACTCGCGCACCGCGTCCTGCCCGCCCTCGAGCTCGAGGGTGACGACGGCGCCGAAGCCGCGCTGCTGGCGCGCGGCCAGCGCGTGCCCCGGATGGCTCGCGAGGCCCGGGTACCACACGCGCCGGACGTTCGCCTGGGCGTCGAGCCAGTGTGCGAGCTCGTGCGCATTGCGCGCATGGTGCTCGAGGCGCGCGTGCAGCGTCCGCAGTCCCCGCAGCGTCAGGAAGCTGTCGAAGGGCGCGCCGGTCAGCCCCAGGCAGTTCGCCCACCAGACGAGCTGCTCGTGCAGGGCCTTGTCGCCCGCCACCACGGCGCCGCCGACCACGTCGCTGTGGCCGTTCAGGTACTTCGTGGTCGAGTGCACCGCGAGATCCGCGCCGAGCGTGAGGGGCTGCTGCCACGCGGGCGAGAGGAAGGTGTTGTCGACCACGATCAGCGCGCCGCTTGCCCGACCTAAGGCCGCGAACGCCGCGATGTCCGTGATGCGCAGCAGCGGGTTGCTCGGCGTCTCGATCCACAGGAGGGCCGTCGGCCGGGCGAGCGCGGCACGCACCGCCGCCTCGTCGCCGAAATCGACGAACTCGACCTCCCGCTCGCCGCGCCGCCGCCAGGCATCGAACAGCCGATAAGTGCCGCCGTAACAGTCGTGCGGCGCCACGATGCGTGCGCCGGCGGGCAGGAGATATCCCGTAAGCGTGACCGCCGCCATGCCGCTCGAGGTGATCACGGCGCCCGCCCCCTGCTCGAGCTCGGCGAGCGCCTCCGCGAGCAGATCGCGCGTGGGATTTCCCGAACGCGTGTAGTCGTAGGTGCGCTTCTCGCCGAAGGCCCGGAACGCGAACGTCGATGAGAGGTGCAGCGGCGGTATGACGCAACCGCTCGCGTCGCCGCACTCGACGCCGGCGCGCACGGTGCGCGTGACGTGGCTCAAGCCGTTGGCCGCGGCTTCGCCGGATGACAGAAGGTCGGAAATCCTGCTCATGAGTCGCTCCGCTTTCGGTTCCTGCTCACCGGACACCTGCGGAGCGTGCCTCTCGCGGGAGGCGCGAGGCTTGTTGCGTCCATCCCCGGCCGGGGAATCCCGGGGGGCTACGCGAACCGCTCATCTGTCGACGCCCGCTCGCGCGGGAGTCGCAGGAGTTGGCACCTTTCCAGGGTGGTTAAGCCTGGCGGTTGCCCCGGCGTCTAAGGGCCTTATCCCTCAGCCGGTCTCGATGAGTGGGGTCGAGTTTAGGGTGGGGAGGCCCCGCCACGCAAGCGCAGGGGGCTGATTTGCGAGGCGTTACTGCGGCGCGAGACTCGCCGCCCGCTGTTCCGCCTCGAGGGCCTCGGCGGTGCGGCCCCGGGCGTGGAGGGAATCGGCGATCAACCGCCAGGCGGAGGCCTGCGCGGACGGATCGCCGGTCGCCAGCGCGAGCGCCTTGCGGCCCATGCCGTCGGCCTGGGCGGCGTTGCCCTCCCCCATCTGCACGCGCCCGAGCTCGACCCACAACAGCGGATTGTCCGGCTCGATGCGCAGCGCCCGCTCGAGCGTGGCGCCGGCCGCCGCGTACTCGCCGGCGCTCGCCTGGGTGTGGGCCTGCGCGACGAGCGCGTTGGCCGCGGCCCCGAGATGAAACTGCCGGCCGGGCGGCGCGTTCGGCGGGCCCGAGGGCTGCGCGCTGCCCGCGGCGGAACCCGGCACCTCGGCCCCCGCCGGTGTGCCGGGCGGCACCGGACCGGCCGAGGCGCAGGCGGCCAGCGTCATCGCGGCGATCAGCGCCATCGCGCCCGAGGCGCTGCGGATCCGCGCCGCAACGCGGGTCAGTGCACGAGGTTGTGCAGCCACTGGTGTGTGCGGTCGATGAAGGTGGTGACGGGATTGCCGCTGTCCGGGAAGCCGCAGCCGGGTTTCGGCGCGACCTGCGCCGCAGCGGGCACCGCGACCGTCACCCGGTCGTCGGAGCAGCCCGGGAGGACCCGCCGCCCGGTTGTGTACTCGATTTCCATGTCCACGAGCCCCTCCGGCATGGGTGCATTCCATGAGCTGCCGCCGAGACTCGCCATGATGTGCGCCCATGCCGGCAGCGCGCCGGCCGAGCCGGTGAGGCCGGTCGGCGCGTCGTCATCGTAACCGACCCACACGACCGTGAGATGGCTGCCCGAGAAGCCCGCGAACCAGCTATCGCGGTAGTCCGACGAAGTGCCCGACTTGCCGGCGACGACGAGGTCGGGGGGCAGCAGCGGCCGCGCGCCCCGTCCGGTGCCGCGATTCATGACCAGGGTAAGCAGCCGGTCGAGCTGGTAGACCGCCTCGGGAGTCGCCACCTGGGTCACCTGCAGCGGGAAGGCCTTGAGCGCCTTGCCATCGGCGCCGATGACGGCACGCACGGCGCGCAGCGGGTTGCGGAAGCCGCCGTTGGCGAGCCCGTTAAAGAGCTGCGCCGCCTCGAGCGGCGTGACGTCGACCGCTCCGAGGAGCATCGCCGGCACCTGCTGCGGCGTGCGGTCGAGACCGAACCGCTGCAGCGTCTCGGCCACCTTCGGCAACCCGATGTCCAGCCCGACGCCGACGGTCGCGAGGTTGAGCGATTCGGCCAGCGCGCGCGCCACCGGCACCGGCCCGTTGCTGTCGTGGTTGAAGTTCTCGGGACGCCAGTGCTGCCCCCCGGTGAGCTTCAGGTCCACCGGCTCATCCTGCACGATGGTGGCGGCGTGGTAGCGGCCGCTCTCGAGCGCACTCAGGTAGACGAAGGGCTTCACCAGCGAGCCCATGGCGCGGCGCGCATCGAGCGCGCGGTCGAAGCCGTCGTAGCCGACATCGCGGCCGCCCACGATGGCGATGACGTCGCCGCTCTGCGGGGTCGTGACGACCACCGCACCCTGCAGGGATTGCGGCTCGCCGCCGCGCTTCTTCGGGCGGTCGAGCCGCGTCAGCTCGGACTCGAGGGCGCGTTCCGCCGCATCCTGGGCGCGCGGCTCGAGGCTGGTATGGATCGAGAGCCCGGCCTCGGTGAGGTCCTGATCGCGGTAGTCGCGCCGCAGGGTGCGCCGCACGAAGTCGAGGTAGGCGGGATAGTAAGCGCCCGCCGGCCGCGGCGTGACTGCGAGCGGCCGCCGTGCGGCGGCGGCCGCCTCCGGCGCCGTGACGACGCGCTGATCGGCGAGCTCCTTGAGCACGAGGTTGCGCCGCGCGAGCACCCGGTCGGCGTGACGGCGCGGATCGTAGTAGGACGGACCGCGCACCACGGCCACGAGCAGCGCGATCTCCGAGAGGTCGAGCTCGCTCAGGGGCTTGCCGAAATAGAACTGGCTCGCGAGCCCGAAGCCATGGATCGCGCGGCTGCCATCCTGTCCGAGGAAGATCTCATTGATATAGGCGTTCATGAGATCGTCCTTGGTGAAGTGCGCGTCGAGCGCGACCGCCATGATCGCCTCGCGGATCTTGCGCCCGAGCGTCTGGCGCGTGGAGAGGAAATAGCTGCGCACCAGCTGCTGGGTGAGCGTGCTTCCCCCCTGCTCGATCTGGCCGGCGCGCGCATCGACCCACAGCGCGCGCAGGATCGCCTGTGGATCGACCCCGCGGTGCGAGTCGAATCTGCGGTCCTCGACCGCCTTGAGCGCCGCCGGCAGCAGCGGCGGCACGTCGCGCGGCGTGAGCACGATGCGATCCTCGCCGTGACTCGGGAAGATGCTGCCGATGAGAAGCGGCTCGAGCCGCAGCACCGGCACCTCGCGCCCGGCGGCGTCCTTCAGGCTCTCGATCCCCTGCGGTCCGGTCGCGATGCTGAGCAGCCCGGCGTCGCGGCTTTCGTCGGCGAAACGCGCCGGCCGCAGCGCCACGTCGATCCGTGCGCCGTTGAGGCGGTAGGTGCCCGGACGGTCGAGCTGCGCGACCTTGCGGTAGTGCAGCCGCTCCAGCTCGTGGGCGACCTCCGGCTCGGAGAGCGGCAGGCCCGCGTAGAGCTCGAGAGGGGCCGCGTAGACCTGCGCCGGCAGCGTCCAGCGCCGCCCCTCGAACTGATGGATCACCAGCAGATCGAGATAGAGCACGTAGGCGGCGGCGGCGATCGCCCCCGCCGCCAGCAGGCGTAAGGCCAGGCGCCTCAGAGGATCAGCTCCTCGGCCGGGTCGCGCAGGTTGTAATGCGAGCTCATCGCGTGTCCGTAAGCGCCGGCATTGGCGATCAGCAGCACGTCTCCCGCCTGCGTCACCGGCAGCAGGCGATCGTGGCCGAGCACGTCGGCGCTCTCGCAGATCGGCCCGACGACGTTCACGAGCTCGGTGGCCGGCTCATCGAGGCGCGTGAGGTTCGCGATCTCATGATATGAGCCATAGAGTGCCGGACGGATCAGGGAGTTCATGCCGGTCGCCACCCCGACGAATCGCACCCCGCCCGCCTTCTGCTTGAGTTGCGTCACGCGGGCGAGCAGTACGCCGGCGGCCGCCACCAGGTAGCGCCCCGGCTCGAGCCACACCTCGAGCTGCGGGTAGCCGGCCCGCACCGCGGCGAGCAGCGCGTCGAGCCTGGCGAGATCGACGCCGGGCTGATCGGCCCGCTCGGGCACGCCAAGCCCGCCGCCCACGTCGATCACCCGCACGTCCTCCAGGCCGCGCGCGGCCGCCGCCAACACCCGCGCCGTGTGCTCCCAGCTCGTCACGTCGAAGATACCGCTGCCGACGTGGGCCTGCAGGCCCGTAATGCGCGCGCCGGCTGCCAGTGCCGCGCGCGCCAGTGCCGGCAGCTCCGCGATCGGCACGCCGAACTTCGAGCGCGTACCCGCGGTACGCACGTGGTCGTGGTGGCCGCGGCCGACGCCGGTATCGAGGCGCACGAAGATCTCGCGGCCGCGGAACAGTTCCGGCCAGGCGGTGAGCTGATAAGTGTTGTCGACTGTGACGCGCACCCCGCGCTCGAGCGCCCAGGCGTACTCCTCGCGCGGCGCGAAGTTCGGCGTGTAGAGGATGCGCTGCGGCTCGAGCTCCGGGCAGACGGCGAGCAGCCGCTCGACCTCGCCGCGCGACACACATTCGAACTCGATGCCCTCGGTGCGCAGGGCGCGCAGGATCTCGGCGTGCGGGTTGGCCTTCATCGAGTAGTGCACGCGGTCGAGGGACTTCAGCGCGAGCAGCGCGCGCGCCGCGCCCCGCACCGTCGCGAGGTCGTAGACATAGGCGCAGGCGCGCCCGCCGAGCGCCGCGCCGAGCTCCGCCCGCCGCGTTCGCCACCAGGGCGCCGGGCGCGCGGCCCGCTCGGGCGGCGCCGCGAACAGCTGCTGCCAGGTGGGCCCCAGGACCTTGTCGCCGGGCACCGGGCGGATGAGCAGCTCGTGCAGCTGCTCGACCAGGCGATCGCCCTGGTTCTCGTCGACGACGAAGGTGAAATTCAGATCGTTGGCCGCCTGGCTCACCAGGTAGATCTTCTGCTCCTCGAAGAACTCGAACGCGCCCCCGAGCTGGTGCAGGATCGCGCGGATGTTGCGCCCGACCAGGCTCACCGAGGCGCACGGGCCGATCACCTGCACGCGGCACAGGTGCGAGAGGTCGGCCACCAGCGCCGTCACCTGGGCGTTGTCGAGGGCGTTGGCCGCCGGGTCGAGCGACACCGTAACGTTGGTCTCCGAAGTCGACACCAGGTCCACCGACAGGCCGTGCTGCTTGAACACCTGGAAGGCATCCGCGAGGAAACCCACCTGATGCCACATGCCGGGGCTCTCCATGGAGATGAGCGTGATGCCCTTCCTGGTGCACACTGCCTTGACCTGCGCACCGCCCTCGCCGCCTTCGGCGCTCAGCACCGTGCCTTCGAGATGCGGCGCCTGAGTGGCGTAGACGTGCAGCGGGATGCGCTGCTGGCGCGCGGGCAGGATGCAGCGCGGGTGCAGTACCTTGGCGCCGCTGGTGGCGATCTCCTGCGCCTCGTCGTAATGCAGCGCGCGCAGCAGCCGTGCGCTGGGTGTGGCGTGCGGGTTGGCGCTGAACATTCCCGGGACGTCGGTCCAGATCTCGAGCCGCTGCGCGCGCAGCTTCGCCGCCAGGTAGGCCGCCGAGGTGTCAGAGCCGCCGCGCCCGAGGAGTACGGTGTTGCCGTCGTCGTCGCTCGCGATGAATCCCTGCGTGACCACCACCGGCGGCAGGGCCGCGAGTCGGCCGGCGAGCGCCTCATCCGGCGCAAAGCTGCATACGGCGGACAGCACGCTCGCCTTCGTCGAGGCGCTGCGGCGCTCCTCGGCGCGCAACATGGTGCGGGCGTCGGCCCAGGCGACCGGAAGTCCGCGCTTCCTCAGGAAACTCGCGCCGATCCGGGTTGCCATGAGCTCGCCGGCTGCCATGACGCGCGCGCGCGTGCGGTCGCTCACTTCGCCGACCAGCGCGATCCCGGCGGCGATCTCGGCGAGCTCCGCCAGGTGCCGCTCGACCTCTTCGCCCAGCGGCACCCCGAGATCGGCCGCGAGCCGCCGGTGGCGCTCCTCGATGGCCCTGAGCTCCGGCTCGTACGCTTCGCCTACGGCCGCGGCCAGCAGCCGTTCGAGGCGGTCGGTGATGCCGCTCACGGCAGAGTGCACCAGCAGGACCCGCGCGCCACCCGCGCAGCGCTCGGCGACGACCCCGGCGATGTTGGTCCAGTTCTCGAGCGTCGCGACGCTCGTGCCGCCGAACTTGAGGACGATCCAGGCAGAGGGCGTACGGGTCAAGACTCGATTCTCCGCGTCCAGCGCACAGTACCCGCCGCAGCCTTGCAGCTTAAGGCTGTCTCAATCGTTGCCTGAGCCTGAGGTGAGCAGCGCGAGCGGTCGTTCTACAGCTCGTCGTCGATGTCCTGGAGGTCCTTGAGGTCCTTTTCGAGTTTCTTGTCCGCAAGCACTTCCTCGAGACGACTCCAGGCCGCCTTGCCCCGCTTACCCTGATTGCGGACGCGCTTGTCCACCCGATCGAGCATCCGGTCGTAGTCGGTGCCGTCCTCGGGCGGACTGTTCAGGAATTCCTCGTCGAGGTCGAAACCCTCGTTGTCCCGCTCGGCCATTTTCCGGTATAAATCCTGAGTTAATTCAAAGGCTAACGTGCATAAACCGCATGGAACAAGGCGCGAACTATAGCCGATTCGCGCCGCCGATCAATATTGGCAGCAATGGGGATGGGGGAGACCGGCACAAGGGGCCCCGGGGGCATCGGCCCGGCTTCCCCGGTGCGGGCGCATCAGGCGTGATCGGTGCCGTCCCGGACGACCACCGGCGCACCCCGGCTCAGCCCGAGGCTCTCGGCGGCGTTGTGCTCCGCCCGCGCGATCTCGACCACGCCGAAGGAATTGACGAGGGCCAGATACTCCCCCGGCCGGGTATCGCCGTAGGTGCGCAGCAGCCGAAAGGCGTGGTTGCCCGCGTGGACGACCGGCAGGCGGAAGCGCTCGATGAGCGCCGCGTCGATATTGGTGATCAGGTTGCCGAAGTGGTCGATCGTGATGACCACGCCCGAGACGCTGGCGGGCTCTACGGTGGGATCGTCGACCCAGGAGGGAATGAGTGTGCTCACCGGCTCGCCGAGATCGGCCGCCGTGCAGCGCCCGGCGGCGAGCTCGGCGGCGACCGGCGCAAAGATGTCCCGCCCGTGGAAGGTCGCGCTCGGGTGAGTCACCCCGATGCGCGACAGGCCTTGCGCGCTGAGGCGCGTGAGGCGGGCATCGGCAGCGCGGCTCACGACCGGCGCGAGCAGACCGTTGTCGGGGGCGAGAAAGATGTGTCCGCCCGCCGCGAGCGCCAGTATGTCGCGCGCCGTCCCTACCCCCGGATCGACGACCGCCACGTGCACCGTGCCGGGTGGAAAGAACGCAAAGGCGCGCGACAGCCAGAAGCCGGCCTCCGCCGGCCAGTGCACCACGATCTCGTGCGTGAGATCGATGATCCGTGCGGCGGGAAAGCGCGTGAGGATGCAGCCCTTGATGACCCCGACGAACGGGCCCTGGTGTCCGAAGTCGGTGGTGACGGTGATGACGCCCGAGGCTGACAAGGCTCCCTCGATGAGGCGCGCCGCTTCAGCCGCCCGGGCGGCCGCGGCCGGGCATCGGGCGCGCTCCCTCCGCGCAGGCACGGCACTTGTCGGTGTAGGGCACGGCCGCGAGGCGCTCGGGCTCGATGTCGCCGCCGCAAACCGCACAGGTCGTATAGCGCCCCTGCGCGAGGCGCCGCAGCGCCGCCTCCACCTGCTCGAGCTCAGCGCGCGCCGAGTGCGAGATCGCACCGAGCACGTCGTCGTTCTCGCGCTGCGTCACCTGCTCGGCAAAGTCGGCCGAGAGCGGATCCGCCTCGTGCCGCAGATCGGCGCTGGCGTCGCTCGCCCGCTGGCGCAGCTCGTCGCGGCGTCTGAGCAGCCTCTCGCGTACCGCGTCGGTTTCCACCTGAGCCTCCCGCGCACCCTCAGGACGTCTTGCGGCTGTGCCGCCGCTCCTCGAGCCACTTCTGCAACCTGTCGAAAGGCTCGATGAACTTGGCGACGCCTTCGCGCTCGAGCTGCAAGGCGACCGCCTCGAGATCGACCTCGAGCCGCTCGAGGCCTTCGCGCGCATCCGCACCCTCGGCAAGGTGCCGCTCGAGGCGCAGTTCCGGGCGGCCGAGGCGCCGGTACGCGTTGAGGGTCTCGAGCGGCATGGTATTCACGGTCCCGGGCACGACCAGCTCCTCGACGTACTTGATCGGGCTGTAGCTCGGGTCCTTGGTCGAGGTCGAGGCCCACAGCAGGCGCTGTGGCCGCGCGCCCTGCGCGCTGAGCGCCTGCCACTGCGGCGTGGCGAGCGTCGCCTCGAAAATCTCATAGGCGCGGGCGGCGCTGGCGATCGCCGCCTTGCCGCGCAGCGTGCGCGCCGCCGGCTGGCCGCGCGCCTTGAGCTCATCGAGCAGCCGGTCGACCAGGGTATCGATGCGGCTGAGGAAGAAGCTCGCGACCGAGGCGACGCCGGCCACCGGCCGCCCGGCGCGCGCGCGCTCGCCGAGGCCGTCCATGTAGGCCTGCGCCACCGCGCGGTAGCGCTCGGGCGAGAACAGCAGCGTCACGTTGACGTTGATGCCTTCGGCGATGAGCGTGCGGATCACCGGCAGCCCGGCCTCGGTTCCCGGAATCTTGATGAAGGCGTTCGGCACGTCGAGACGTGCCCACAGGCGGCGCGCTTCGGCGAGGCTCCCCTGCGTGTCGTAGGCGAGGTGCGGCGACACCTCGAGACTCACGAAGCCGTCGGCACCGGCAGTGCCGTCGTAGAGCGCGCGGAACAGTCCGGCCGCCGCATGCACGTCGCCGAGCGCGAGCTCCTCGTACAGTGCCATCGCCGATCCGGCCGTCGGCAGGAGCCGTGCGAGGGGCTGTGCGTAACGCGGGTCGGTGGTCATCGAGTTGGCGAAGATCGCCGGATTCGAGGTGACGCCCGCGATGCCATCCTCACGGATGAGGCGCGCGAGGCTCCCGTCCTCGAGCATGCCGCGGCCGAGGTCGTCGAGCCACGCGCTCTCGCCGAGCTTGCGCAACTCGAGCAGCGGATTGGGGGCCGAGGCGTTCATTGGCCCGAGAGTAGCGCAGCTTAATTCCGCCGTCTCGCGGTTTCGGGCCGGATATGCGTAAATCCCTATACGCTTTAGTCCCCTGCGCGGGGACACTGGGAGCGCCGATATGACGGACGTGTTCGACGGCGGAAGGCTGGCGGAGGAGCTGCGAGCGCTGGTGAGCGACGCGGAGGCGCTGCTGCGCGCCTCGACCGGCACGGGGAACGCCTCCGGGCGGGAGCGCGCCGAGGACACGCTCACGGAGCTGCGCACCCGGCTGACTGGCCTCGAGCAGCAGGTCAAGGCGCGCGCGCGCGACGTCGACAGCTACGTGCGCGACAACCCGTGGCAGGCGGTCGCGGTCGCCGGCGGAGTCGCGCTGCTCCTCGGGCTCATCATGGGACGCAGGGGATGAGCGAGGACGCCGCGCCTTCTGACACGACGGCCCGCGAGGGCCCGCCCCCGCAGCCGGGACTGCTGGCCGCGGCGCTCGATGCGCTGCGCACGCGGCTGGAGCTGGCGGCGGTCGAGCTCGAGATACATCTCATCGGTCTGATGCGTGCGCTCATCTGGGCGCTGGCCGCCATCCTGTGCGCACTGCTCGCGCTCGCGTTCGGCGTGGTGGCGCTGATCACGGCGCTGTGGGACTCGCATCGGGTGCTCGGGCTGCTCGGCGGAGGTCTCGCCTTTGCGCTGCTCGGCGGGACGTGCGCCTTCGTCGGTGCGCGCATCTTTCACCACCGCCCGGGAATTCTCGACGACTCCCTCGCGCAGCTCGACCGCGATCAGCGCCGGGCCGGCCTCTCATGAGCCGGATGAAGCAGCTCCAGGCGCGGCGGCGGACGCTCCTCAGACGCTGCGAGGCGCAGCGCGAAGACTTCGCCGCTCGTCTCGCGCAGCTGAGTCCGCTGTCGGTGCTGCGTGCCACCGCGGACGGCTCCGCTGCCCGCAAGCTCCGCCATCCGCTCGCCTGGGTGGCGGCGCTCGGGGGAATGCTGCTCCTCGGGAGCGCCCGCGAAGTGTTGACCTTCGTGCTGTGGACACGCTCGGCGCTGGCGCTCGCCGGACGCGCGGCGCGTCTGGTGCGCCTGCTGACGGAGCTGCGCGCGCCGCGCGCGGAACCCTAACGCTTCACCGCCTCCGCGGTTTCCGTCGCGAGCCGTGCCGGGGCATTGGCGTCCGCCGGCGGCGTATCGAGCGTCGCGGCGAGGCCGACCACGGTCGGAATGCCGTCGGCCGCCTGCAGCGTCTTGCGCGCCAGATCCCAGTGGATCGCGGCGGTGCTGTCCCCGAGCGCCTGATCGAGGAGCTTCGAGAGCAGCGCCAGGTCGGGCTCCACGCTCTGGCCTTCCTCGTCGACGGGTGGATGGGCCTCGAGCAGCAGCTCGCCGTTCACCCACGCGACCTTGACGGGCTCGTTGACCAGCCACACCCTGGTGCCGACACTGATCAGCGGGAAGAGCGCCGCGACATCCTCCGGGTACATGCGGATGCAGCCGTGGGTCACCGACATGCCAACGGCGGTCGGATTGTTGGTGCCGTGGATCATGTACTCCCCGTCGCCGGCCGCGAGCCGCAGCGCGAACGCGCCGAGCGGATTGTCCGGGCCCGCCGGCACCACCTTCGGCAGCGGATCGCCGTTGGCCGCATGCTCCTTGCGGATCGACACGGGCGGATACCAGGCGGGATTGCGGATCCTGGCGATCACGCGCGTCTCGCCGAGCGGCGTGCGCCAGTCCATCTTGCCGATGCTGATCGGATAAGTGATGACCACGCGTTGCTCGTGCGCATTGCGCGGCTTCGGGTAGTAGTAGAGACGATGCTCCGGAAGGTTGACGACGATCCCCTCGCGGGGGCCGGTCGGGAGAATGCGCCGGCCCGGCAGCACGATGCGCTTGCCGGCACCGGGCAACCACATGTCGACGCCGGGATTGGCGCGGATGATCTCGTAGTAACCGAGACTGTAGCGATGCGCGAGGTCGGGCAGCGTATCGGTGTACGCCGCCGTCACGGCCTCATCCGTCCCGACCACGGTGGAGCCGTCGGACGGCAGAGGGTAGACGCTGGCGATGGCGGGTGAGCCGAGGCCGAGCGCGCACGCGAGTCCCATCGCCCGCCAGGCGCTCAGGCGTCCCGCGCGGCGCGCCTGATCATCCATTGCTTTGATTTTACTACAGAAATTCACTCGACTACGACCCCGATCCTGGAAGATCCCGGGATTCCTTTAGCATCGGGTGGTGGGACAGTGTATCAAGCCTGCGCGCGCTTTCTTCGCACGCAGCGCACTAAACGTAGCGCGTGAGTTGATCGGCATGCACCTGGTGCACGACGACGGCGTCACCGTGCGCCGCGGCCGTATCGTCGAGACCGAGGCGTACTTAGGTCCCCGCGACCGTGCGGCACATTCCGCGCGCGGCCGCACGGCACGCACCGAGGTGATGTTCGGTCCGCCCGGACACGCCTATGTCTACTTCATCTACGGATTCTGGAATTGTCTTAATGTGGTGACGGCCCGGGAAGGCGTTCCGCACGCGGTGCTGCTGCGGGCGCTGGAACCGTTGCACGGCATCACGGACAAAACCTGGGGACCGGGGCTCCTGTGCCGCGCCATGCACGTCGACCGGCGCCTGAATGGCGCCGATCTGCTGGGCTCGCAGCTGTGGATCGAGCGCCCGCGGCGGCTCGCGCGCCCCGCGATCGGGCGCAGCGCGCGCATCGGGGTCGACTATGCGGGCGAGTGGGCACGGCGTCCGTGGAGGTTCTTCGACCGCGCTTCGTGCTACGTTTCGACCATCCGACGGAGACCGACCGAATGCCGACCCGCATCCGCTCCCTGATCCTTGCCGTGTTATGTCTCGCCGCCGCGGCGCCCGCCATTGCGAGTGTCTATCCTCTGCCGGCCGACGGCT
>DASQIP010000037.1:0-5928 GCA_035631515.1 Steroidobacteraceae bacterium
GTCGCGCCTTTCGCCCACGGCCGCGAGGGTGAGGACATGGGCGAGGCGCACAGCGCCGAGCGGGCGCACAGGGATGTGCGCCCAGGGCTTGCGCGCAGCAGGACAGCGCAGCGCAATGTCCGAACCCGCGCCGATTTACCAGAGCACTCGCACGTTCTTGAACTGCCAGGGATCGCTCTTGTCGACGTCCTCGGGAAAGAGGCGCTCGCGCTCGTGGAGCGGGGTCCAGTCGGTGTACTCGCCGGACACCGGACCCAGGTACGGCATGCAGATCTCGAGACTGCGCCGGAAGTCCATCTCATCGGGCTCGACCAGTCCCTGGTTCGGATTCTCCATCGCCCAGACGACCCCCGCGAGCACGGCCACGGTGACCTGGAGACTGGTCGCATTGTTGTAGGGCGCGAGCTGCCGGGCCTCGCCGATCGAGAGCTGCGAGCCGTACCAGTAGGCGTTACGGCGGTGCCCGGCGAGCAGCACGCCGAGCTCGTCGATGCCGGCGGTGATGTCGTCCATGAGGATGCGCTGGCGCTCCTGCTGCACGTAGTTGCGGCCGGAGAGCTCGTGCACCGACATGACCGCCGAGTCGCACGGGTGGTAGGCGTAGTGCACGGTAGGGCGGTACACCACCTGGGCGCCGTCGCGCACCGTGTAGTAGTCGGCCATCGAGATCGATTCGCCGTGCGTGATGCAAAAGCCGTGGAAATGGCCGGCGCGCGGCGTCCAGGTGCGCACGCGCGTGCCGGCGCCCGGCTGCATGAGATAGATCGCGGCGAGGCAGCCGAAGTCATGGCGCTTGCCGTCGCGCGGAAAGTTGCGCTCGTGCGTTCCCCAGCCCATCTCGCTCGGCTGCGAGCCCTCGCTCACGAAGCCGTCGATCGACCAGGTGTTGACGAACTCTCCGGGCAGCTTCGGTTTACTGGAAACCTGGGTGTCGCGCTCGGCGATGTGGATCACCTTGACGCCCAGCCGGCGCGCGAGCTCGCCCCACTCGGCGCGGCTCGCGGGCCTGCCCGCCTCGGTCTGCGTGTCCTGGGCGATGTTGAGCAGCGCCTGCTTCACGAAATGCGACACCAGGCCCGGGTTGGCGCCATGAGTGAGCACCGCGGTCGGCGCGCGCTCGTTGTCCGCCCGCAGGGCGAGGGCCTCCTCGCGCAGCGCGTAGTTGGTACGGCGTGCCACCGGCACGGTCGGATCGATATAGCCGCCGGGCCAGGGCTCGATGCAGGTATCGATGTACATCGCGCCCTTCTCCCAGCACAGCTTGACGAGAGCGACGCTCGAGACCTCGACCGAGACGTTGACGAGGAAATCCCCCCGGCCGAGCAGCGGATTGAGCACGCGGCGGAAGTTCTCGCGCGTCAGGCGCTCCTTGATGAACTTGATGCCGTACCTGGCGGCCTCCTCGTTGCCCTTGTCCTCGGCGGTCACGATGGTGATGCGCTCGGGCGCTATGCCGATGTGCCGCAGGATGAGCGGCAGCACGCCCTGGCCGATGCTGCCGAAGCCGACGAACAGGATCCTGCCGGGAAATTCGACGTGTATTTTGTGCTCGTTGCTCATGATGCCTGATGCTGCTGTACGCCGTACCGGCCGCTGCCAGTATGCAGCGTATCAATCGAATCCGGTCGGCTCAATTCGCTGCCGGCGCGGCTCGCGCGGCGCGCCGCGGCGCGCGCGCTCACTTCCAGTGGGGCGGATAGGTGCGTTGGAAGCCCGGCAGCCCTGCCATGCGCGCCATCCAGCGGCCGAGCGCCGGGTAGTTGACTTCCACCGGCATGAAGCGCGAGGACAGCTCGCGCGCCTCCGGCCGCTCGAGCGCCCGCTTCAGCAGCTGGATCCCCGGGAAGATCACCATGTCGACCGCCGAGCAGCTGTCGCCCACCACCCAATCGCCCTTCGACAGGCGTCCTTCGATGGTGCGCGCCTCGCTGGCGGCGGCGTGCATGGCGCTCGTGATCTCATCGCCGGCGAGATCCGTTTTCCCGGAGAAAATGCCGCCACAGATCGTGTTCAGGTGCGGCTCGATGTACGCCTGGTACTCGCAGGCCACCCGCATGATGACGCCGGCCTCCTCGGGCGTGCGGCCGAAGAGCGGCGGCTGGGGATACTTGAGATCGAGGTAGTAGAGGATCGCCAGCGATTCGAAGCACACATAGTCGCCGTCCTTCAGTACCGGGAGGCGGCCGCGCGGATTGAGCGCGAGCATCTGCGGCGACTTGTGCTCCTGCTTCGAGAACTGCAGCACGTGGCTGGTGTACGGGAGCCGCTTGTACTCGAGCGCGAGCAGCACCCGCCACGAGTAGGGACTACCGCTGCCCCAATAGACGTCGATTGCCATCGGTGCTCCCGGCGCAGGTGCTGCCGGGATTGTAACGACTTAGGTCGGGCGCCGAAAATGCGCGCCAGCACTCGCTCCGGAGGACTCGCATGTACACCACGCTGATCGGGGCCGCCGACCTCGCCCCGCACCTCGACGATCCCGACTGGGCGTGTCTCGACTGCCGCTTCGAGCTCGCCCGCCCCGACTGGGGTGGCGAGCAGTGGGCCGCCGGCCACATCCCGCACGCGCTCTACGCCCACCTCGATCGCGACCTGTCCGGGCCGCGCACGGCGCGCAGCGGCCGTCATCCCCTGCCCGACCCGGCTGCGCTCGCCGCCACCTTCGGCGGCTTCGGGATCGATAGCGCAGTGCAGGTGGTAGCCTACGATCAGGGGCCGGGCGCCTACGCCGCGCGGGCGTGGTGGCTGCTGCGCTGGCTCGGACACCGGCGCGTGGCAGTGCTCGACGGCGGCTTCGCGGCCTGGGAGCGGGCGCATCTCCCGGTGAGCTCCGCGCCGGCGGCGCGGCCGGCGCGCCGCTTCGAGGCGCACCCGAGCTCCGGCTGGGTAGTCACGACGGAGGCGATCGCCGCGGCGCTCGCCTCGGGCGCGCTGGCGCGCGGTGAGCCGCTGCTCATCGACGCGCGCGGCGCCGACCGCTTCGCGGGCGAGAACGAGACCATCGACCCGGTCGCCGGGCACATCCCGGGCGCACACAACCATCCGTTCGCCGGCAACCTCGACGCGTCCGGGCGGTTCCTGAGTCCCGAGGAGCTGCGGCGCGCCTGGACGGCGAGCCTGCGCGGGCGGCCGCCCGCGGCCGTGGTGGCGATGTGCGGCTCGGGCGTCACGGCGTGCCACAACCTGCTCGCGCTCGAGGTCGCCGGGCTCGCCGGCGCGCGGCTCTACCCCGGCTCGTGGAGCGAATGGATCCGCGATCCGGCACGCGCGGTGACGCGCGGACCCGACACTGTGTGACGCAGCACTCTCGCCGGTCGCGCAATTTTGATATAACGCGCCCCGTGGCCGCCGATCCGAAGATCGCCCTCAACGGCAACCGCAAGTTCAACCCCGCGCAACCGTGGCGGATCGAGGACTCCCTCGACCTCTACAACGTCGCCGCCTGGGGCAAGGGCTACTTCTCGATCAACGACGCCGGGCACGTGGTGGTGCGGCCGGACACGACCGAAGAGCGCGAGATCGATCTGCTGGAGGTGGTCGAGGGGCTGCAGGCGCGCGACCTGAGCACGCCCGTGGTGGTGCGGTTCTCCGACATCCTGGCCCACCGCCTGAAGCGCATGCACGATGCCTTCGCGTCGGCGATCACCGAGAACGACTACCGCAACCGCTACGCGGCGGTGTTCCCGATCAAGGTGAACCAGCAGCGCCTGGTGGTCGAGGAGGTCTACCGCTACGGGCGCGAATACGGCTTCGGGCTCGAGGTGGGCTCGAAGCCCGAGCTGCTGGCGGTCATGGCCATGACCGAGAACGCCCCCGAGCGGCTCATCGTCTGTAACGGCTTCAAGGACGACAGCTACATCGAGGCCGTGACGCTCGCCACCAAGCTCGGCCGCACCATCATCCCGGTGGTCGAGAACTTCGACGAGCTCGGGCTGATCCTCAAGCATGCCGCCACTTACCAGGTCCGGCCGCGCATCGGGGTGCGCGTCAAGCTCTTCAGCGAGGGCTCGGGGCGCTGGAGCGCCTCGGCCGGGGAGAAGTCCAAGTTCGGCCTGTTCATCACCGAGATCCTCGAGATGTTCAACGTGCTGAAGGCGCACGACATGCTCGACTGCCTGCAACTGGTGCATTGCCACCCCGGCAGCCAGCTGCAGGACATCCGCCGCATCAAGGACGCCATCAACGAGCTGGCACACGTGTATGCGGAGCTGAAGCTCATGGGCGCGGGGCTCCAGTACATCGACGTCGGCGGCGGTCTCGGCGTCGACTACGACGGCAGCGGCACCAACTTCTCCTCGTCGATGAACTACACGCTCAACGAGTACGCGAGCGACGTGGTGTACCGCATCGCCAGCGTCTGCAACGCGCGCGACATTCCGCACCCCATGATCGTCAGCGAGTCGGGCCGCGCGGTAGCCGCGTATCACAGCGTGCTCATCTTCGATGCACTCGGTTCCTCGGCGCTCGACAAGTTCCGCGTCACCGGCTACGAGGCCGAGGATTACTCGGGTGACGAGGAACTGCCGCAGCCGGTACAGGACCTGTTCGAGGCCTACCGCGCGGTGAGCGAGCGGCGCCTGGTCGAGTGCTATCACGATGCGCTCACGGCGCGCGAGCAGGTGCTGCAGATGTTCAATCTGGGGCTGCTGTCGCTCGAGTTCCGCGGGCTCGCCGAGCGGCTCTACTGGGCGACCTGCGCCAAGATCCGCGACTCCTGCCGCAAGCTCGAACGGCTCCCGGAAGAGCTCGACGACCTCGAGTCGATCCTCTCCGACACGTATTTCTGCAACTTCTCGGTGTTCCAGTCGCTGCCCGACAGCTGGGCGATCGACCAGCTGTTTCCGATCCTGCCGGTTCACCGCCTCGATGAGCGTCCGACCCGTACCGCGGTGCTCGCCGACATCACCTGCGACTCGGACGGCAAGATCGACCACTTCGTCTCGATGCGCGACGTGAAGCGCACGCTCGAGCTGCACGAGCTGAAGAGCGGCGAGAAGTACTACCTGGCGGTGTTCCTGGTCGGGGCCTACCAGGAGACCCTCGGCGACCTGCACAACCTGTTCGGCGACACCCACGTGGTGCACGTGCGGCTGCACGACGAAGGCGGCTGGTGGATCGAGGAGATCGTCAAGGGCGACACCGCCAATAAGGTGCTCGAGTACATGGAATACGACGTCGCCGAGCTCTACCCGGCCCTGGCGCGCGACTGCGAGCGCGCCATCCGCGACGGGCGCATGACGATCGCCGAGAGCCAGGCGCTCAAGCGCTTCTACGAGAGCGAGCTCGACGGCTACGCGTACCTCGAGCCCGCCGGCGCCTGACTACAGCGCCGCGAGCACCGCGAGCGCCAGAAACACCAGCGCGCCGATCTGGTGCATGAGCCGGACCGGAATCCTCTCGGCCACCGCCCTGCCGAGCAGCACCGCCGGCACGTCGCAGATCAGCATGCCGAGCGTGGTGCCGGCGACCACCGGCGCGAGGGCCTGATACTTCGCGGCCAGCGCCAGCGTGGCGATCTGCGTCTTGTCGCCCATCTCCACCAGGAAGAAAGTCACGACGGTCGTGCCGTAGGCCCCGAAGCGCACCAGGCGCGCGCCGTCCGCCGGCTCCCTGTCGGGAACCAACATCCACACCGCGGTAGCGATGAACGACGCCACCAGCAGCCAGCGCAGCACTTGCGGCGCGAGCAGCGTCCCGAGCAGCGTCCCGACCGACCCGGCGAGGAGATGGTTGCCGAGCACCGCGGTCGTGATTCCCGCGATCACCGCCGCCGGCGCGCGGAACCGCGCGGCCAGCAGCGCGCCCGCGACCACGCCCAGATGCCTCTTGCTGTTGGTAAGGATCATTGCGTGTCCCGCTTGTGCGCCGAATGAAAAAACCCCGCGGGGCGCGGGGTTCTCTTCAGCCTGGCCTCACCAGGCACCGGCC
>DASQIP010000038.1:0-23252 GCA_035631515.1 Steroidobacteraceae bacterium
GTCACCGGGAGCTTGCGGGCGGCGTTGCCCGGGACCACCGAAATCAGCTTGACGGCCATGACGCCGGCGCCGATCGCCGGCATCGCGAGCAGCGTCCCCTCGGCCCATTTCACGTGCTGGCGCTGCGGCACGACCCAGTCGGCCGGGCCGACGGTCGCGCGGGCTGCGGATTCGACCAGCGTGACCGTCGCGGCGGGAGGGAGCAGGCTCAGGACGTCGGTGGCGCTGAGTGCGATCATGAATATAGAGTAACTCACATGAGCGCGAGATCTGTGCGTCTGATCCTTTCGTTTCTCGCCTTGCTGCCGATGGCGGCCACGGCGGGCGCGGCGCCGGCCACGCCGGATGCGCGGCTCGATGCGATCGTGAGCGAGGCGATGCGCGCGGAGCAGATCCCTGCCGTCACGGTCGCGGTGATGACCGGGGACCGGCTCACGTATTCCAGGGCCTTCGGCGCCGCGGATCTCGAGAACTCGGTGCCGGCGACCCCTGAGACGCTGATCCGCAGCGCCTCGATCGCCAAGTCGATCAGCGCGGTGGCCGCCATGACACTGGTCGAGTCGGGCAACCTCGACCTCGATGCCCCGGTACAGCGCTACTGCGCGCCCTACCCGCCGAAGCAATGGCCGATCACGACGCGTGAGCTCCTGTCACACACCTCCGGGATCCGCCACTACAACCCGGGAGAGATGGAAAATACGCGCCATTACCGCTGGATGGCCGACGGCTTCGCGATCTTTGCAGGCGACCCCCTGTTGTTCCGTCCCGGAACCGGCTACCAGTACAGCACCTATGGTTACACGGTCGTCGGCTGCGCGATCGAGGGAGCTTCCAACCAGCGCTTCCAGGACTACGTCGCCGCGCACGTGCTCGCGCCCGCCGCTATGACCCATACCCTGGTCGACGACGCGCTCGAGATCGTCCCGCACCGGGCCCGCGGCTATCAGAAGATCGACGGGGCGGTGAAGAACGCGAGCCTCATGGACTCGAGCTACAAGATCCCGGGCGGCGGCTACGTGACCACGGCCGAGGACCTGGTGCGCTTCGCGCAGGCGCTGCTCGATGGGAAGCTCCTGAAGCCCGCGACGCTCGCGCAGATGTGGACCGCGACGGCGGTGAGCGGCAAGGAAAGCTACGGGCTGGGATTCGAGCTGCGCGAGCACGGGAAATTCGTGATTCACACCGGCGGCCAGCCGGGCACGAGCAGCGAGCTCCTGATCATCCCGCAGGAGCACTGCGCCGTGGCCGTGCTCGCCAACATGGACGGGGTACAGATCAGGGAGCTGGTGCGCGCGCTGCTGCAGCAGATGAAGCTCCCGGTGCCTGAGTCCCCCTGAGAATCGCCCGGTCACGCGGAGGCCAGCCCATGTTCCTGCGAATCCTCGCCGCATCCTACGCGGACGCGCCATGACGGCGGCCCCTCGACCCGTACGGAGCGGTAAGCGGTGCGTCGCGGTGCTGGGAGCGCTCGCCCTGTCCACGTGGGCCCCGCTCGGCGGCCTTGCGGACCAGACCAGCGTCTCGGATGGCGTCTTCCACGTCACGCCGGTGCGCCCGGTAGCGGAGCTCCTTCCCGCCGCCCTCGCCGCGACGCCGCCGCCGGAAAGCGGCGACTTCCGCCCCGCCGATCTCGTCGAGCTGATCGCTCTCGACCCGACGATCAGGCTCGACATCCGCTACGCGAGCACGCGCAACTTTCTCGGCACGCCGCTCTACAGCCAGGCGCGCGCCTTCCTGCAGCGGCCGGCGGCGCAGGCACTGGTGCGGGTCGAGCGCTCGCTCGCCGCCGAGGGCTACGGCCTGCTGGTGCACGACGGCTACCGGCCGTGGTACGTGACCCGGATTTTCTGGGACGCCACGCCCCCCGAGCTGCACCGCTTCGTCGCCGATCCCGCACAGGGCTCGCGCCACAACCGCGGTTGCGCCGTCGATCTCACGCTGTACAGCCTCAAGAGCGGCCGTGAGGTCGAGATGCCGAGCCTCTACGACGAGACCACCGAGCGGGCCTATCCCACCTATGGCGGCGGCACGGCCGAGCAGCGCCGCATGCGCGACCTGCTGCGGCGTCACATGGAGGCTGAAGGCTTCGAGGTGTACGAGTTCGAGTGGTGGCACTTCGATTACCGGGACTGGAAATCGTACCGGATCGAGAACGTGCGCTTCGAGGACCTCGGCGCCCCAATAAACTAGTTCTTGAGCTTGTAGCCCGTCTTGAAGATCCAGGCGACCGCCGCGACGCACAGTGCCAGGAAGCAGAGCGTCGCCGCCGCGCTCGCCAGCACGTTCACGTCCGCAGTACCGTAGAAGCTCCAGCGAAAGCCGCTGATCAGGTACACGACCGGATTGAACAGCGTGATCTTCTGCCACAGCGGCGGCAGCATGCCGATCGAGTAGAAGGCACCGCCGAGGAAGGTGAGCGGCGTCAGGATCATGAGCGGCACCACCTGCAGCTGCTCGAAGCTGCCGGCCCATACGCCGATGATGAAACCGAGCAGGCTGAAGGTGGCGGCGGTGAGTATGAGGAATACGACCATCCACACCGGGTGCAGGATCTCGTAGGGCACGAACGCCCGCGCGGTCACGAGGATCAGCACGCCGAGCATCACCGACTTGGTGGCCGCCGCTCCCACGTAGCCGATCAGCACTTCGACGTAGGAAACCGGCGCCGACAGCAGCTCGAAGATCGTCCCGGACCATTTGGGCAGGTAGATGCCGAAGGAAGCGTTCGAGACGCTCTCGGTGAGGATCGACAGCATGGTGAGGCCGGGCACGATGAAGGAGCCGTAGCCGACGCCGTCGACTCTGCCCATCCGCGCGCCGATCGCGGCGCCGAACACCACGAAGTAGAGCGCCGTCGACAGCACCGGGGCCGCGATGCTCTGCATCAGGGTGCGGAAGGTACGCGCCATCTCGAAGCGGTAGATCGCGCGGATCGCGAATACGTTCATCGGCGCTCGCTCACCAGGCCGACGAAGATGTCCTCGAGCGAGCTCTCGCTCGAGTGCAGGTCCTTGAAGTCGATGCCGAGCTCACCGAGCCGCTTGAGGAGCGGCGCGATGCCGCTCTCGCCGCTGTGGGCGTCGAAGGTGAGGACCAGCGTCTCGCCGCCGCCGGCGAGCTCCAGCGGATAGCCGGCGAGCCCCGCGGGAATCGCCGCGAGCGGCTGCTGCAGGTGCAGCGTCAGCTGCCGTTTGCCGAGCTTGTGCATGAGCAGCGTCTTGTCCTCGACGACGATCAGCGTCCCCTTGTGGATCACGCCGATGCGATCGGCCATCTCCTCGGCCTCCTCGATGTAGTGCGTGGTGAGGATGATGGTCACGCCGCTGTCGCGCAGCCGGCGCACCAGCTGCCACATGTCGCGCCGCAGCTCCACGTCGACCCCCGCGGTGGGCTCGTCGAGAAACAGAATCGTCGGCTCGTGCGCGAGCGCCTTGGCGATCAGCACGCGCCGCTTCATGCCCCCCGAGAGCGTCATGATCTTGGCGTCCCTGCGGTCCCACAGCGACAGATCGCGGAGGATGCGCTCGCAGCAGGCGGGATCCGGGGCCCGCCCGAACAGCCCGCGGCTGAAGGTGACGGTGGACCAGACACTCTCGAAGGTGTCGGTGTGCAGCTCCTGCGGCACGAGACCGATCCTGCTGCGCGCCGCGCGGTAGTCGCGCACGATGTCGTGCCCGTCCGCGAGCACGCTGCCCGCGCTCGCCGTGACGATGCCGCAGATGATGTTGATGAGGGTGGTCTTACCGGCTCCGTTCGGTCCGAGCAGCGCGAAGATCTCACCGCGCCGGATCGTCAGGTCGATGTCGTGGAGTGCGGTGAGGCCGTTGGCATAGGTCTTGCGCAAGCCCGCCACGGTCACGACCGCCGGCGCGCCGGCCGGCGGGGCAAGCGCGTGAAATCCGGGCATTTTTGCCCTAACCTTGCTCATCCAACGTTGCCCCGCCACCCATGTCTACCGCCGAGCCCACCCAGCGCCCGCCGCCTTCGGTCTTCCTCAGCTACGCCTCGGAGGATCGCAAGGCGGCGCAGTCCCTGCGGGACGCTCTGCAGACGTACGGACTCGAGGTCTGGTACGACGAGAGCGGACTCGACGGAGGAGACGCGTGGGACCAGAAAATCCGCAGGCAGATACGCGAATGCGATTTTTTCATGCCGCTCATATCCGCGCAAACGGACGCGCGCCCGGAAGGCTACTTCCGCCGGGAGTGGCGGCTGGCCGTCGAGCGGACCCACGACATGGCGGACGATCACACCTTCCTGCTGCCGATCGTCATCGATGATACGGCGCAGGCGCGCGCCCGCGTCCCCGAGAGGTTCCTCTCGGTGCAGTGGACGCGCGTCCCGGGCGGACAGGCCACGGCCTCTCTCGAAGCTCTCTGCCGCCGGCTGGTCAGCGGCTCCGCCCCGGGGCCGGACTCCGGGCGGGAGGCGCCGCCGGAGCGCCCGGCAGCCCCCGCGGCGGGGCAGGCGGCGCGCGGGTATCCGCAGTTCCCGCGCGAGGAGCCGGGACAGCGCATTCGTTTCTGGGCACACGTCATCGGCTGGCTGCTGCATTCGGCGTGGATATCCTTCCAACGATTGCCCCGCTGGATCAGGTGGATCGTGTGGATCTGGCTGGCGGTCGTTCTCCTGTCGAGGGGCTGCAGCGTGGGCCGCAACGCGGACCGGGACGAGTCCCCGGCCGCTCCACCCCGGGTGCCGGGCGCAAATACCCTCTCGCCGGCCGACGCGAGGAAGCTCAAGGACATCGCCGATGCGTATCACCGCAGCTCCAGCACCTCCGACGTGGCCAGGCTCGGCGTCGAGATCGCGCAGACCTTTGCGGGCGAGATCGGCAAGGAAGTCGCGGCGGCGCAAGCCCCGGTACTGGCAGTGCCCTTCGGGGCCCCTGCCGGCGACGAGCCGGCCCGTAAGCTCGCCGACTCGACGTTCGCACAGGTCTACGGGCGGATCGCCATCTCCCGTCACGGGCATGTGGGCCTCGCGAACGAGCCGCTCGCCTCCCTCGACACGGCGGCGGCGGTGGCGCAGGGACGCGCGCACCACGCGAAGTACGTCCTCTGCGGGGCGGTCGACCCGCAAGCGCAGCGCCTCACGGTGAGGCTGCTGGCGGTGGAGGACGGCGCGGTGCTCTGGTCCGGGTCCTATCCCGCGACGGACGCGGATCCGGCCGCGATCGCCGCGCAGGTCGAGGCGAAAATGCCCGCCGCGGAAGAGAATTGAAGGCTCAGGTCCGCTGGAGTCGCCATGCGTAACACCGCTCTCCTCGCCGCCGCGCTCGCCGCTCTGTGCCTCGCCCCCGGCGCGCCCGCCGAGACGCTCGTCGTCACCGGAGCGCGGATGGTGGACGTCCTCGCGGGCCGCGAAGTCGAGCGACCGCAGATCGTCATCACCGACGGGCGCATCAGCGCCGTCGGCCGCCAGGGCGATCCCGCCCCCGCGGACGCCCGCAAGATCGATGTGGGAAACCGGACGATCCTTCCCGGCCTCATCGACATGCACGTGCACCTGACCTCCGACCCGCGCATCAGCGGCTACCGCCGGCTCGAATACACCGACAGTTTCTGGATGGCCGTGGGCGTCGCCAACGCCCGCAAGACGCTCGATGCCGGCTTCACCACCGTACGTAACGTCGGCTCTGCGGAGTATCAGGACGTCGGGCTCATGGAGGGCATCGACCACGGCTATATCGCCGGTCCCCGCATCGTGCCTGCGACCTACGCGCTCGGCTCGACCGGCGGGCATTGCGATGCCACCCAGTTTCCGCCTTCGATTACGACGCCCGGCACCCAGATCGCCGACTCGCCGGACGGGTACCGGGCGCTGGTGCGCAAGGTGCACAAGTATGGCGCCAAGGTCATCAAGGTCTGCATGACCGGCGGCGTGCTGTCCAAGCGCGACAGCGTCGGCGCGCAGCAGGTATCGCCGGAGGAGATCAAGGCCATCGTCGCGGAGGCGCATCGGCTCGGGCTGCGGGTCGCAGTCCACGCGCACGGCACCGAGGGCATCAACGACGCGCTGCGTGCGGGCGTCGACACCATCGAGCACGCGAGCCTCGCCGACGCCGAGAGCTTCCGGCTCGCCCGCGAGCACGGCGCCTGGTTCGACATGGACATCTACAACGACGACTACATCCTCGCGGAGGGTGCGAACAACGGCGTATACCCCGAGAGCCTGGAGAAAGAGCGGATGATCGGGCTGAAGCAGCGCCAGACGTTCCGGGCCGCGCACGCCGCGGGAGTGAAGATGCTCTTCGGCACCGACGCCGGCGTCTATCTGCACGGCACCAACGCGCGCCAGTTCGCCAAAATGGTGGAATGGGGCATGACGCCGATGGAGGCGATCCAGGCCGCCACCAGCAATGCCGCCGAGGCCCTCGATCAGAGCGCCAATGTCGGCGCGATCGCGCCCGGGCGCTACGCCGACCTGATCGCGGTGGACGGAGACCCGCTCGCCGACATCCGCACGCTCGAGACGGTCGCGATCGTCATGAAGGGCGGAACGATCGTCAAGGGCAGCGTCCCCTGACGCCGCGGCAGCGTGGGAAGCATCATCCTTCTCGATCTGGCAGGCGGCGTCGCGCTGCTGCTGTGGGGCCTGCACATGGTCCACAGCGGCATCGTGCGCGCCTTCGGCTCGGAGCTGCGGCGCCTGCTCGGCCGGGCACTCAGCAACCGCTTCCGGGCTTTTCTCGCCGGCCTCGCCGTCACGACGCTCCTGCAGAGCAGCACGGCCACGGGTCTCATGACGGCGTCCTTCGTCACCGACGGCTCCGTGAACCTGGTGCCGGCGCTCGCGATCATGCTGGGCGCCAATGTCGGCACCACGCTCATCGTTCAGGTGCTGTCGTTCAACGTCTCGATCGTGGCCCCGGTGCTGTTTCTGATCGGCGTTACGGCCTTCAAGCGCAGCGGGCAGACGCGCACCCGCGATCTCGGCCGAGTGGCCATCGGGATCGGGCTCATGGTGCTGTCGCTGCACATCCTGCTCGACACGCTGGCGCCGGCGGAAAACGCGCCCGCGGTGCGCACCGTGCTCGGCGCCGTCACGGCCGATCCCCTGCTGTGCCTGGCGGTGGCGGCGGCGCTCACCTGGATCGCGCACTCGAGCGTCACGGTGGTGCTGCTGGTCATGTCCCTTGCCTACTCGCAATTCATCGTCCCGGAGGCGGCGCTCGCGCTGATTCTCGGCGCCAACCTCGGCAGCGCGATAAATCCGCTCGTGGAGGGCAGTCGCAGCGACGATCCCGCGAGCCGCCGCCTGCCGCTCGGCAATCTGCTGAACCGCGTGGTCGGCTGCGCCCTGGTACTGCCGTTCGTGCACCCGCTGGCCGAGGCGCTCGGCCGGGTCGAGCCCAACGCCTCGCGCATGGCCGCCGATTTCCACACCGCCTTCAACGTGGCTCTGGCGCTCGCCTTCATCGTGCCGCTGAACGGCGTGGCGGCGCTGCTCACCCGGCTGCTGCCCGAGCGGCCGAGGACCCGCGACCCGTCGACGCCGCTCTATCTCGACGAGACCGCTGTCGCGACGCCCTCGGTGGCGCTCGCCTGCGCTGCCCGCGAGACGCTGCACATCGGCGACATCATCGAGACCATGCTGCGGCAGACCATGACCGCGCTCACCACTGACGATCGCAAGCTGGTCGACGAGATCTGCCGCATGGACGACGCCGTCGACCGCCTCAACGAGGCGGTGAAGCTGTACGTCACCAGGCTGACCCGCGAGAGCTTGAGCGAGCGCGACGGGATGCGGGCGATGGAGATCGTCTCGTTCTCCATCAATCTGGAGCACGTCGGCGACATCATCGACAAGAACCTGATGGAGGTGGCGGCCAAGAAGATCAAGCGCCAGGTCGCGTTCTCCACCGAAGGCGCCGCGGAGCTGGCGGCGTTTCATCGGGAAGTGTGCGACAACCTCAAGCTCGCCTTCGGTGTCTTCATGACCGGTGACGTGAACAGCGCCCGCCAGCTGATGACCGAGAAGGCCACGCTGCGCGCTACCGAGTTCGCGGCGGCGGAGAAGCACCTGGCGCGGCTGCGCGAAGGCCTTCCCGAGAGTGTCGAATCGAGCTCCCTGCACCTCGACATTCTGCGCGACCTGAAGCGCATCCATTCGCACATCTGCTCGGTCGCCTACCCCGTGCTCGAGCGCGCCGGCGAGCTGCAACCGAGCCGGCTGAAGGATACGACGCGGCGCAGGCGCTGAAGTCCGCGCGCCTACCAGATGCCGCCGAGCGCTACCGTGATGGCCTCGCCGTTCACGCCGCCGGCGGCGTCGCTCGCCAGAAACGCGATCACCTCCGCGACCTCGCGCGGCTCGAGCACGCGGTTCTGCGGGTAGAGCGCCGCGCGCTCGCGCCACACCTGCTCGACGCTGACGCCGCGCCGCCCGGCCTCGGTCTGCGCCGAGCGCTCCGCCATCGCGGTGCGTACCCAGCCCGGCAGCACCGCGTTGGAGGTGACGCCGAAGGGACCTGCGTCCTGGGCGATGGCGCGCGCCAGCCCGATCAACCCGTGCTTGGAGGCGCTGTAGGCACTGCCGCAACGCTCGGCCTTCTCGCCGGCGGTCGAGCTGGTGAACACCAGCCGGCCGAAGCCGCGCTTGCACATGCCGCCCACCGTGAGCCGCGCGAGCTCGAACGGACCGTCCAGATTTATGCGCATCGTCTCGCGCCACACTTCCGGGTCCTGCTCCCACACCAGCCGCTCGTGAGCCGAGCCGATGCCGTGGTTCACGACCAGCACGTCTACGGGTCCGAGCCGCCGCTCGGTCTCGGCGACGGCCAGGGCGCAGCCCGCGGCGGTTCCGAGGTCGGCGGCGACGTACTCGAGCCCGACGGAGGCGAGCTCGGTGGCGGTGCGCGCCACCGTCATCACGCGCGCTCCCGCGCGCGCGAGCAGCAGCGCCGCCTCGCGTCCTATGCCGCGGCCACCGCCGGTAACGAGTGCCACTCGCGCGTTCATTCCGGCATCGTCCCACGCTAAACTCGCGGGCACAATCACTCCAACCATGACGAGCAGCCGATGCGCATGAGAACACTTCGTTGCTGGGTGGCCGCGCTCGCAGCGCTGAGCAGCATGACAGGCGCGGTGGCGGCGGCCGCCGATGCCGGCAAGGAGGGGGACTTCAAGTTCCGCTTCGTCGGCCCGCGCGTCGGCAACCGCATCGCCTCGGTGGCCGGAGTCCCCGGCGACGCGTCCGTCTACTACGCCGGCGCGGCCTCCGGCGGCGTGTGGAAGTCCACCGACGGCGGCAGCCGCTGGGCGCCGGTCTTCGACAAGCAGAACGTCGCGGCGATCGGCGCACTCGCCGTCGCGCCCTCGGAGCCGGGCACGGTGTGGGCCGGTACGGGCGAGGCCTGGGTCATCCGCGACAGCGACGTGATGGGCAACGGGATCTACAAGTCCACCGACGCCGGTGAGACCTGGACACACATGGGACTCGGCGAATCCGGCCGCATCGGCCGCATCATCGTGCATCCCTCGAACCCCGACATCGTCTTCGCGTGCGTGCTCGGCCGCGTCACCGGGCCGCAGCAGGAGCGTGGCGTGTATCGCACCACCGACGGCGGCCAGCACTGGACGCGGGTGCTGTTCGCGGGCGAGAACGTCGGCTGCTCGGGGCTGTCGCTCGATGCTCACGATCCGCACACCCTGATCGCCGGCATGTGGCAGGTGGAGATGCACACCTGGGGCGAATTGAGCGGCGGTCCCGGCAGCGGCCTCTATATCTCGCACGACGGCGGCACCACCTGGAAGCATCTGGAGAAGGACGGCCTGCCCGAGGGGCCGCTCGGCAAGATCGACGTCGCCATCGCACCCGGCAACTCGCAACGCATCTATGCCCTGATACAGACCGCCGACCAGGGCTCGGTGTGGAGATCCGACGATGGCGGCAGGCAATGGAAGCGCGTCAATTCCCAGCGGGCGCTGATCGGGCGCGCGGGCTACTACATCCGCCTCGCGGTATCGCCGCGCACCGACAGCGAAGTCCTGGTGGCCAACAGCTCCTTCCACCAGTCGCTCGATTCGGGCGAGAGCTTCCACGAGGTGCGCTGGGGCGGCGATACGCACGACATCTGGATCGATCCCCTCGACGCCGACCGCTTCGTCATCACCGACGACGGCGGCATGATCATCACCACGGTGCACGGCCGCGGCTTCCACCGCGTGCAGCTCCCCATCGGCCAGATGTACCACGTGGCCGTGGACCAGCAGGTGCCCTACTACTTCTACAGCAACATGCAGGACGACGGAAACATGCGCGGCCCGAGCGTGCCGCTCGGCGGCGAGGAAGGCTGGGACCGCCACATGGGCGGCTGCGAATCCGGCTTCACCCTTCCCGATCCCGCCGATGCGAACGTGGTGTGGGCGACCTGCTACGGCGACACGGTGACGCGCTGGGATGCGCGCTACCGCGAAGCGCACTCGGTCAGCCCGTGGAAGCACACGCTCGATTCACCTCCCAACGCCCTCAAGTACCGCTGCCACTGGACGCCGCCGCTCGCGATCGATCCCTTCGACCACAACACGGTGTACTACGGTTGCCAGGTGATCTTCAGAACGACGGACGCCGGTCACAGCTGGTCGGTGGTCAGCCCGGACCTCTCCACGCAGAATCCGGCGCACATCGCGCCCTCGGGCGGCATCGTCGGCGACAACCTCGGACAGTTCTATGGCGAAGTGGTATTCGCGATCACGCCCTCCGCGGCTCAGAAGGGACTCATCTGGGCCGGCACCAACGACGGGCAGATCTGGTACACGAAGGACGCCGCGGCCAGCTGGGTGAACGTCACGAGCCACGTGGCGGGCCTGCCTCCCGGCGGCACGATCACCAGCATCGCAGCCTCGGGCTTCGATGCCGCGACGGCCTACGTCAGCGTCGATTTCCATCTGGTGGACAACCGCGATCCCTTCATCTTCAAGACCAGCGATTTCGGCAAGACCTGGAAGCGCATCAACGGCGATCTGCCGAAGCACGAGCTGTCCTACGTGCGCATCGTTGCCGAGGACCCGAACTGCCGGGGCCTGCTGTTTGCGGGCACCGGCAACGGCCTGTACTACTCGCCCGATGACGGCGGCCACTGGACGGCCTTGAGGAACGGCCTGCCGCCTGCGCCGGTCACCTGGGCGGTGGTGCAGAAGGAATTCCACGACCTGGTGGTCTCCACCTACGGCCGCGGTCTCTACATCCTCGACGACATCACGCCGCTCGAGCAGACGGCGCGCCAGCGCTCCGGCGCCGCGGTGGTGCTGTTCGCGCCGCGCAAGGCCTACCGCTTCGTCGCGGGCGGCGCCGCGCCCCTCAATTTCTCGCTGGCCACGCCCCCTAAAGACTCCGCGCAGCTCGAGATCCTCGATTCCGAAGGTCGCCTGGTGCGCCGGCTCGAGGCCAAAGACCTGGTCGCCGGCATCAACCGCGTGAGCTGGGACCTGCGCTACGATTCACCGCGGGTCGTCGCGCTGCGGACGCTCGCGCCCGACAATCCCCGTATCTGGCAGGAGCCGCGCTTCCGCGACGAGGACTCGCGGCCCATCACGCACTGGGGATCGAGGCCCGCCGAGGTCGGACCCGTGGTCGCCCCGGGGAGCTATGCGGTGCATCTCAAGGTCGCCGGCCAGTCGCTGACGGAGCCGCTCACCGTGGTGAGGGATCCGCGCGCGCCGGGCTCGGACGCTGACCTGCAGCTCTCGGTCAGGACGCTGCTGCGGATCCGCGACGACATCAGCCACGTCTCCGACTCCGTAAACCAGGTCGAGTGGCTGCGCAAGCAGCTCGAGGTCATCGAGGCGATGCTGCGGCCGGCCAAGGGGCGCGTCAGGCAGGAGGCGGTGCTCGCCGAGGAGGGAGACGAGCCGGACGAGGAACCCGCGGCGGCTCCGGAGCGCGAGCTGCACGCAGCCGAGCGGCAGCAGCGCGGCGAGCTCCTGAAGGCGGCCGAAGCCTTCGATCAGAAGCTGCAGGCTGCCGAATCGCGCCTGGTGTCGCGCGCGCTGCGCGACAGCGACGACAAGTACTTCGTCGAGGCGAGCGGTACCTATCTCGATCTGATCTGGCTCAACGCCGAGGTCGGAACGGGCGGCGGCGATGTCGCCGGCGGCGCCGACTTCGCGCCGACCGAAGCCCAGCTCGAGACTCTGAGGACTCTCGAGGCGGAGATGTCGGGTGCCGACGCGGAGCTCAAGGACCTCATGCAGCGCGATCTGCCGGCGCTCGACCAGCTGCTCGAGCGCGTCAGCCTCGCGCCGCTCCCCCGCTGACGCGGGGACTCGCGCTAGCCGTCCTTTATCTCGGGCTCCACCAGGCGGCTCAGGTTCCGCAGCGACTCCTGCCACCCGAGATAGCAGGCCTCGACCGGAATCGCGTCCGGCAGCCCCTCCTGCACGATCGTGACATCCGTGCCGAGCGCGACCCTGCGCAACGTCACGGTCACGCGGATCTCGCCCGGCAGGTTCGGGTCCTCGAAGCGGTCGGTGTAGCGCACCAGCTCGCCGGGGACCAGCTCGAGGTACCGGCCGCCGAAGGAGTGGCCGCTGCCAGTGGTGAAGTTGCGGAAGGACATCCGGAACGAGCCGCCGACCCTGGGCTCGAGCGTGTGCACGGTGCAGGTGAAGCCGTTCGGCGGCAGCCACTTGGCGAGCGCGTCCGGCTCGAGGAACGCGCGGTAGAGCTTGTCGGGCCTCGTGGCCAGCACCCGATGCAGGCGCACTGTGTTGGGCATGGTCGGCTTCCTCCCGGCTGACCCGCCGAATCCTAGCGCAATGCGCTGGCGCACGCTTTGCGCGGCAGCGCGCGTAAGATCGCCCTGGTGGGACAGCACTCCATTCCGCAGCGCCGGAGCGCACGAGCAGCGCTCTGTGTGCTCCTCGCTCTCGGCCTGCTGCCGCGCGCCACGCCCGCCGACGACGGCAAGCCCCTGACCGCGATCCTGATCACCGCCCGCTCACAGGTGCGCGATCCCTTCTTCGGCGACTCGATAGTGCTCGTCATGAACAATCTCGGCCCCGCCCCGGTGGGGGTCGTCATCAACAGGCCGACGCCGCTCACCGTCGCGCACCTGTTCCCGGATCTGAAGCGCCTCGCGCCGCTCGACGACCGGGTGTACTTCGGCGGACCCGTGGATTTCGGCTCGGTGTGGTTCCTGGTGCGCGCGGCCAAGCCGCCCGAGCACGCGGCTCGGGTCTGCGAGGGAGTCTACCTGAGCGCCAGCCGCAAGCTCCTGCTGCGGCTGCTCGAGCGTGACAAGCCGATGGACGGGCTGCGCATCTTCGCGGGTCACGCGGGCTGGGGGCCGGGCCAGCTCGAGGCGGAAATCGCGCGCGGCGACTGGAGGCTCTCGCACGCCGAGCCGGCGGCGATCTTCAGCGGCAAGTCCGAGCACCCCTGGCCCACGCCGCAGGCGCCGAAAGACGGCGCCTGAAGCGCGCGCGGCACCCGGCCCGTCCAGACTAGGCCGGCTGCGCGACCGCCGGGCGCGACCGCAGCGCGCGGTCGAACAGCAGCAGCGCGCCGATGAGCAGCGCCATCGGCACGAGTCCCAGGGTGAACGCCGTGCGCCCGTCGGTGGCGGCAAAGATGCGGCCGGTGATGAATGAGCCGGAAGTCCCGCCGAGCGCCGAGAACACGACGATCAATCCCGTCATCGGCGCCTGTCTCTCGAGGGGGAGCGAGCTCAGCATGGTCGAGCAGATCGTTGGGTAGATCGGCGCGAGGAACAGGCCGAGCAATGCCGGCAGGTACGCGGCGAGCGGCAGGCTCGCCCAGTCGGTGGCGCCGGCGCCGCTGGTGCGCACGGACGCGAGCAGCGTGGCGGCCGCGGCGATCAGACACACGATGAGGAGGTTGCGCCAGTAGACATGGCGCAGGGCGACGCTGGCGCTCAGGCGCCCGCCGGCGAGCGCGCCGGAATACAGGCTCGCCAGCTGCACGCTGAGCGCGACCGGCAGCTGCAGCACCTCGCGATTGAAGGTGGGCAGCCAGGTCTGCACCTGCTGCTCGATCAGCACGTAGAGAAATGCGGCGGCGAGAAATACCAGCACCTCGCGATGCCGCAACAGGTTCAGCATGCCGGCGATCGGCGACTCTGCGGTCATCGCGGCGGCATGGACCGCCGACTCGTCGAGGCGTGCGAAGCTGACCAGCAGCGCGGCCGCGGCGGCGATGGCGGCCAGCAGCCAGTAGACGTGCAGCCAGACCGGGTCGCCCGGGGAGTGGCGGTCGATGAACAGGCTGAAGACCCACGAGGTCGACAGCACCCCGACCATGAACAGGCCCTCGAGCAGGCTCGTGAGGCTCGCGTGCTGCTTCGGTGCCGGCGACAGCAGCCCGATCGAGGAGTACACCGACACCTTGACGAGCGCGAAGCCGACGCCGACCGCGACGAACATGAGCCGCGTGGTGACGAATCCCGGCACGAGCGGCATCGCCATGCAGGCGAGCGCCACCAGCGCGAGCCCCAGCATCATGGCGCGGCGGTAGCCGAGCCGCGGAATGTAGGCGGCCGCCGCGAGCGAGGTGATCGCGATCGGCAGGTCCTTGCAGGCGTCGAGCGTCGAGGTCGCGACCTTGTCGACGCCGAAGGTCAGCATCGACTGCAGGATGACCGGTGCCACGCTGTTGAGCAGCATCGCGAACACGAAATACGTGGCCGCGAGTGCGACGATCATGATCGTTCTGTTCATGCCGCTACCGCGATATTGGCTCGAGGCGCAGCGTAACCGAATCGGCCGGCAAAAGGGCCGGCGAATGGAAGTTCCGGCCCCGGGGTCGGACTCGCGCTACCCTAGGCTGCCCAACAACCGTCAGGTGTGCCATGAGATCACTCGCGCTCTCGTCCCTGCTGCTCGCCGGCAGCGCGGCGCTCGGTACGCTGCAGGCTTCCGAGCCGCCGGCCGTGAAAGCCGTGCTGGTTACCGGAGCCAGCACGGGTATCGGACGCAAGGTCACGGAGCGGCTCGCGGCGGATGGGTACTTCGTCTACGCCACCGCCCGCAAACCCGGGGATCTCAAGGAGCTCGGCACCATCAGGAACGTTCAGGCGCTGCGCCTCGACGTGACCCAGCCGGCCGAGATAGCTGCGGCACGCGAGATCGTCGAGAAAGGGGGGCGCGGCCTTTATGGGCTGGTGAACAACGCCGGGATCGCGACCGTGGGAACGCTCGCCGACATGAGCCCGGAGGAGTTCGACCTGGTGATGAATGTGAACGCCGCCGGGCCGGTGAGAATGATCAGGGCGTTCGAGCCCCTGATCATCGCGCAGCAGGGGCGCATCGTTAACATCGGCTCGATATCCGGGGTTCTCGCCAGCCAGAACCTGACCGCCTATGCGATGAGCAAGCACGCCATCGAAGCCCTCACCGATTCCCTGGCAGGGCAGCTGAGCCCGGCCGGCGTGCAGGTGAGCGTAGTGGAGCCCGGAAACTACAACTCCAGCATCGGCAAGAATGCCCTGGCGCGCATCGGCGCGGACTCCGCCGCAGCCCACTCATCCGGCTACCAGGTGCGCGCAGATCGTTCCAACTTCAAGGAGCCCGACGAGGTCGCGGCCGCGGTGGAGCAGGCGCTGTTCGAGCCGGTTCCGAAGCGCCGCTACATGGTCGTCCCGAACCAGGAGGAAGCCGAATACACGATCCGCAAGCAGATAGAGCAACTCGTGCAGCTCAACGAGCGCCAGCCCTACAGCTACGACCGCGCGGCCCTGATCAGGATGCTCGACGAGGCGCTTGCCAGGAGCCCGGCGTCGGCTCGCTAGCTCAGCGAGTCCACAGATGCTTCAGGAAGGACCTGAGCCAGCCCCAGAATCCGGACGCTGCGGCGGGCGCCGCGGCCGCGCCTGCAGCGGCGCCACCGGCCCCGGTGCGCGCCGCGAGCTGCGCCGCGAACGACTGGAAGAAGCGCTCGGCGGTGGCGGCGCCGGCGGCATCGATCAGCCGCGCGCCGATCTGGGCCAGCTTGCCGCCGATCTGCGCGGTCGCGCCGTAGATCAGCCGCGTCTCCAGGGCCGTGAGCTCCACGAGCTCGACGCGCGCCTCACCGCGCGCGAAGCCGGCCTGGGCGCTCTGCCCTTCGAACAGCAGCCGGTAGCTGCGCGGCGGGTCGAGATCGCGCACCGCGAGCTTCCCCTTGAAGCGCGCCTTCACGGGGCCGATCGCCGCCGTCATCACCACGTCGTAGTCGTGCGCGCCGCGCGCCGTCATGCTCTCGCAGCCGGGCACGCACTTCTCGAGCACCGCCGCGTCGTTGAGCAGCTGCCACGCGCTCTCGCGGCTCACCGGCAGCACGCGCTCGCCCTTCAGTTCCACGCGCTGCGCTCCCCCCGACAGGCGGCACTCAGTGCCCGCGCCAGGTCCTCGAGCGATGCCAGGTCGTGCACCGGCAGGAGGCGGTCGACGTGCGGCAGCATGGCGCGAATGCCGCGCGCCCTGGGCTCGAAGTCCGCGTAGCGCAGCAGCGGATTCAGCCACCACAGCCGCCGGCACGAGCGCGACAGGCGCGCGGTTTCGAGCGCGAGCTGCCCGGCCTCGGCGTGCTCGAGACCGTCGGTCAGCAGCAGCGCCGTCGAGCTGCCGAGGGGCACGCGCCGCGCCCAGCGCCGATTGAAGTGGGCGAGGCACGGGCCGATGCGCGTACCGCCCGACCAGTCTTCGACCGCCGCGATCACCTGCGTGACGGCTGCGTCGGGATCGCGCGCCCGCAACTGCCGCGTCACGTTGGTGAGCCGGGTCGCGAACACGAAGGCGTTGACGCGCAGCGCCTCGTGGCGCGCACCGTTCACCAGCGCGTGCATGAAATGCAGGAACATGCGCGAATAACGCGCCATCGATCCGGAGATGTCGACGATCACGGTCAGCGGCTCGATGCGGGTCGTGGCTGCCCGGTACGGCACGCGGACGATGTCGCCGCCGTGCCGGGCGCAGCTGCGCAGCAGCTGCCGCAGATCGAGGCGCGCAGTGCGCGCGCTGCGGGCGAGGCGGCGGGTGGTGAGCCGCGCGAGCACCGGCTCGAGGGCGGCGATCAGCCGCCGCGCCGCGGCCCACTCCGCGGTCGTCATGGAGTCGAAGTCGACCTTGCGCAGCCGCTCGCGGTCCGAGGCGCTGCGGTGCGCATCGTCCGCGGCCGCACGCTCGCGAGTCACTGCGGCACGCGGCTCCCGCCGTGCGCGCGGCGGCGCGAGGGCCTCGCGCAGCCTGGCACCCGGGCCGCGCCGCGCGCTCGCGCCCGGAGCGGACGGCAGCAGCAGGCGCATGACTTCCTCGAGCAGCTGCGGATCCCGCCAGAACGCCTGGAATGCCTGATCGAAGAGCTCGCGATGCTCGATACGATCGATGAGGCAGGCGCGCAGCACCGCGTACAGGTCCGCGCGCGAGCCGATGCCCGCGATCGCGAGCGCCTGCAGCGCCAGCAGGGGCCGATCCGTGCCGACCGGCAGGCCCGCCTTGCGCAGCACGCGCGCGAAATGCAGGACGTTGCTCGCGAGCTGTCCGGCGCCTTCCTGCCCGAGCGCGGCGGCCGGCAGCATGGCTCACCCTGCCGCGGCGCCGGCGGTGCCGGCGGTGATACGCTCGAGCAACCGCGCTGCCTCCGAGCCGCGCACCTGCGCGATATCGTCCTGGCTCTTCAGCAGCACCCCGAGCGTGTCGTCCACTGCCTGGGCATCGAGGCTCAGGCGGTCGAGCGCCAGCAATGCCCGGCCCCATTCGATGGTCTCGGACAGGCCCGGGAGCTTGTACAGATCGAGCGTGCGCAGTCCCTGCACGAACGCGACGATCTGCCGCGACAGGGCCTCTTGCGCGCCCGGCACCTTGCGGCGGACGATCGCGAGCTCGCGAGCCGCGTCCGGGTAATCCACCCAGTGATAGATGCAGCGCCGCTTGACGGCGTCGTGGATCTCGCGGGTGCGGTTCGAGGTGACCACCACCACCGGGGCACGAGCGGCGTGCACGGCTCCGAATTCGGGGATCGTGATCTGGAACTCCGCGAGCACCTCGAGCAGATACGCCTCGAACGGCTCGTCGGCGCGGTCGAGCTCGTCGATGAGCAGTACCGGCGCTACGGGGTGCGGCTGCAGCGCCTTGAGCAGCGGCCGCGCGATGAGAAAGCGCTCCGAGAACAGCTCGGCGGCTATCTGCGCGCGCGGCTCATGGGCGGCCTCGCCGAGGCGGATCTCGAGCATCTGCCGGGCGTAGTTCCACTCGTACGCCGCCTGGCTCACGTCGAGCCCCTCGTAGCACTGCAGGCGGATCAGCTCGGCGCCGAGCGCGCGGGAGAGAACCTTGGCGACTTCCGTCTTGCCCGTGCCCGGCTCGCCCTCGACGAACAGCGGCCGCCCGAGCTTCAGAGCGAGGAAGACGGCGGTCGCGAGCTGGCGGTCGGCGACGTAGTCGTGCTCGAGCAGCCGCGCCTGCGTCTCGTCGATGCCCGCAGGCAGGAGCGGCTGCGTCGTCACATCGCCTCAGGCGAGTATCTGCTGCACCGCCCGGCGTGCCAGCACCGGGATCAGGTGGGCGCGGTACTCGGCGCTGCCGTGGACGTCCGAGCTCAGGGTGTCGGAGGCCACGCGCACGCCGTTGCACGCCTCGGTCGTGAACGAGCGCGTCAGCGCCTCCTCGAGCGCCGTCGCACGGAAGGCGCACGGGCCCGCACCGGTGACGGCGACCCGCACACCGTTGCTGGTCCGCGCGACGAACACCCCCACCAGCGCGAAGCGTGAGGCCGGCTGCGGGAACTTGGCGTAGCCGGCCTGCGCACCGAGCGGAAAGTCGAGCGTGCCGATCAGCTCGCCGGGCTCGAGCGCGGTCGCGAACAGGCCCGTGAAGAAACGGTCGGCCGGTATCGAGCGCGCGTTGGTGCGGATGGTGGCGTTGAGTGCGAGCACCGCGGCGGGGTAGTCGGCCGCCGGGTCGCTGTTGGCGACCGAGCCGCCGACGGTGCCGCGATTGCGCACCTGGCCGTCGCCGATGCCCTGAGCGAGCCGCGCCAATGCCGGCAGCGGCGCCCGCACGTCCTTCGAGGCGGCCACCGCCGCGTGCGTCGTCATGGCCCCGATGGTGAGGGTACGGCCGTCGCTGCGGATTCCGCTGAGCTCCGCGATTCCCGCCAGGTCGATGAGCGCTGAGGGCGCGAGCAGCCCGAGCCGCATGGACGGCAGGACCGACTGGCCCCCGGCGATTACCCGCGCGTCCGGATCCGCGGCCGCGAGACGCGCCGCCTCCGCGAGCGACGCCGGCCGGTGATAGCTTAAGTCAGACATGATTTGCCTCCCTCAGCGGCTGGCGGCCTGAATGGCCTGCCATACGCGATACGGCGTCGCCGGCATGTCGAGCCGCGTCACACCGCGCGCCGCGAGCGCATCGAGAATGGCGTTCATCACCGCGGGCGGCGAGCCGATCGCGCCCGCTTCCCCGCAACCCTTGACGCCGAGCGGATTGTGCGTGCACGGCGTCCCCTTGACCGTGTCCACGCGGAAGCTCGGCAGATCGGCAGCCCGCGGCAGCGCATAGTCCGTGTAGCTTCCCGTGAGCAGCTGCCCGTCGCTGTCGTAGACACAGCCCTCGAGCAGCGCCTGACCGATCCCCTGCGCCAGGCCGCCGTGCACCTGGCCCTCGACGATCATCGGATTGATCACGTTGCCGAAGTCGTCGCTCGCCGTGAAGCGCGCGATGCGCACCGCGCCGGTATCGGGCTCCACCTCGACCTCGCACACGTAGGAGCCGGCCGGGAAGGTGAAGTTGGTCGGGTCGTAGAACGCGTTCTCGTTGAGTCCCGGCTCGAGCTTGTCGAGCGGATAGTTGTGCGGCACGTAAGCCGCGAGCGCGACCTCGGCAAAGGCCTTCTTGCGATCGGTGCCGACGACGCGGAACTCTCCGCGCGTGAACTCGATGTCCGTCTCGCCGGCCTCGAGCAGGTGCGCGGCGATCTTCCTGCCCTTGGCGATGATCTTGTCCACGGCCTTGACGATCGCCGTGCCGCCGACCGCGAGCGAGCGCGAGCCGTAGGTGCCCATGCCGAAGAGCACCTTGCCGGTATCGCCGTGCTGGACGTCGACGTCCTCGAGCGCGAGCCCGAGCCGGTCGGCGACCACCTGGGCAAAGGTGGTCTCGTGACCCTGGCCGTGGCTGTGCGAGCCGGTGAAGACCGTCACCTTGCCGGTCGGGTGCACGCGGATCTCGCCGGCCTCGAACAATCCCGCGCGCGCGCCGAGCGCGCCGGCGATGTTGGACGGCGCTATGCCGCAGGCCTCGATATAGCAGGAGTAGCCGATGCCCCGCAGCAGCCCGCGCTTCGCGCTGTCCGCCTTGCGCGCCGGGAATCCCTTGACGTCGGCGATATCCAGCACCCGGTTGAGGGTGGCCTCGTAGTCGCCGGTGTCGTAGGTGAGACCGACCGGACTCGCGTAGGGGAAGCTGCGGATGAAATTACGGCGGCGCAGCTCCGCCGGATCGATCTTGAGCTCGCGTGCCGCCTGCTCTACGGTCCGCTCGATGAGATAAGTGGCTTCCGGGCGGCCGGCGCCACGATAGGCGTCGACCGGCGTGGTGTTGGTGAAGACCGCCTGCACCTCGCAGTAGATCGCCGGCGTCGCGTACTGGCCGGCGAGCAGCGTGGCGTACAGGATGGTCGGGATGCACGAGGCGAAAGTCGAGAGATAGGCGCCGAGGTTCGCCGTGGTATGAACGCGCAGCGCCAGGAACTTGCCGTTGCGATCGAGCGCCAGCTCGGCGGTCGAGACGTGATCGCGGCCATGCGCGTCCGTCAGGAACGATTCGCTGCGCTCTGCGGTCCACTTGATCGGCCGGCCGACGCGCCGCGCGGCCCAGACGAGCGCGGTCTCCTCGGCGTACAGGTAGATCTTCGAGCCGAAGCCTCCGCCGACGTCCGGCGCGATGACCCGTACCTTGTGCTCCGGCAGGCCGAGCACGAACGCCGTCATCAGCAGCCGCTCGACGTGCGGATTCTGGCTGGTGACGTACAGGGTGTACGAGTCGTCGGCACGTGAGTACGCGGCGTTCGCGGCCCGCGGCTCGATCGCGTTGGGAATGAGGCGGTTGTTGACGATCGAGAGACGAGTGACGTGCGCCGCCCTGGCGAAGGCCGCATCGACGGCGGACTTGTCGCCGATGGCCCAGGTGTAGCAGACGTTGTCCGGGGCGAGGTCGTGCACCGCGCTCTTGGCCCTGACGGCGGTCGCGGTGTCGACCACCGCCGGCAGCGGCTCGTAGTCGACCTCGATCAGCGCCGCGGCGGCTTTGGCCTGCGCCACCGACTCGGCAACCACCAGCGCGACCTGGTCGCCGACGTGGCGCACCTTGTCCTCGGCGAGCACCGGATGTTTCGGCTCCTTCATCGGGCTGCCGTCGATCGACTTGATCAGCCAGCCGCACGGCAGCCCGCCGATGCCGGCGAGATCCTTGCCGGTGAAAACGGCGAGTACACCGGGCGCCGCCCGCGCCGCCGCGGTGTCGATCGAGCGGATCCGGGCGTGCGCATGCGGACTGCGCAGGAAGGAGCCGTAGCTCTGCTGCGGCAGCGTGATGTCGTCGGTGTACTGGCCGGCGCCGGTCAGGAAGCGGTAGTCCTCTTTTCTCTCGATCGGCCGCCCGATCAACGGTTGCGCTGCGCTCATGGCTCATCCCCCTTCGGCTGTGACGGTCAACGCCCCATGGCCTTCGCACCCTGCGCGACTGCCCTGACGATGTTGTGGTAACCCGTGCAGCGGCACAGATTCCCCTCGAGGCCGGCGCGGATCTCCTCCTCGGTCGCGTGCGGCTGATGGCTCACCACATCGATGGCGCACATCACCATGCCAGGCGTGCAGAAGCCGCATTGCAGTCCGTGGCATGCCTTGAAGGCCGCCTGCATGGGATGCAGTGTGCCGTCCGCCGGCGTGATCCCTTCGATCGTCGTGACCTCGCGGCCCTGCGCCTGGACGGCGAGCACGTTGCAGCTCTTGACCGCGCGGCCGTCGAGATGCACGGTGCAGGCGCCGCAGCTCGCGGTGTCGCAGCCGATGTGCGTGCCGGTGAGGCGCAGCTGCTCCCGTAACAACGCCGACAGCAGAGTGTCGGCCCGCACCTCGGCCGTCACCGGCCGGCCGTTGACTTTCAGCTGAATGGTCACGGACATATGCTTCTCCCGTGCGTTGCGGGTGGCCCGGCCCTCTTGACGTGCCTTAGGCCGCTGCGCGGCCTGCCTGATAATCCAACGACGAGCTTCCCTTCCGCAAGTAACGGCGCGGTGCCCGGGGCTGCTGCCGAGCCGCCGGCTACGCCAGCGCGCTACCGCGGTTATCGCGCCGTTGCGCCCGAGAGACCGTCAATCAATCACTTAGAGCCCCGGGCCGATCCTCTCGATCGCGCCGCGTACTCCTGCCACGCGCCGGTGCGCTGATTCAGGATGCGGAAGGAACCATCCGGCCTCGCGATGAGCTTGATCCAGTGGGCGCTGCTTTCGTCCAGGTTCGCGACGTAAGCGGCGGCGAAATTACTGTCGCCCGCCTCCGCGGACAAATGCAGCTGCCAGACGTTCTCGAGTCCCGGCACCCGATGCAGGGCCTGGTAGGTCGAGCGTGCGCCGCCCTTGGTCGTACCGTTGTTCATCACCGCGACGCGCGGCCCGAAGGCCGCGAATATCGCCGGATCCGCCACGTCCGGGCCGCCGTGATGGGCAACCAGGTACACATCCACGGGTCCGACGAGGCTCTGCGGACAGGCGAGACGAAACAAGGGCTCGCCGCTCAAATCACCCACGTCGAGAAAACGGAAGGCGCCGTAGCGGATCAGTACGCCGGTCGAACGCGGGTTCTCATAGGGGTCGCGCGGTGCGGTGGCGTGCTCGGGGCACTGCGGGTTTCTTCCGCCGGCGCCCGGCAGAGGCCGATCGAGGGTCGCCCCGGCGGAGCTCACCACGGTCGCCTCGACGCCGGCGAGGGGCAGGCGGTCACCAGGCCGCGGTTCGATATGCGCTGCCGCGGCGCTGCGCACTCTGGCGTAGGCGGCAAACCCGTCGCGGGTCTCGACGCTGGTCTTCTCGGCCTCCTCGCTCGGCGACCCGTGGTCGATGAAGACGTCGACGGGCATCAGCTGCGCGAGCTCGCTGACGCCGCCATCGTGGTCCACGTGAAAATGCGTGATGAGAAGGTAGTCGATCCGGGCGACTCCGGCGTCGCGGGCCGCCGCGGCGATGCGGTTCGCATCCCGGGCCCGATGCGGGTCGCCGGTCCGGAAGCCCGACCCGTCGCCGGCCCACCCCGCGTC